>JADFGZ010000225.1 GCA_022567475.1 Acidobacteriota bacterium | reverse complement strand
GGCGTAAGTAGAGACGTAAATTATGTTTGATTGGGCCAACTGCGCCATCGAATTGGCTGCGGCAGCTTCGTTGGCAGCAGCCTTGGATCGCAACAAGTTGGGTATGGCAATCGCAGCTATGATCAGGATGATCGCTACAACCATCAACAGCTCAATCAGGGAGAAGCCATTCTGTTTCGTCATTACGGTTGCTCTGTCCGGCCCGGCTGAGGGGGTATTCATTCGCGAATCTTCACCTCAAAGAAGTATTAGCAATCCGCATACCGCTTTTGCCTTCTTGCGGCAACCTGTCAACATGAATGATCGGCACTTCCGCCATTTTATTTAGATTGCAAGGACTTAGCAACCCTGTCCGGCATGCATGAACATAATTACAACACCCCCTTGCCGAATCTCGGCTTTCCGAAGAATGCCTTTTTTAGTCAGTCGTTTCAGACATTTTTTGTCTTCCTTGGGGGGGAAGCTTCCGCACCGTAATGCGTACACGCGTCTATAATTCTCAGAGAGTTTCAGTGCGCTTTTCGGGGCGATTTCCAGAGCCAACTCCCGGCGGCGGCATCAAAAATCTCCGCCGAACCCCCGCAGGAGCGGGGAATGCAAAAAGGTCCGTCACTGTAGGCAAGCGGATTTCACTTGAAAACGCCGATGTAATCGAGTATCTGTAACGATTCGCGCCCGACGAGGACTCAAATTTGGCTGGGCCGGCAAATGGGTCCTGCTATGGAAGAAATCTTATGGGAAAAATCTATGGATGCAATCTGCGGGACCGGGATTGGCGTCTAATCCGGACCAGGGGAAAAAGCCAGGCAGAATGAAGATACGAGTTTTTTTTCATGACCGCTGTTTTGACGGGGTAGCTTCGGCGGCGACCTTTACCCGGCTCTATCAAACTTGCATTGATTCCAAAGCCGAGTTTTTCTACACCGGCCTGGCCCATCGCGCCTCCCAACTGTTCGACGAGAAGCTGTTCGACGGCGATGAGAACGCCATCGTGGACTTCAAATACTGCAACTCGCCGCGTCTCACCTGGTGGTTCGACCATCACCAGAGCGCCTTTCTCACCGAGGAGGACGCCGTCCATTTCCGCAACGACCGCAGCGGCAAGAAATTCTACGATCCGGACTTCCGGTCCTGCACCAAATTTATCGCCACCGTGGGGCGGAAAAAATTCGGGTTTGACACCAGCGCCTTGGATGATTTGATCCATTGGGCTGACGTCGTGGACGGCGCGCTGTTTCCAGATGCGGAGACCGCCGTCCAGATGAAGGCGCCGGCGCTGCAACTGGCCCTGGCGATGGAAGCCGGCTCCGAGGACGACCTTCCCCTGTGGCTGATTTCCCAGATAGCCAGCCGGTCGCTGCCCGAGATTGCGGCGGATAAAAAAATTGCCGGCCAGTTCCAGCCGTTGTTCGAGAGCCACCTCCGCTCACTCGATTACATCCGCCAGAACGCGCATTGCGATCAGGGAGTTGTCTTTTTTGATCTCACCGGGCAGGACATGGAGGTCTATAACAAGTTCGGGCCGTACTACCTGTTTCCGGAATGCGTCTACACCGTCAGCATCTGCCCTTCCAGTTTCCGCACCAAGATTTCTATCGGATCCAATCCCTGGAACCGGGCGGCTGTCCAGCACAACCTCGCCACCATCTGCGAGCGGTACGGCGGGGGAGGACATCCGCGCGTCGGGGCGATCTCGCTCGACCCCGGATCACTGGAGCAAGCCCGCCAGATCACACGGGAAATCGTGGCGGAATTGAAGACGCCCCCTTCTCCTGAGACTCCTCCCGCCACGCGCCCTTCCGGCTCGCGTTGAGGGCTGCTCTGGCTTCTGACGCATGTCTTCAGTTTTTCCTTGCAGCGTTCAGGGCGCTGTTCCATCTTTAAGATTTACTGGCGCTTCTGGCGCAGCGCAGCAATCAGTCTCCGGCGGCGATTCGGGACCGGGAACCACACTGCCGGAATACCGGAATAAAAGATCGGAGTGGAAGGATGCCGTCAGAAGACAAACCAGCAGTACGGTTGATACCCAGCACCAACCTTTGTTACGTCTGCGGTCCGGACAACGCCGCAGGACTCCACGTTCAGTTCGTTGCCGACGGCGATCACGGCAGCCGCGCCTCCTACACGGCCCGCACCGAACATGACGGCTGGCCCGGGCTGCTGCATGGCGGCGTGACGTTTGCCCTCATGGACGAGGCCATGGCCTGGGCGCTCCATTTCCAGGGGCTGTTCGGCGTCACCGCGCGCGTCGAGACGCGGTTCCGGCAGCCGGTTCAGGCGGGAACGGAATTGACGATCCGGGCCTGGACGCTGGGCCGGCGGCGGCGGCTCATCGATGCCCGCGCGGAAATCCGCATTGACTCCGAACAGAAGCCGTTGGTGGCCGAAGCCAATGCCACCCTGTACCTGCAAAAACTGGCGGGCAGCCAAGACCAAGGGAAACCATACCAGGAAAACCAATGAAAATGAAAAGGACGCTTGAAACGCCGCCATTGAATAGAACCTGACAGCCGCATGGAACCTGACAGCATACGCCATCACTTCAAAGCGCAAGTCTCCGACTATCCCGGCCTGATGAAACGGCTGGTGCCGTTCTTTGACGAGCAACGGGAAATCCTGCTCGGTCTCATTCCCTTCGACCGGGAAGCGCCCCTTCGCATACTCGACCTGGGATGCGGGCCGGGGCTGCTGGCGGCGCGCCTGCTGTCGGAATACAAACATGCAGAGCTGACGGCCTTCGATCTGACACAGGAAATGCTCGACTCCTGCCGCTCCCGGCTTTCGGGCGTCGATAGGGTGAGCTACCAACTGGGAGATTTCCGCTCCGACGATCTTGGCGAGAACTACGACCTCATTGTTGCTGCGCTCTCCCTGCATCACATGGAGCTGGAGGAGCGCTACGGTTTTTTCCGCCGTGCATACCGCAGCCTGAAGGCTGGCGGAGTCTTCCTCGCCTCCGAGGTGATTGCCGATGAATCGACGGCGGTGCGGGAGCAGCAGTATCAGTTGTGGCGCGAATTCATGGAGCGGAACGGAGAAGACAGCGCCGCATGGTACCGCAGGCACTGCGAAAAGGACCATCCGGCGACGATTTCCTTCCTGGTGGCAACGCTCTCTAAAACGGGTTTTCAGGCGCCAGGCTGTTTCTGGCGCTACCTGAACTTTGCCGTTCTCAGCGCCCGCAAGGCCGCTGCGTCGGAAACCACCCCTCCTACTCGCTGAGCTTCGATCTTCCACACCGCCAGCGCGCCATTCCCTTCTATGAACACCCGCTAATTTTCAGTAGAATCGAGCCACAATGGCTGGGAAACGCTCTACTCCTCTCGCTCTCTGGATCGGCACGCGCAAGGGAGCCTTCGTTTTTCGAACAACGGATCGCAAGCGCTGGGACACGGAAGGTCCGTTCTTCAAGGGCTGCGAGGTGAACCACGTCGCGCAGGATGGCCGCGATCCGAGGCGGCTCTACGCCGCCGTGAACAGCGCTTGGTTCGGACCTCACATCCACGCCAGCAGCAACGGCGGAAAATCCTGGAAGCTCTCAGAAAATGGACTCGAAGTAAAAAGCCTGCCAAAAACAAAACTCGGCCGCATTTGGAACATCTGTCCAGCAAGCGCCGATGAGCCCAAGGTCGTCTATGCCGGAGCGGACCCGGCGCTGCTGTTTCGCAGCGAAGACTGGGGGCGGAGCTGGGAAGAAGTTCGGTCGCTGAACCGTCACGCGACCCGCCCGCACTGGCAGCCGGGCGCAGGCGGTTTGATGGTCCACTCCATCCAGTGTCTGGGAGGCGGGCGCATGATTGCCGGAATCTCGGCGGCCGGGGCCTTCCGTTCCGCAGACGGCGGCCACACATGGGAGCCCTACAATCAGGGCGTGCGGGCGGATTTCCTTCCCAAGAAGTTTCCCGTTGTCGGCCAGTGCGTGCATAAGCTCCTGGCTCACCCTGCCTGCACGGGCGCGCTGTTTCAACAAAACCACTGCGGGGTTTACCGGGGGAAATTCGACGGCAAGAGATGGACCGACATCTCCAGAGGCCTGCCCAGCCGCTTCGGTTTCGGCTTGGCGGTTCCGGCGGCGGAGCCGGAGACGCTGTTCACCGTGCCCATGGAATCTTCCTACTTCCGTTGCAACCTGAAAGGAAAGTTTGCGGTGGCACGAAGCCGCGATGCCGGAAGATCGTGGAAGCTGCTGACCAGGGGCCTGCCCCAGGAAAACGCCTATATGACGGTGCTGCGGGAAGCGATGGCGGCGGACGGGTTCTCTCCGGCGGGCGTGTACGTCGGCACCGAGACCGGGCAGCTTTTTTATTCCCGCGACGCAGGCGAGCGATGGCAGACGCTTGCGGAGCATCTGCCTTCTATTTATTCGGTGTCAGTTGATTCGGCTTCAGCCGCCAGCCGCTAGCTCCGCAGCCGGCGGTTTCGTACTATGTTGTCTGGCACGGGCGTTGCTGCGGGTCAGCCGGAACAAGACTTGAGCAAGACCTGAGCAAAAGTTGTGTCGCTCGAAAGGAGGCCCACCCATGCGAATCACCTCAATCGTACTGGCAAAGATTGTGCTGCCAATGATCGTACTGATAACGCCGCTGGCAGGGGTCGCCACGCTCCATGCACAGCAGATGGACAAAGCCGGTGACAGTGAAAATTCCGACGCCGTCTTCATGAGCGGTTACAGCGCGGGCATGGTTGCCATGTACGAGTCGCAGATCTCGGACGCCTTTCTGGGCCTCTCCGTCCTGAAAGACGTGAAAGATGCTGCCCCCTACCGGAAGGCGCTCGCCGTCCAAATGAACACCGCGTTGCTGGCGCTCGCCCATGCGGTGGGTGAGGTGAAACAAAAGCCCGAGATGCTGAAGCTGCTGGAGCGCATGGCCTCAGCCGACCGGAAGGATTTCTACCAAAAGCTGAAAGATGCCAGGCAGCAGAACGGCTGGTTGCTGAGGAACCCGGAAAGCGAGCAGAAGGTGCAATGGGTGATTGACCAGCACCTCCAGTACGGCAATGTCTACGGCTTCCAGTTCTAAAAGACGCGGGGTGACATGCGCATGGATCGGCTGGTCACATAACAATGCGCAACTTTGTCACAAAATAGAAATACTTTTCCCCTTCTTCCTGTACTGCCTTTTCGTGTCCTGAAGGACTTGCTGTGTTTTCAATACCCTGGCACCCCGGTTGTTTTGGCCATACATCTGCGGCGAATTTGGAGAGAGCGGAATCCTGTCCGATAGCTAAGAGGCCAAGTATGGTGCTGCGGAGAGCGGTGTTCGTCCCGCCTCTGAAGCGGTCCCAATCCAATTCGGCCCCATCAATTCCGGCGTAGGCTCAGGTTACCCGATTGCTGTTACCGAGCAATCGCGCCTTCGTGCGAAAGGAAATAATTACCCATGGCAAGGCTACCGAATTTGTTGGTGTCGCTCGCAATCGTAGTAATGACTACGATGGCGTTTATCTCCATAGCAGCCGATACCGCAGCAGCGGCTCCTCCCCAAGGTGAAAACAAAGGTCAAAAAAACCGGGGAGGCACGGGCTGGGAAGAACACTTTGAAGACGGAAACCTCGGGAGTCGTTGGATGATCGAGGACTGGCAGGACCCGGCCCGGAAATTTTCGGCCCCGGGATACATACCCTTCAACCACGTCGGATATTATTTGGCAGAGCACGTAAGCGTTGCAGACGGATACCTTCGCTTGCGTCTAACCCAGGACTACGGCACCGTAGACAATTCCTCCGGGGTGATCTCCCAAGGAGCCTTAATCTACACCCAAGACACTTACGGTTACGGCACCTACGAGTGGAGAATGCGGATGTCCTCCACGGCTGACATTCCGGCAGGCTCCGGGTCTCCCACAACGGGAAGCGTGTCTGCTGGATTCATTTATGTGAACAACTCAGAGACAGAAATCGACTTTGAATTTTCGGGCCATAGTTTAGAGGATGACAGCCTCGACGACGAGACGCTCTACATGGTGAACTGGAATAATAAGAACTCGCGTACCGGACCCGGGGAGAGCGACAATACCGTCAGCGTGGTCCCGGTCCCCGGGCTGAACACTGCGTTCAAAACCTACAAGCTTGTCTGGGAAAAGAGGAGCGTGACCTACTACGTCGATGATGAGCTCCAGGCGAAGCACACAACGAATGTGCCCAGGGCTTCCGCACACTTCATGATCAACCACTGGGGAACGAACAGCCCGTGGTGGGGTGGTTTGGCAACCACCGCAACACCTCGATACTTCTTTGTGGATTGGGTGAAATACACTCCACTCCAGTAGAACGCAATCCAGTTCGTTAATGGTTTAGCCTGCCAGCGGCGGGACTGCATCCGGGTTATGCCTAAGTCGGATAGCGAGGTAACATCGTGTTACCCCGTGGGTGGTCTCGTTCCGTGGGGTTTTTCCATCCCCGCCAGCAACTCCCCAGCCCTTCTCTCGGCCCGCAGGGAAACTAGCTACCAGTGTTAATCGCTTGCCAGTGACGCTGCAGTACATTCCTCAATTGTGTCACAAAACGGAAAAACTCTTCCGTTTTTTCCTGTCTTGCCCTTTCGTGTCCTGATGAACTTACTGTGTGTTCAATCAGTTGACACAATAGTTGCTTTGGCTATACATGTGCCGCGAATTTGGGTAGAGCGGAATCCGGTCCAATAGCTGAGTGACTCTATTATGAAACGAATGAAACTGTCTTCAAGAATCCCGCCCAGCGTCCTAACTGTCCTTATCGCAGATTCAAGCCGCATGGGGTGCCAGCTACTGGCCGCGGCCCTGAAACGTCGCTCGCATTGCCTCAATGTCGTTTCCTCTGCGGTAGATTCAATGGAAGTCCTGAATGCTGCAAAAAAACACGCTCCCCACGTGGCCCTGATCAGCGCAAACCTGCAGGATGGTTCACTGTTCGGTTTCAAGGTGTTGCGCGAACTGGGCGCTTCCCAACCGAATACACGTGTGGTTATGCTGCTCGATTCTCCCGAGCGTGACTTGGTGGTCGATGCTTTTCGGGGCGGGGCTCGCGGCATCTTCTGCCGAGCTGACTCTATTGAAAGACTTTACAAATGCCTCTACAACGTGCACAAAGGGCAGATCTGGGCCAGCAGCAATGAACTTCAGTTCCTCCTTGAGGCCTTGGCAGAGGCATTGCCGCTGCGCGTGGTCAATGCCCAAGGGATAAATTTGCTCACCAAACGGGAAGGC
>JADFGZ010000224.1 GCA_022567475.1 Acidobacteriota bacterium | reverse complement strand
CTGCTAATCTGTTAAAAACCACACGGTGAGGTGCGAGAGTGGTTGAATCGGGCGGTCTCGAAAACCGTTGAGCCTTTGCGGGCTCCGTGGGTTCGAATCCCACCCTCACCGCCATAGTCGGTTTGCCGCTACCATCCTACCTAACGCTCAATCTACAATCTGGCAGTCTCTATATACTGGCAGTGCGTGGAGGGTTCGGGAATGGGCAGTCCTTCTTCTCGCAAGCCCTTCAGGTGAAGTTCGATCGCTTCTTTTATATGGCGCTCGACCGCCTCCAGCGTCTTTCCCGTAGAGACGCAACCTGGAAGATCGGGAACATAAGCCGAGTAGTTGTTCGGACCTTTCTCGATGATCACGGCGTATTTCATAAAGCCTCTTGTTCCACCTGTCACTGATGCAAGATTTTATGATGCAAGCTTTCATGTCCGGTAGCTGGCGTTGATGCGGATGTATTCTTTGGTGAAGTCGCAGGTCCAAAAGCGCGCTGTAGCCTTCCCTCCCTGCAACACCAAACGGATGAGCACTTGTTTGCCGCGCAGTTGGCGCTGTACGGCGGCCTCGCTGAACTTTGCCGCTCCTCCTTGGCGGCAGACCCGGACGCGGTTCAGATAGATGTCCGCGCGTCGCGGGTCAAACTCCACCCCGGCGTTGCCCGCAGCGGAAAGAATCCGTCCCCAGTTGGGGTCCGCTCCGGCCAGGGCGGTCTTGACCAGCGGCGAAAGAGCAATCGAGCGGGCCAGAGCCTCAGCCTGTTTTTCCGATGCCGCTCCCTCCACGCGAATCTCCGCGACCCTGTGCGCGCCCTCGCCGTCGGCGACCATCGCTATGGCCAACTGCTGCGCGATCTCGGTCAATGTTTGGAGAAACTTTTTTCCGGCGGGACCTTTTTCCGTAATGGCCCGGTTCCCGGCCATTCCGTTGGCCATGAGATAGACCGTATCGTTCGGAGAGGTGTCGCCGTCCACGGAGATGCGGTTGAAGCTGGCCGCGCACATGCGGCGCGCCGCCGCCTGCACGAAGCGAGGATCGAGGGCCGCGTCGGTGAAGAAAAAGCCCAGCATCGTCGCCATGCGCGGATAGATCATCCCCGCGCCTTTCGCCATGCCCAGGATCGTGATCCGGCGGCCTGCCAGAGGAATTGTGCGGGAGACTACCTTGGGCCGTGTATCGGTGGTCAAAATGGCGCGGGATACGGCGTGAACCGCCCGGGGATGCAGGCGGCGGGCGAGGGCGGGAAGCAATCCTGTGATTCGGCGCGCCTCGAGCGGCACGCCGATGACGCCGGTCGATGCCACGAGCACATGCTCCGGGCGGATACGGAACAGCTCGGCTGCCTTTGCGGCGCACTGCCGGGCCGCGCGCTCGCCCTGCGCGCCGGTGGCGCAGTTGGCGTTTCCCGCGTTCACCAGGATTGCCTGCGCAGCGTGACGGCTCCGCCGGAGATGGTCTCGTGAAATCTCAATGGGCGCCGCCTGCAGGCGGTTGGTGGTGAACAGCGCCGCCACGCGGGCCGGGACCATCGAGTAGATCAAGGCCACATCCGGGCCATGGCCGTGCGTGCGCAGCCCGCCTTCCGCTGCTGCAAAAAGAAAACCTTTCGGGACCTGGATGTTTTTGGTCGCTTTGGTCATTAGGTTTTTCGGCCTTTCAGGGTTTTTGGGAGCGGTCAGTTTACCGCAACCAGCGCGGGCGCGAGGCAAAAAAACTATTCGGGGCGCCAAGGAGCAAACAGAACAAAGTGTTCTGAAAAGCCATATTGTCTCAGAAGCTGGCGATCAAATGCGCCAGCAATGCCGCGCGGCGGGGCAGCTCCCGAAGCAGGATGTTTTCGTGAGGCGCGTGCGCGCCCTCGCCGACGCCTCCCAGCCCGTCCAGGGTGGGGACTCCCAGGGCAGCCGTAAAGTTGCCGTCCGATCCGCCTCCCACGTCGGCTTCAGTGAGCGTAATGCCCAGAGGCCGAGCCAGCGCGCGCGCTCGCTCGAAGAGCTGGGCGACTTGCCGCGTGCGTTCGAGCGGCGGACGATTCTTCCCGCCGGAAATTTTCAAGCTCGTTCGCCGGTCGGCGGGCTGGAGCGACCGAATCTTCCTTTCAATCTCCCGCTGGTCCCGGACCCTGGCAACGCGCACGTCCACCACGGCGGCGGCCTCCGCTGCGACGACGTTCGAGCGCGTGCCGCCGGAGATCACTCCCACGTTTATGGTGATGCCTCTGCGCCGGTCGGCGAACTGCTTCACCCGCAAAATCTGCCGGGCCAGTTCCTCGATGGCGCTTGCTCCTTTTTCCGGGTCGAGCCCGGCATGAGCGGCGCGCCCTTTTATCCGAATCTCGAATTCACCGACCCCCTTGCGGGAAGTCTTCAACGCTCCCTTCAATCCATGGGCCGGTTCCAGCACCAGGACGCAGTCGCTGCGGCGCGCCTCGCGTTCCGTAAGGGGACGAGAGGTGAGACTTCCGGTCTCCTCGTCGGAGATGAGCAGCAGCACGACTTTTTTCTTTACCGGGATGCGCAGTGTCCGCAGGGCGCGCAGCGCGAACAGGGCGGCGACGATTCCCGACTTCATGTCGAAGACGCCCGGCCCGCAGGCGCGTCCCCGCCGCACGCGGAACGGCATGCGGGCAATCGTGCCCCGTTCCCAGACCGTGTCCAGGTGTCCCAGCAGCAGGATCTGGCCGTCCGTTCGCCCCGGCCCCAGCCGAAACTCCGCCCGCAGGTGGTTGCCTGTCTGCCGCGAAGGGAAAACCCGGACGCGGGCCTGCATCCGGCGGGCAATCCCGCCCACCATCGCGCCGAAGCGGTCGACGGCGGCCTTGTCCGTGCTGGGGGATTCGGCTTCGACCAAACGCCGGAGCATCTTCACCATCTCGCCCTGCTGAGCCTGGAGGGTGCGCAAAATAGAGTCCATCGGGGTTACTCCAGAATCCTTCTGAATCACACAACAATTCGAATATAATCAACCCGATTTCAGGAGCCAAGCACTATGTGCGGCGCATAGCCCGCGAAGCGGCTGTTTCCGGGTCCCAGAGACGGGACCATTCTTTTCTTTCCTAGTCCATTGTTCCGTTCTGCGCTTGTTTCCAATGGATACCAACCCGCGTATAATTGGGGTAGCTATGAAGTTTCTAATTACGATCACGCAAGATGAGGACGGCATGTTTGTCGCGGAGTGTCCTTCCATTCCAGGGTGCGTGAGCCAGGGCAAGACCTCTGAGGAAGCTGAGCAAAACATTCAGGAAGCCATCCAAGAATGTTTGGCTGTGCGCGCCGAGAGGGGCCTGCCGCTTACCGTTACCGTCCGCGAAGTGGAAGTTCCCGTCTGATGCCGCCTGTTCCACTTCTCCGACCTCAGGAAGTGGTGCGGGCTTTTCGTAGACTGAACTGGGAGGTGGCGCGGCAGCGGGGCAGCCACATCATCCTTACCAAACCGGGACAGATCGCCACGCTCTCGGTGCCGAACCATACCCAGGTAGCTCGCGGCACGCTCCGGAGTCTGATCGCCAAGGCGGGCCTTACCGTTGAGGAGTTCCTGCAAGCGCTGGAATCCTAGTATAAAGGAAACTCATCTGCGTCAGGATTCCGTGGGGCTCCACATGAGTATTGTCAAATTTCGGCGCATCTAGCCACAACAATTCGAATATAATCAACTAGATTCCATTAACAAAGCGGCATCTTCCAAGCAGGACCCCTGAAAGCAGCTTCATCCGGGGAGCGGAGATCAGCAGCCTTTTTGTTACCATACCAGAGTGCCCGCGGAGTCTCGCAGAGTGAAGGGTCCAGAATGGAGCGCCCAGAATAGAACATCATGATCCTCGATATCAATGAGATACAGAAAATCCTGCCGCACCGTCCTCCGTTCCTGCTGGTGGACCGCATCCTGGAACTGGAACCGCAGAAGCGAATTGTCGGAATCAAGAACGTGACCATCAACGAGCCGTTCTTTACCGGCCACTTCCCCAATTTCCCCGTAATGCCGGGCGTGTTGATTGTGGAGGCGATGGCGCAAACGGGAGGCGTGCTGGTGCTGCGCGACCTGCCGGATGCGGATTCCAAGCTGGTGTTTTTCGCCGCCATCGAGAAGGCCAAATTCCGGCGACCCGTTTTTCCCGGCGATCAACTGCGCCTGGAGGTGGAGGTGCTGTCGCGGCGGGCCACCTTCTGGCGGATGAGGGGCAAGGCATTGGTTGACGGACAGTTGGCCGCAGAAGCCGTGGTCCTGTGCAAAATAGCGGACAAGCCAGTGGAGAAGTCTTGATGGGCAGCGTCGATCTCGAGCGGGTGCATCCAAGCGCGGTGGTTCATCCCGGCGCGAAGCTCGGAGAAAACGTCCGGGTGGGCCCCTACTGCGTTCTCGGCGAGGAAGTGGAGATCGAAGACGGCTGCGAGCTGATGGCGCACGTCTACATGGACGGCCCTTTGCGCGTGGGCCCCGGCAACCGCTTCTTTCCCTATTCCTCGATAGGCGTCGTGCCGCAGGATTTGAAGTTCCGCGGGGAGCGCACCGAGACGGTGATCGGCAGGGAGAACACCTTCCGCGAGTTCATCACCGTGCACCGGGGGACGGAGGGCGGCGGCGGCCTCACACGCATCGGCGACGGCAACCTCATCATGGCCTACGCCCACATTGCGCACGACTGCCTCGTCGGCGACCATACCGTCCTCGCCAACGGCACCACGCTCGCCGGGCATGTGGTGATCGAGGACTACGCCGTGATCGGCGCCTTCTCCGGCGTCCACCAATTCTGCCGGGTCGGACGCCACAGCCTGGTGGGCGGCTATAGCGTGATTACTAAGGACGTGCTCCCCTTTTCCAAGACCGTCTCGGAGAGGAAGGTTCACACCTATGGCGTCAACACGGTGGGTCTGGAACGACATGGATTTTCCTCCGAGAGCCGCGAAAAACTGAGCCGCGCCTTTCGCCTCCTGCTCTCCTCCAAGCTGAACACCACGCAGGCGCTCGAAAAGATTCGCGAAGAGTTGGCTGGCGCAGAAGACGTGAAGGAGTTAATCCGTTTTATTGAAAGCTCCGAGCGGGGAGTGATTAAGTAGGTGCAGGCCTCCAGGCCTGTGCTGTATCCCAACTGACAGGCAGGCTTGCCTGTCCTACAGGAATCCAATGAAGCAGCCGGAAGGAGACCTGCCGCGCTACGGCCTCATCGCCGGCAGCGGCCAGTTTCCGCTGCTGGTTTTGGAGGCCGCCCGCAGCCGGGGCATCCAGATGGTGGTGGCCGCCATCCGGGAAGAGGCCGCCCCGGAGCTGGAGTCGCGCGCCGGTTGCTTCTACTGGCTGGGGCTGGGCGAGCTTTCGCGGCTGATTCAAATCTTCAAGGAGCAGGGCGTCAGCCGGGCGATCATGGCCGGGCAGGTGAAACACAACCGAATATTTTCTTCCCTCCGCCCGGACTGGAAATTGTTGCAGTTGCTGATGTCGCTCCCTCAAAAAAACACCAACTCGCTGATCGGTGGCGTGGCCAAGGTGCTCGGCGATGAAGGCATCGTCCTGGAGGAATCCACGCTGTTTCTGGAGCCGTTACTGGCGGGCGAGGGTGTGCTGACCCGGCGCAGGCCCAGCGCGGACGAGAAGGCCAATTTGGATTACGGAAGGAAGGTGGCGCGGGAGCTGGCCCGCTGGGACATCGGGCAGACGGTGGTGGTGGGCAACCGGGCCTGCGTGGCCGTGGAGGCGATGGAAGGGACCGACGCCGCCATCCGGCGAGCGGCAGAACTGGCTCAAGGAAAACCCTTGAGCGTGGTGAAGGTCGCAAAACCCCATCAGGACATGCGTTTTGATGTCCCCGTGGTGGGATTGCCTACTATCGCCGTCATGAAGGAATCGGGCGCTACAGCCTTGAGCGTGGACGCCGGAAAAACGCTGCTGTTTGACCGCGAGGAGATGATCGAACGGGCGGATCAGGCAGGCATAACGATTGTCGGCGTGCTGCCATCCGAGCCGCGAGAGCCTGCCCCGAGCAGAGTCGAGGGGTGAGGGAGCAGACAAAGAGAAGTCTATGAAGAAGAAATCTAGTCGAGCGGTTCGGGACGACCTCCGCCCGGAATACGATTTTCGCCCCCTTCGGGTCGTAGCCCGTGGGCCGGGAAGAAAGAAAAAACCACGGCGAGAAAAAGGCGCTCGCCGTGACTACTTCTAACGAGGAGGTCCCTATGTTTATTACTTCTGAATTTTTGATTGACATACTAAACGACGAAGATCGTTTGGACGTTGAAAGAGAAAAAAAGGAACTACCAGAGATACTGCAAGAAAGGAAACTTAAGCATGAAGAACTAATGAAGTCGGTAGAAGGCCTTTGCAGCGGAACCCCACTTTCAGTTTTGGGCTGGCCGTCAGCAGAGGTTGAGATTTTTCGACGGACCGACATCGGTCGAGATATTCTGGAATCTCTTTTGGATGATTGCTTTTGCTTCACTCTGGTTAATCAAATCCCCACTATGGTGTCCCGCGCCCTTCGGATGGATCCGTTGGTCATCAGCGAATATCCTGAAGGCCCTGTGAATATCTATTTACGAGAGGCTACTCGTGCGTATCTGCTCGGTCTGTTCATCGCATCCGTGGCACTGTCCAGGAGTGCCCTGGAGCAAGCGTTGGAGGAGAAAGTCTCGAAAGGACTTCAAACAGATTCAAAGGAAGAGAGGCTGAAAAAACTGATTAAGGCTGCGGAACTCTTGAAGCTTCTCCGGGGGGAAAATCTTTACTTGGCCGATCAAGTGCGAAAACAGGCCAATAAAGTAGTGCACGGGAGGCCGTGCAAAGAGGGCGAGGCATTTGGCGATGCTGATGCCGGTGCCCGGGGTGAAGCTCTTGATTCGCCGAGTCATTGACTTTCCTCCAGTCGGTTGTGATTCCCGGATCGGTGTACCCGGCGTCACGATATTGCGACGAGCACCGGTCCTGTCGTTCTCTTGCGTTCGGAAATCGATACACATGCCGCCCGGCGGTCCCACGCGGAACCGGCCGCGGCTTTTGGCTCTACACGCTATGCTTTGGGGTCAAGATTCCGTTCGTTCCCTGCACCGATAGACGCACCGTCGCGTCGAGGCAGCAACACCGGGCTATCGGCTTCGCGGTACGATTTCCTCAAGGAATTGCCGGCCGATCCAAGGAGCCCCGCGCCAGGGCGACCCTCGGTTCGATCGCACGATTCACGCTCACTGCGTTGCCCACATAGGAATCCCCCTCATCC
>JADFGZ010000223.1 GCA_022567475.1 Acidobacteriota bacterium | reverse complement strand
AATCTCGCCAAGTCTTCCCGGGTGGGCGTCCGTTCCCTGAAGTCTTTCAGCAGTCCTTCATAATTCAATTCATGCTTCCGGTAGAACCGGGGCATGTACTTCCCGTAGTTGCGGAAGAAGGTTTCATCTTTCAATAAGTTCTGTGTTACCGCTTCTCCTCCAAGGGTGTCCAACTTGGCGCGCGCTTCCTTGGCGGCCTCGATAGCGTCATACCATCGTGCATCTGTCCGGCCCGTTCTCAACTCTGCCTCGAAAAGATTTCCCTTAACGTAGCGACCGAGCGAGAGCTGCTCTTTCTTGGACAGCCCCTTTGAAAGACGCTCTCCCAGGGATCGCCCTGTTTCGGCCCCTTCTCCGATTCTCACCTTTCGCAACTTAGCAGCTTCGACAAAAGCCTGTGGCTGGCCGTAGCGGGTGATGAGGGCTGGACCCAGGCCCACTTTACCGATAGCCCTGGAAACAAGATCAGACCCCGCTCTCCAGAGGGGTTCCCCGATGTATTCTGTGTAGGCTTGGCCCACCCTCGCTGGACTTACGGAAGCTCGGAGGGTGAGAGACGGCTGGGTGGTCTCGAAGATGCGGCTGAATGCTTCTGCAGGATCGGGCTTGCCGAACATGCGCCCCTGGCCGGCAACGTCGCTTCGAGACTCTGCCGCAAAGCGACGGAAGATTGCCGATACTTCCGTGGGTTTCTTCGCCAGTGCCAAGGCAATAGCCTCAACCCTTGGCGAGGCCACACCGCCAAACAGCCCGCCTTGAGCTAACTGGTCCTTGACGGACATGCCGCGTGCCTGCGCAGATGTAACCTGCTGAATGGCCTCCCGGACTTCCGGCAGGATGTTCCACGCATCGTTCCGCTGGCCTAACTCGATCAGCGATGGGATAGCCCGCTCCAATTTTCCCGTGAGAGATTTTGGAAGCGACTGCAATAGGTCGGCATCCCGGACGACCGAGCCCAGCAGCGTATTCTCGACAAAATCCTTCCCCGCGGCATTCAACGCTCCTTGTGCCGTGAAATACCGTGGCAGGTCCGCTTCCCGTAGTACGCCGTCTTTGAGAAGCGCATCGCGGAAGCGTTACGCGGTTAATGCCAACCATCTGGGCTGCCTGCTTTGTGCTGTAGATACCATTCACGCTATAAACCTATAGAACAATAATTATTCCTGCCAAGCTCTTTTTCATCCTGGCCTGATTTTTCTGATTGGCAAGCTCCCAGCCGCGGCAAAGATGTGGTTGACGGGGGACGAGGGCTGAGGGATTATCAGTGCAGCCCTGCTTTATTTCTAAACAGATAATACCGAGGAGGCGGACATGAAAAAGGTCCTGGTGGTTATTGTCATTCTAATCGGCGTCGTGATTATGCTTGGGCTTTTCTTTACCCCTTCCTCGCCACCACCAGCGGCATCCGAATCGACGGCAGCCCAGCAAGCTCGAGTCGCCAAGAAGCTTGAACGCCTTGCGTTCATCAGGAATCTGCAAACAGAAGACTTGATCGGGGAGCTGGAATGCCACGAGGGCGGGGCGGATATGACAGTCACGCCGATATTCCTCCTTGAGAAGCCATTTGAGTCAAAGCAGTCTATCGCAAGCGTTGCCTATGCCTATTGCTTCGGTGACGGGGATGAGTATTCCGTCCTGACACTCATTGATGCTCGTAGCGGAACAAAGCGGATCGGCGAGTTCAGTCCTGCTTCTGGCGGCCTAAAGATGGACTGAGTCACTCCTGGTGTATATCCGCCCGGTTGCCAGTAATAGGCTGGGGCCGTGGTAAACTCTCGGCAAATCCCCACCAATAAGGAGAACACGCGCATGAAACCTGAAGCGTCAGACTGGCAAGCCGTGGTAGGCCGCCTGGAGAAACTGGCGGGCTATTGATGGCGGCGAAAAGCGCAGAGCAACTGGTGGAAGCTCTCAATTCCTATCCCCGGGAGCACTCCGACCCGACATTCCAAGCCGAGGCCAAGGCCGTTCTCATCATCAGCAGGCCCAGCGGTGCAGTCGCTCATATTCTCATGCTGGCTGTTTGGCTTGTAGTGCCGGTCTGGCTTGTTTGTGCGGAGCAAAGCGCCTTCAACTACAGCTTGTCCGCGTTTTGGTTTCTGCTCGGGGGCCGCTCCTTTTTGAGCATCGCCCTGAGCGACACCAAAGTCAGAGTCGACCTGCGCCAGCAGACCATCTCCGCCGCCAATATCAATCCCATCATCGGCTGGGTAAGGAAGGTCTACCCGTTCAAGTTCCGCTGGGAGGGCGACTATCCCTGGAGCGTCATTGAGCGCTTCTTCATCAGCTACAAAGTCCACACCAAAATGCTCAGCGGCCACCTGGTCCGCTTCTCCACCCTCGACGGCAAGAAAGTCCCGGTCGCCGAGTTTACCAAGACCCACGTCGCCGCAGCCCTCGTCACCTCCCTACGGCAAATCACAGATGTACGCACCAACGGGTAGGGCAAGGTTCTACACCCCAGGACAGGCGTAACCCGGAAGCAACTCCGGCTGTAGAATCAGGCAGCAGTTGGCTAGGCAACCGGTGATCCAGGCTTGAGCCGGCAGGACCGCTGGCATAAAATCGGAGGCCAGACAAACAGCAATGCGGACGAAAAGTCTATTCCAGCCCCGAAGGAGGTTTTCGACATTCACGGTATGAACATCAGCATACGCCGAGGAAAGCCGTCCGACGCCGAAACTATCGCCGCCTACAATGCCGCCCTGGCGGCGGAGACCGAACACCTGGAACTCGACCGGGACCCTTTGTTGCTGGGGGTCCGGGCTGTTCTGGACGATCCCTCGAAAGGTTTCTACACCATAGCGGAAACCGGTACAACGGAGACCGGCGGCATGGTGGTAGGACAGATGATGATTACGTTTGAGTGGAGCGACTGGCGCAACGGCACGTTTTGGTGGATTCAAAGCGTCTATGTGCATCCCGACTATCGCAGGCGTGGGATATTCAGCCGCCTGCACCGGCACGTAGCGGATGAAGCAAGAAATTTAGGGACCGTCTGCGGACTGCGCCTTTATGTGGAGAAAGCCAACAAGCAAGCCCAGAGGACCTACCAGCGGCTGGGCATGCAGCAGGCTATCTACGATATGTACGAGGTCGACTTTGTGCTGCGCCGGTAGCCGGCGTATTGCTCGCCAGTGACGTGCTCCTTGCAGGCCCGCCTGTTCACCGGGACAAATTCGCCGGAGGAAAGAGGAAAGAGAAGGAAGGAGGGAAACAAGGACAGGCGCGCGTACCATTCTAGTTACCGGCCTTCCCCTCGCCAAACATTCCTAAGTCCGCCTTTTGAATCCGGAGATATCGGGTAGTAACCGGCAAGAAAGAAGGACAACAGCAGGCCTTGCACCTATGATCGCGGGACAAAACGGAGCGGCAGCTTTTTATGCCGCTGTCAGCACACAGCTTACCGCGCCCCCTCCTCGATGCGGTTCGCAGCCCTTGCCGTGACCACAACCCCTGAAAACGCCACTGCCCTGCTGGGCAAAAAGTGTTTCCCATTGTAAATAAGTTGTGATAGCTTTCACCCTGTCTGCCAATGGCAAACTGTGCTTGGATGCTCTAACGATGTCGAAACTCCTCCTTGTCGGTGACGATCCTGCCGAGCGCGAAGTCCTCGGTTTAGTGATTGAATTTGGAGGGCACCGCTGCAGCGTGGCGGTTTCCCTGGAGGAAGCTGTAAAGCTTCTGCAACGGGAATCCTTCGACTTGGTGATTACCGACATCAAGATGGACCGGAGAAGCTCAAGACAAATCGCAATGGGATTGAAGGCTGCTTCGGCGGAAGCGGCTGTGATGATCCTTACGGAAAGTGGCGACACGGATGCAATAGAAGCGGATGCAATTGTGGCGATTCCTTGTTCGCCGGTGAACTTGCTGCAGCGCATCGAGAACGTGCTGCAAAAAGCGACTGACCCGGCGAACAAAAAGCCCAGCCATCGGGAGAAGAAGCCCTCTGCAAAATCCCCCTGGCGACGAGCCGCAAAAGCATAGCTGCCCGTTATCTTTAATCTACGGCCACCCCCATAACGCCCCTGTGCCCCCAAGAACAGGGTGCGGCGTTAGGTTCTGCCATCGTTCGGTTTCCAACCGCACGGCACCGAAGAGCGATTCGATCACCGGGACCCAACGAGTTGAGAGCGGCAGGCCGCTGGCGCAAGCTCTTCCTCTGCGGCAGATTGAATTCAAAGCATGATGCAGCAATCGCATGGCGAGATTGACCAAAGGCGGTTCCACCGCTATGGGGTGAGCTTCCCCTGCACGGTCCGGACGGTGAGCAAGCGCAAGGGCTCCAAATCCCCTGTGAAAACTGCACCGGCAATCGAAGCCGAGACAAAAGACGTGAGCACCGGAGGCCTCTACTTCGAGGCATCCGCCGATTGGAAGGTGGGAACGGAGATTGAGTGCATCCTGCGTCTGCCGGTCAAGGCCTTTGGGGGGCAGCCCGTAGCGATTCGCTGTCGCGGCAAGATCACCCGCGTTACAAAAAAAGACCCTGGAAGCATCGGCGTGGGGGCGACGATCGAACAGTTTGAGTTCCAGCATCTGGAAGAAAACTGACGGCAGCCAGCCCCGCCGATTTCCTCTTCCAAACATCCAAACACATCGGACCGAAACCAGAATGCGGAGGGCTAGGACGAAACCCGCCGCCGTTTGCCGCTTATCGCGCCGGCAAGGGCATTGTCGCAGACTGGTTGAGGTAAAAATCGGCGACGGGCGAAGTGATAAACCCCTCCCCTTTTAGCTGATTCACAGCCCCCCGAACACAAGCCCTGTACCTTTCCCGGTCGAATCTCTCATTGGGTTCCAACAGCCCGACTCTTACCCACGCCTGAGTAACCGTCTCGCGAAAATCCCGGTACCCGTTGCGGTTCATGTCAACGAAATTGTGGACCACGTTGACCACGGTAGGCCCGGCGGAAACGTTGCCCCGCCCATCCTCCGGTTCCAGACCCTCTCCGCTGAAGGGAACAAACCCCGTCGTCCCCTGACCTCCGGTGCCGCGGCTGGAAGGGAAAATGTGATAGACACCCAAAGGACACGCGACCTCCGGCAGAGACACGGGACCGTGCTCCACAACGCCGTCCTGGTCGAGATCGCCCAACTCGGCCCAATCGGATTTCGAGGGAGGCGGGGCGACGCCGTTTTCCACCCAGTTGTCCAGCAGGTCGATCAGGCCGTCCATGATCCTGGACATATCCAGAATCTCAATATCACCCTGTTTGCCCTCCGGCAGATATTCGCCGCCCGAATGGCTGATTCCGGCAATCTCGTAGACACGGTGGCGGTCGCCGAGGCCTTTGTCGCGCAGAATCTTGGCGTTCATGCGCTTGTTGGCCAGGAAGTTGTTGGAGACCCAGTCGGGAGAATCGTCCGGGGTCTCGTTGATATAAAGCAGATGGGAGATATCGATCTGCGGCACAAACCGTTCGCGGTCCTGCTCGGTCGCAAAGAGGATATCTTTTCCATCCTTGTACACAACCGGCAGCCACAGACCGGCGCCGGAGTCATCGGCGATAATGCCGTCAATGACGGGTCCGCCGTCTTCGTCCACATTCAGGCCGGGCTGATAGTTCACAATCCTTCCCGGCCGCGCTCCGCCCGAATGGCCGTACCAATAGGTTCGGGAAGGCTCGCGGCCAAGGCGATCCTGGAGGATGTTCTCAGCCAGCTTCGCGAATTGCATAATCAGGGGCGGTTGGTCGCTGACGTTTCTGTCGCGAAGAACCGTTCCGTCATCCAGCGTGACGGTGATGTCTCCCCCGTTCCGGACGGTCGATCGTCTGGTTTTCGCCACCGCATAGCCTTTTTCGAGCATCAACTTTTCGTATTTGCTGATGTCTCCGAATGGGTCCGCCGGGTCCAGGTTCTGATCCCACAACTTCAGGTTGCCTCGGGCAAACGACCGTCCGGCGCCGTGCGCGGTTACCCACAGCTTACCGTTCCAGGCGTTCGGCTCCAAAGGATAGAGCACCGTCATGCTGCTGCCGCTCGAAGCCGAGTAGCGGCCGATGCCGTGGTAAATGGGATGGGTATTGCCGCGCTGCGGAAATACAAACTCCGTATGCGAGCTGAAGTAAAAGAAGATGCGGCCCTTCTTGGTAGTATAACCATCCAGCGTCCCGCTGACCCCCATGTCGATGCGCTTCATTTTCTTCCCCTGGAAGGTCACATCGGTTTCGATCATCCGGCAGGCCTCTTGCCCGACCATCTTGCCGTTCATCTCCACTTGAGGAACCATGAATTCGTCGCAAGAAACCACGCTGTCCGGCGGCAAATCCGCAGCGCGTAATGGAGAGGAAACAGCAGCCAGCCAGACTAACATTGCAAGACACGGCATCCAGGATGAAAACAAGCTTAAATACATTCTCATAGCACTCGACCTCCAATCGAAATGGGAGCCCTGCAGAAGTCCCCCAAGCGGGCAGCCTCCCAGAACAATTTATACGCCTATTCCATTTCAAACAAGGGCTTCCCCATCATGGCAAGTCTCGCTCAGGGCATCAGTCCGGCTTCCCGGTAATACCTTTCTGCGCCGGGATGCAGCGGCACGCCAACGTTCTTCCACATCACCTCCGGCTTCAGCGGCACATCGGCGGAGCGCTCCTCCGGCGGCCGTCCCATATAGAGGATTTCAAAACCGTTTTCGCGGTCCTCTACCGCCGCCTGGGCAGCCGTGTAGGCGATCTCCTCCGGCACGTTGCTATTGACCAGAACCACCCAGTCGGAATAATCCACCGCCGGGATGTCGCGTTCCGGAACATTCGGTTTGTAGACTCCCTTCGGGATCGTGTTTCGCTGATAGCCAAACTCCCGGCTTAACTGCTCCATGGCCTCTTCGCTGACCGGCAGAAACTTCACCGGCATCTGGTTGATGAGCGGAGTAAAGGCCTTCCAGTATTCGTGGCAGGCCATGTTCGCCTCTCCCGATATGACTTTCCGCGCGGCCTCGGGCGCTCCGGAAACCGGCACGATCCCGCCTCCCCATGCCTCCAGATCGCTGAGACTGATGCCGTGGGCTTCGAACAACTTCTCTGTTAGGAAGGCGACGGCGTTCGGCGTGCCGAAGGGATTGGTTGCAACTCGCAAGGGAATCTGGCGTTGCTTCACTTCTTCAAAGGTGCTGACCCCCAACTCGGCGGGAACCACGCACGCCAGCCAGTCATTCTGCGCAAAGGTCGCGATGGCGCGCAGATTCGGGTAGGCCTTCT
>JADFGZ010000222.1 GCA_022567475.1 Acidobacteriota bacterium | reverse complement strand
CCTGCGTTCTCGCTGGCCCCTTGAGCCGCCAGGATGGCGGAGCGGTCTACACCATTTGCGAAAACGGTATGAAATCGTCGCCCAGGGCGCGCGCCCCTAAATAAAAATGCAGACGGACAGAGATGGAAGCGGCTTGGAAATCGTCCCGGCCAATGATCCTGTTAGTTGTCGATTGTTTGTATTTAGACTGTGAGCCTGGCTGGAAATGGCTGCCGTGCCACGTCAGTCGATGCCGGCGGTATTTGTCGCTGGCGTGGTTTTACTCGCCCGAGCGATCTCTATACTCACCGGTAAATGGGGTGGCGCCCAATTGAACCAGCAACTCCGCTGTTTTCTTTTGGACTTTAGGTCTCCGGAACCTGTCATCGTACCGGCCTCCCGGGAGCTGACGGTAGACCAAACCCTCGGGGTCGCCCAGCGCGATACTCAGCGGCGTCTGCCCGTACATGTCCGTGGCTTCCAGATTAGCGCCCTTTTCCACCAGGAACTGAATCATTTCGTTCGCTCCCAGATATGCAGCGCCGTGCAGCGCCGTCCGGCCGTCTACGGCGATCGCATTGATGTCGGCGCCCAACTCCACCGCCAGATGGAGGGCTTCCAGAGCGGTCTTCTGCTGCTCCCCTGTGCGGGCCATGCGTTCTTTGCCCAGCCCCGCCGCCACCGCCAGCGGTGTCACCTGATCCTTCGTCGTCAGCAACGGATCGGCGCGCCCTTCCACCAGGACGCGCATGGCGCTGACATCGCTGGATGCGGTTGCCAGCAAAAACGGCGTTACGCCGACCTGGTTGATTTGGGGTATCGTGTTTCCGTTGGCGCGGGCAATCGGCGTGTAGTCATAAGGCGGGAATTCTTTCGCGATGCGGGCGTTCGGGTCCGCTCCTTTTGCCAGCAGCGCCTTCATCAATTCCGGCATGTTGGGCCGCAACCAGCCGAAACGGTCGGTGGGTCTGCGCCGGGCGCCACTGATGGCAAACAGTCCTTCGTGCAGCGTGTAGTGCAAAGCGGTGATCCCAAAGACGTCCGTTGCATTCGGGTCCGCGCCCTGTTCCAGCAGAAACAATGCCAGCTTTTCGTGGCCGCTGGCGGTCGCCACCACCAAGACGCTGCCGTCTTCCGGCGTGGCTTCATTCACGTCCGCTCCCGCTTCCAGCAAAATCCGGGCGGAGTCCAGATCGCCCTGCTGGGCGGCAAACAACAACGGCGTGAACCCACCCGCCGATTTGGGGAAATAGACGTCCGGTGAGTAGCTGAGCCCTTCCCCGTTGGTGCTCACGTTGGTAAACGGCTCCGGCAGGAGACTCATCTTGGAGCGCGCACGGACATCGGCCCCGTGCTCGACCAGCGCCCGCGCGACCTCGGAATGTTTTCCCGCCACCGCCCACATCAGGGCCGTCTGCCCCTTTTGGGTTTCCTTTGCGTTTACGTCCGCTCCGCGGGCCAGCAGCAATTTCACCGCCTCCACGCTGCCCGCATTGACGCAGGTCATCAGCACCGTTTCTCCTGTCCAGAGAGAAGCGTTCGGGTCCGCTCCGGCATCGAGCAGCTTTTCCGCCATGGCGGCGTTCCGGTTGGTGCAGGCCAGCGAGAGAGGCGTTACCCCATGGTCGTTCGCCGCATTCACATCGGCTCCGGCGCGAATCAGCAGTTCCGCCGTTTCCAGATCATCCCGGTGGGCTGCCCAGGCCAGCGCCGTCGCGCCATCCGCCTGGGGCGTATTCACATCGGCCTGTTCCGCTAACAGGGAACGCACGGCCTGTTGGTCGCCCTTCTGCACCGCCTCGACCAGCCGCAGATCGCCGCCGGCGGCAAGGCTCGCAACCGATAGCAGAACTACCAGCAAAACTGCCAGCCAGCAACCACTCAGCCCTTTGATTCTGACGCCCATACTGCCTTCTCCCTCCATTACCAGTGACAACAGCATCCCTGCTGGCCTGGGCTTATTCTCCCGAGCGATCCCTATACTTGCCGGTAAACGGGGTGGCGCCCAATTGAACCAGCAACTCCACCGTTTCTTCTTGAGGACGGTAAAGCTCCCGGAAAGTGCGGTCCCTGCGGGCTCCCGGAAGCGGCCGGTAGACCAAGCCCTCGGGATCGCCCAGCGCGATACTCAGCGGTGTCTGCCCGTACATGTCTTTCGCCTCCAGATTAGCGCCCTTTTCCGCCAGAAACTGGATGATCGCGTTCGCTCCCATGAATACCGCGCCATGCAGCGCCGTGCGCCCGTCCATGTCGGTTGCATCGACATCGGCGCCCAGTTCCACCGCCAGCTGGACGGCTTGCAGGCTCTTTTCCTTCTGCTGGCTCCAGCGGTCTCTTTTCTCGTGAGCCACGCCCGCCGCCACCATCAGCGCTGTCGTGCTTTCCGCCGTCGTCAATTGCGGGTCCGCTCCCCCTTCCACCAGGATACGCATCGCGCCGATATCGGCGGATGCAGCCGCCAGCAAAAACGGCGTCACGCCGACCTGGCTCATTTGGGGCAGGTTATTTCCGTTGGAGCGGGCAATCGGCAAGTAGTCATAGGGAGGGAAGTCCTTCGCGATGCGGGCGTTCGGGTCCGCACCATACGCCAGCAGCGCCTTCATCAATTCCGGCATGTTGGGCCGCAACCAGCCCAAACGGTCGGTGGGTCTGGACTTGTGGCTGCTGATGGACAACAGTCCTTCGTACAGCGTGTAGTGCAAAGAGGTAAACCCAATGCCGTCCGTTCGATTCGGGTCCGCGCCCTGCTCCAGCAGAAACAATGCCAGCTTCTGGTGGCCGCTGGCGGTCGCCACCACCAAGATGCTGCCGTCTTCCGGCGAGGCTTCATTCACATCCGCTCCCGCTTCCAGCAAGATCCGGGCAGAGTCCAGATCGCCCTGCTGGGCGGCAAACAGCAACGGCGTGAACCCACCCGTTGAACTGCGAAAATGAATGCTCGGTCCGTAGTTGACCCCTGACGTTCCGCCCGTGAGGCAAGGGTCCTCGGGTGTGCAGGGAATCGTAAACGGCTCCCGCGTGATGCGGTGAATTTTGGAATGCGCGTGGATATCGGCCCCGTGCTCGACCAGCGCCCGCGCGACCTCGGAATGTTTTCCCGCCACCGCCCACATCAGGGCCGTCTGCCCCTTTTGGGTTTCCTTTGCGTTTACGTCCGCTCCGCGGGCCAGCAGCAACTTCACCGCCTCCGTGCTGCCCGCGCTGGCGCAGGTCATCAGCACCGTTTCTCCTGTCCAGAGAGAAACGTTCGGGTCCGCTCCGGCATCGAGCAGCTTTCCCGCCATGGCGGCGTTGCGGTTGGTGCAGGCCAGCGAGAGAGGCGTTACCCCATGGTCGTTCGCCGCATTCACATCGGCTCCGGCGCGAATCAGCAGTTCCGCCGTTTCCAGATCATCCCGGTGGGTTGCCCAGGCCAGCGCCGTCGCGCCATCCGGCTGAGGCGTATTCACATCGGCCTGTTCCGCTAACAGGGCACGCACGGCCTGTTGGTCGCCCTGCTGCACCGCCTCGACCAGCCGCAGATCGCCCCCGGCGGCAAGGCTCGCAACCGATAGCAGAACTACTGGCAGAACTAGTGTCAGAACGGCCAGCCACCAGAGACCGAGGCTTTTGACTCGGATGCCCATACTCCTCCCTCTGTTCATACAGTTGCCGGCAACAATATTCCCCGCCCGCTCATTTACACGGAGAGGATATCCAGCTTTCCGGTGGCGTCGCTGTACTTGCTGTCCAAGTAACCTTCTACGGGGATCTTTCCCATGTCCAACACGGACAGCAGCAGATTCGAAAATGGCAGACCTGGATACCGAATGTGGCGTCCCCCCTTGAACTTTCCTGCGCCGCCACCCACCAGCAGGATGGGCAGGTCATTGTGCACATGGAAATTGCCGTCGCTCAGGGAGCTGCCGAAGATGATGGCCGAGTGGTCCAGCAGGGAGCCGTCGCCGTCCGGCGTGGATCGCATCTTCTCCAGGTAATACGCGAACAATTGGGTTTGAAACAGGTCGATCTTTTCCACCTCGGCGATTGTCTCGGGAACATCCTTGTGGTGCGACAACGGATGGTGTCCATCGCCGACGCCGACCTCGACGAAGGGCCGGTCGGTCTGTTCTCGGCCCATCATGAAGGTGATGACGCGGGTCAGATCGGTCTGGAAGGCCAGCACCTGCAGATCAAACATCAGCTTGGCATGCGCTGAATACGTCGTCGGGATGCCCTCAGGCCGCTCCAGCGACGGCTGTTGCAAGGAAGCTTGTTCCTCGGAGGAAGCGTTGGTTTGCTCCGCCACCTGGATGCGCCGCTCGATATCGCGAATGGCATCGAGGTATTCGGTGAGCTTGGCGCGGTCGCTCGGGCCGACCTCGCCCAGGAGGCGGGCCACGCCCTGGACCACTGAGTCCAGTACGCTGCGCTGCTTGCGGGTTCGGCGAAGCCGCTCTGCCGGGTCAGCGCTGTCGCTGTCGCCGAACATGCGCTCGAATACCGCGCGCGGGTTGATCTCCATCGGGAGCGGCGTTGAGCCGCTGCGCCACGAGATGGTGTTCATGTAGTAGGCGGCATAGCTGCCGTCGTTGGCGGCAATCTCGGGGGAATCCAGGCCGATCTCCAGCGACGCCAGTTGGGTGTGCTTTCCGAACTCTCTGGCAGCGACCTGGTCCATGGAAATCCCCACCTCTTTGCCCGGCTTCGGGTGAATGCCCGTCAAGAAGGCGGCGGCGGGGCGCGCATGGACTCCTCCGGGTTCATTCCCCACGGCATCGGCGGCCTTGACGTTCAGCCCGCTCAGCACGAGGAATTGATCCCGGAAGGGAGCCAGCGGTTCCAGAGTCGGAGTCATCTCGTAAGCGGCCCCCTCGGCTGCCGGCGTCCATTTCGACATAATTCTCCCGTTGGGAACAAAAACGGTTGCAATGCGGAATGTCGGTTTGGCCGCCGTGTCTTTCGCCGATGCCAAGGCCGGGACCATCCCGTCCAGCAGCGGCAAAGCCAGTGTTGTGCCGACCCCGCGCAGAAATGCGCGGCGAGGGATTGCCTTCTTGAATATCATCATGGTTCTCGAGACCTCCTCATCTGAAAGGGTTTGCTATGGACTATGCCTGAAATTAGATACGACCAGCGGTAATCGTGGGGCGCGGCCTCCCGCAGAATTTCGCGGATGACCGGCGCGTCGTAATACTCCAATCCTCTGCCGAGAGCGTAAGTCAGCAGTTTTGAGGCGGCGACGGTGAGAAATTGTTCGGGACGATCCAACAACACCTGCCGAAGCTCAACCACGCCTTGAATCTTTGTGCCGTCCGGAAGCACACCGGAAGCATCGATGGGGTAGTTCATATCACCGAACGGACTGGTGGTTCGCCACCTGCCGATCCCGTCAAAGTTCTCCAGCGCGAATCCGATCGGGTCCATCAGTTTGTGGCAACTCCCGCAGGCGGGACTGTCGCGGTGCTGGTCCATCTGCTCGCGCATGGTGAGGGCCTTGCCCTCTTCGTTCTTTTCCTCCAAGGTTGCAACCACGTCGGGCGGCGGCGGGGGAGGCGGCGTGCCCAGCAAGTTTTCCAGCACCCATTTGCCGCGCAAAACCGGAGAGGTCCGGTTGGTGCGCGAGGTCACCGTCAGGATGCTTCCCTTGCCCAGCAATCCTTTCCGGGCTTCATCTTGCAGCGTGACGCGCCGAAAGTGGCTGCCGTAAACGTTCGGAATTCCATAGTGCCGGGCCAGATGTTCATTGACGAACGTATAGTCTGCATCCAGCAAATCCAGCACGCTGTGATCCTCGCGCAGCATGCTTTCAAAGAAAAGCTCCGCTTCCCGCTGGAAGGCGTTCCGCAGATTGTCGTCGAAATCGGGGAACACGCTCAGGTCCGGCGCCACCAGCCGCATATTGCGCAGGCTGAGCCACTGTCCGACAAAATTGCTGACCAGAGTGTTCGAGCGGGAATCGGCGAGCATGCGCCGCACCTGCTGATCCAGCACCGCAGGGTCTTTCAGCTTGCCTTGTTCGGCCAGGCTGAGCAGCTCCTCGTCGGGCAGGTTGCTCCACAGGAAGAACGACAAACGGGAGGCCAGTTCTATGTCGCTGATGCGATAGACGGCGCCCGGCGCAACGTTCGCCGGATCGCGCTCGATGCGGAACAGGAACTCGGGGCCGGCCAGTATTCTTTGCAGCGCCAGCTGGATTCCTGCTTCGAAGCCTTCATCGCTCCGGCCAGTCTGGTACAGGCTGAGCAATGCCTGGAGGTCCGCATCGGTGACGGGCCGCCGGTAAGCGCGGCGCGCCAGCGTGGAAAGAATCTTTTTGGCGCAGGGCTCCTCTTCCTCGCTGCGGGCCGGGCTGCACACAAATATCTTTTGGCGGCTGGAGGTTTCCCCCGGCCCTTTTGCGTTGTAAGGCCCTGTGACCGTGACGCTGTCCACGTTCGGGTTGCCGCCTCTATATTGTCCCATGTCCCCGTACCGCAGGGCCGGCATATATACGCCTTCCGGCTTCGAGTTTTCCTTTCGGAAAGCCACCCCAAGCAGCCGCGTGCCCGCCTTCGCCGAAAAACGGAATTCCAGGTCCGCATCGGCGGAGTACTCGTATGCCACTTGCGCCGGGTCCCCCCGGTAATCAGGATCGTTGCGTGAAAAGATGGGTCCCGTCCTGCCCCTGTACTCGCCGCCCACCGTGAACGTCTTGATTCGCGCGCTATCCAGGCGGACGTTGAGTTGATGCGGCTCGCGGAGACCGCGGATGTAACCGTCATTGTTTCTTTGCAGGCGGATTCGAATGACGTACTCGCCGTCGAGCGGGAAGCGATGGAGAACCGCGATTCCGCCGCGTGACCCGAACGGAAGCGAATCGCTCATGCGCTCCTCTTGCATGAGCAACTGGGGAACCTTGTACGTCTCGCTGGCCGGACGGATCGTGGGATCTCCAATAGCGAGGCGGCTGACCTTCCTCGCCGCTAACATATATCGTTCCATCAACAGCGGCGATACCGAGAGGACATTCGCAATGTTGTCAAAGCCGTAGTCCGCATTGTCGGGGGGGAGCAGCGAGGGTCCGTCGATTTCCACCGCCAGCAATTCGCGGATCGCGTTGGCGTATTCGGCGCGGTTCAGACGATGGGCGGTTGGACTGCCGGGATTCGGATTGGCGGCGGCGGCGCGGTCCAACTCCGTCTTCAGATACGTGGCAAAGGAGTCCAGGGTGGACTCATCCGGCCGCGGCATGCCGGAAGGGGGCATCTGCCTGGCCTGTAGCTTGCTCACCACCTTTTCCCACACCGGCGCGTCGTGGCCGACATTTTCAACGTCAGC
>JADFGZ010000221.1 GCA_022567475.1 Acidobacteriota bacterium | reverse complement strand
ATGGTGGGCATTTCGGCGGAGTTTACGAACCCACGTCCCCAGAGGGGAAGCCCCACAAATTGGAACTGCGAATTTGCCGTGGCTACCACTGCCCCACTTTGGATGAACGAGGGGGATGAACAGGCATCCCAGCGGCGTTGTGCCTGCGGCGTGCCTAAGTTTGATGTAGAATCAAGGGGTGCGGATTCGCGAGTTCATCTGGTCGCCAGATCGAGTCGCTCACATTGGCCGTCACGGCGTTCAACCCGAAGAAGTCGAAGAAGTTTGTTTTGGCCAGGCATTGGTTCAGCACGCGAAGTCTTCCGGAAGAAACCCTGTTTATTACGTCCTGGGGCAAACCTCATCTGGGCGGCGTCTCTTCTGCGTTGTGATCCAGTTTCCCAATGGTAAGGGTTTCCTTGTTACGGCCCGACCGATGACTCAGAAAGAGAAAAAGCAGTATAACCGATGGAAAAAACGATGAGAAGGCAAAAGCTGCCGAATACTGATTCCATTGAAGAATTGGCTAGGTTCTGGGACGCGCACGATCTGACAGACTTTGAAGAGGAGCTGGAGGAAGCGGCCGAACCGGTCTTTGTGCGCGCAAAAGGCGCATCACTGAGCATCGATCTGCAAGCTACAGAGGCTCAGCATCTCAAGAAAATTGCGCGATCCAAGGGTGTCAAGGAGACTACCGTACTTCGGCAGTGGATTCTTGAAAGACTTCACGAGTCTTCCCGGACTGGCCGACCACCTAACAAGGCATTGCAGCCGACGGCGCGTAAGACGCGCCGCGGATGAACGCCAGTCCATTAGGCGTAGCGTGTCCCACACCGCCCCGCTGGAGTCCTGGTAGCGCAGTGTTGATCCATCTGCCAGGCGCTGCCCAACAAGCAGAAAAGGCATTTTCATCTCCTCCGAGCGGGATTATACTTGAGCTTTAGGGGCACACCTTATGGCGACCAACCTTCCGCTTCCTCCTCCCGGTTTCGATGACTTATCGGTTGACGACCAGATCGACTACATACAGTCGCTGTGGGATCGCATTGTGGCCGAGCCGGATCAAATTCCCATTCCCGACTGGCATCGCCAAGTGATTCGTCAGCGTATGGCCGATCAGGAAGCCAACCCTTCGGAAGGACAGCCCTGGGAAGAAGTTCGGGATGAAATTCGGAACAAACTCGAGCGTAGAAAATCCCCAGGGTGATGAGAGTTCTCATGCTTCGGCCGCAAGCCCGGCTTGATGTCGGCGACTCTGCGGGCTGGTACGAGGACCAGAAAGCTGGTCTGGGGATTCGGTTTCTCGATGAGATCGATCGCGTCCTGTCTCGTGCCCAGGTTAATCCGTTTCAGTTCCCAGAAATCGATCCTGGAGTCAGACGCGGCTTGCAATCGGTTTTGGAGGCCACCAATTCACAATAGACCTGATCGAGCTTCCGGCCGACAATCTGCCAATCGTAGACGGTTTCCACCAGCCGGTGCGCCTGCGCCGCCATGGCAGCGGCGGCTTCCGCGTGCTCCAGCAGGTGCAGCGTCGCGGCGGCAAATTCTTTCGGGGAATCGGCCAGCATAATATCGGCGCCATGCGTCGCCTCGAGCCCCTCCGCTCCGATGGAGGTGGAGACGACCGGGATGCCGCTCGCGAACGCCTCCAATATCTTCACTCGAACACCGGCCCCCACCAGGATGGGACAAACGAAGACGGCGTGCCGGGAGAGCGGCTCGCGAACGTCGGGGACCTTTCCCAGCAAGCGAATTCCTTCCCCCAAAAACATCCGCTCGAGCTCCGGCGGCGCCTGGGCGCCCACTGCGTTCAGGGTCACCTGCGGGCGGCGCGCGCGGATGAGCGGCAGGACCTTGCGGCAGAAATACTCCAACCCATCGACGTTGGGCGTATGCTGAAAGTTTCCGACAAACAAAAGAGAGTCGGGCCTGCGGGGGCCGCCGGGAAACGGATAGTTGGACACATCAATGCCGGTGCGCAAGCCGGAGAACATCTGTGGCCGCCTGCTGTTGAGGAACGATTCCAGAAGCCGCCGTTCCTCGTCGTGGCAGGTAAAGACGGCGTCAAACTTCCCGGCCGCTTCCACCTCAAAGCGCATGGCGCGCAGCCACTCCAGAAATTCCCGCGCCTTGACCAGCGGCCCGCCCTTCCGGGTCAGCAATTCCCTCCGGACCGCCTGAAAATAGACGTTGTGCTCGAACAGACACTGGCTGGTATGCTCCAGCGGCAGGTGATATTGGGCCATCTGCGTATATTCGAACTGGATGAGGTCAATGTCGTGCAGGAAAACCATCTTTTCGAGCATCTCGGCGAATCGGGAATCCTGAAACGTCAGCTCCGCCTGCGAGCGGATACTGAAACGGCGGCGCGGCGGCGGCCGCCGCACGACGGTCTCCACCTTCCGCACCATCCCTTCAAGCGAGCGGTTGGACTCCACTTCTTCCTCGCTATCGACGAAGGTGAGCACGTAGAAGTTGTGCCGCCGGGCCAGTTGCTGGATGGCTTGCAGCATGAGAACAGCGCCGCCGTGCAAGGGAGGGTAAATGGAGTAGGGAGAAACGAAGAGGATGTTCAGCGGCCTGCCCGGGGAAGGCGGGGATTCCTTTGCGGGAGCGTTGGTTTCTCCGAAGCGTTCACCGGAATCTGTATCCGGGCCGGCCGAGCCGTCCTGCGGTTTTTCGTTTTTCGGGATCGCAGGCCGGGGAGTGAACACGTCGCGGAAAACCGCCGGCCGGTTGCGCTGGAAAACAGCCCGGTCGTTCACGCGGGCGCGGGACAGCGCGCGGCTGCGGGACCGCAAGGCTCCCAGCACGTTCCGGAGCGCCAGCAGGAAGGCTCGGATCGAAGTCCGTGTTTCGCTTTCCCGGCCCAGGCTGTGCAAGATCATCTGGCCATACAGGTAAAAGAAATGCGCCGCCAGCCACCGCCAGCTGTGGATATTCTTCCAGACCATCAGCACATAATTTTTTTGCAAATAGATGCGGATGGCCTCCGGAGAGAAATGCTTGCCGATGGTTCCGCGATGCTCGTGATAAAGATGGCTGCCCGGCTGGTAGAGAATTTTCCATCCCCTCCGCCATGCGCCGTAGGAGAGATCGGTGTCTTCCAGGTAGAAAGGCTCAAAGAGCGGGTCAAACCCGCCCATCTCCAGAAATTTTCCTCGGTCGTAGGCCGTGGAGCCGCCTCCGGCGTAGAGGGCAGGAAAAGGCACTGTAATGCTTTCGTCGATGACATGGCTGACGCGCAGGAAACCCTTCTCGAATTTGCCCACGGTCAAGCCTGTCTCCTCGCGCCGCCGGTGGGGATCGGAGAAGAATATCTGGGCCGAAACGGCGAAGACGGCCTCGTCGGTGAAACCATCGAGCAGAGAAGACAGAAAACCGGGTGTGGCCCGCATGTCGTTGTTGAGCAGGACAACAATCCGGTGGCGCGCCGCCCGGACGCCGGCGTTGCAGCCGCCCCCGAAACCCAGGTTGCGCTCCATTGGCAGGACCCGCACCTGCGGGAAGTGTCGGCGGAGAAACTCCGCGCTGCCGTCCGTGCTGGCGTTGTCCACCACGATTAGCTCGTCCTCGGCCGTGCAGGCTTCCACCACACTGGGAAGATATTTTTCGAGCAACTCCCTGCCGTTCCAGTTGGGGATGACGATGCTGGCATTCCGCGGAGGCGAGAAGGGCAGGCTGGCGGGCAGCGAGTTCTTGTTTTCTTCGTTTTCTTCTGCGTTTTCCCCGGCGCTTCTCGCTGCTGGGGAGGGATTCGATAGCTGCTCAGGAGATATGCTGCGGGACAGGGTCTTCAGGCGGGAGAGCAGATCGCTGCACAGCAAGGCCGCAGCCACCAGGGCCATGATCCCTGGGGTCAGGCAGAGAAAAACTGCTTTTCCAATTTTTCTAATCATCTTTTTCTAATCGTCAATAATTTTTAAGCGCCAGGAATTTTCAAGCGTCAGGCGGCAGTCAGGAATCATCCGGCTTGACCGCCTGTGGCGGTTTTTGGTCGGAGGCAGGGATGGGACTCAACCGCAAGTTCTTGCCGATGCGGTACCACAAAGAGCCGTACAAAAGACGGAGTTCCGCCCGGCGTTGTTCCAACTCCTTATCTAAATTCAAGGCCCAAGCCGTGCGTTCCTCGAATTCCTGATGGAGTTTCTGGAGCGCCGCCCGCGCCTGTTCCATCTCTTGCTGGAGACTCCAGGCCCACTGGGTGCGTTCCTCGAATTCCTGATGGAGTTTCTGGAGCGCCGCCCGCGCCTGTTCCATCTCTTGCTGGAGACTCCAGGCCCACTGGGTGCGTTCCTCAAGCAACTGCTCCAACTTTTGCTCTTGCTGCTGGAAATGGACCATTTGAGCCGTCACTTGCTCCACATGCTCCCGGGCTTGCTCTGCCGCCGCCCTGGCTTGGGTTAAGTGGTCCGTCAGAAGGCGAATGTGAACTTCCCTTTCCCGCAGTACGTTCCCCGTAGAGGGCAAATACAGCAGGGGGCGAGCCGGGTCCAAGGGGCGGTTGGAGCAGAGCGCGACAAAGAAGTGCGCTGCCTTTTCCCTCTCCTGTTTTCTCTCTTTGCTGCCAGCTACAGAGTCCTTCCCCTCTTCCGCTTCCTCTGCCGCCTGGAGAATGCAGTCTGCGGAGTGCTCCCGGAAATTTGCTTCCGCACCCGGCCCGGACACCATCAAGCCGGCCACGTGGTTCTCAAACAAAATGGCGCGGTGGGAAAAAAGGGGTTTTAAGATTTCTTCCAGCTCCGCAAAAGAAAACTCTCGAACGTGAAAGGGATTTACCTCGTTGCGCTCCTCGGTGTAATAGAGCCGGTTGGGGGTCGAGAGCGCCAGCAATCCCGCCGGGTGAAGCACCCGGTGCAACTCGCTCAGGAAAGCCTTCGGGTCTTCCAGATGCTCGATGATTTCAAAAGCAGCCACCAAATGAAATTGTCTGGCAGGGAAGGGAAGGGTCAGACAATCCGATTGCGCGAAATGGACCTTCGGCGATCCATAGTGGCGGCGGGCGTGGCTCACCGCCTCTGCGGAAAGGTCCACGCCAAATACCGCCGCCGCTTTTTCTCCCAGCAAGGCGGTTCCATATCCGGCGCCGCAAGCGACGTCCAGGACGGTTTTTCCCGCAGAGAATCTCTGCGCAAACAAGTACCGGGCGCGGTGCTCGTTGAGCAGGTCCGCATCTCCTTCTCCCGGGATCACCCGTTCTCCAGTGAACTTCACGGCAGGCTGCCCCCTACCTGGACGCGGTCTTTGGTGACGGAGTTGACATGGATCCGGCATGGGATATGAATATAGCCGTAAACCTTGCGTCCCTTTTCGGCCTGCAGGGTGACAGCATTATCAATCCAGTCGCACACTTGGTAGTTTTCCAGCGTTCCGTTGGAGATGGCCGGCGTGAAAGAGAGGTGGGCCGGATAGAGCTCCGAGAGCTGGAAGTGGAAGTCAATGGTATACACATCGCCGGGGTTCAGTGCCGGAAGGTCGGTTTCTTCGAGAGCCGTATTGCTTCCCGCCAACTCCACTCCCAAATGGTTGCGGATCAGGATTCCGACGATCGGCATGGAAACCTCCGCATGCGCCCGCAGACTGAGGCGCACGATGATGCCCGCCTTTTGCGGAAGAAGCGCCAACTCCTCGCCATTTTCGTTGAGCACGGCGATGCCCAGAATTTCCGCGTCGCGGTTGCCGTACCGGTGGTCGATATTCGGAATTTTTTCGACCACCTCCGGCGCGACTACCGGCGCCGGGGCGGTGCGGCCATCGCCTGTGGCCTGCCGAGCCGACTCCTTCCGGTAGCGGGAGTCCTTGTTCACCATGGCGGCCATATATTTTGCGATGACCCGGTCGGGCTCACCATACTCGGCCAACTCGCCTCGGTCCAGCCAGGCCGTCTTCTGCGCCAGGCTTTTGATATCCGCCGGGCTGTGGGAGACGAAGATGATGGTCACACCGCAGCGGTGCAGTTCATGGATCTTGCGCATGCAGCGCTGGCGAAAGTAAATGTCCCCCACCGCCAGGGCTTCGTCCACCAGCAGGATGTCCGGCTCGACATTGATCGCCACGGCAAAGGCCAGGCGAACCATCATGCCGCTCGAATACGTCTTCACCGGCTGGTGGATGAATTCGCCGATCTCGGCAAAGCCTTCAATGGCCGGGAAGAGCCGCTCAATCTCCTTGTTGCTCAGGCCCAGGATCGCTCCATTCAAGAAAACGTTTTCCCGCCCTGTGAATTCGCCGTTGAATCCCGAACCCAGCTCCAGCAGCGCGGAGACGCGTCCCTCCACCTCCACCGTGCCGGTCGTGGGCGTCAGAATGCCCGCGATCAACTGCAGCAGGGTGCTCTTGCCGGAGCCGTTTTCCCCCACCAGGCCGAACGTGGTGCCTTTCTCGATCTCCAGCGAGACGTCCCGCAAAGCCCAAAAATCGCGATGGAAGCTGCGCCGGTTGAAGCTCAGCAGTTCCTTGAGGCGGTCCGAGGGGTTCGCATAGATCGGGTAGCTTTTCGACACGCCGCGAATGTGCACAGCCCCCATTACAGCACGTCTCCAAAGGCCCTTTTGCTGTGACGGAAAAAAACTCCTCCCACGATAAAGGTGGCCAGCGAGATGGCCGTCAGCAGCGCCAGATCCATGCCCGAGGGCCAGGTCCCGAGCAGGATGCAACTGCGGTAAGCGCCGACCACTGCGGCGATAGGATTTATCCGGGCCAGAAATTGGAGTTGGGAAGGCAGGCGGTCTGCGGTGAAAAAGATAGGCGTGAACCAAAACCAGAAGGTCAGCACAACCGTCAGCATCTGCGCGATGTCCCGGAGAAAGACGTTTAAGCTCGATACCAGCCAGCTGACGCCCAGCGTGAACAGTCCCAGCAAAAATATGTAGAGCGGCAACAACACCAGAAAGACGCTGAGCTTTTGGGTCACCCCCAGCACCACCGCCAGCAGGATCACCATCCCCAGCAGGTGGTTCAGCACGTTCGACAGGAAAATGGCGATCGGGATCAACTCGGCGGGAAAGACCGACTTGGTGATGAGGTTGGAGTAATCCACCATGGAGTTGGCCGAGCGCTGCACGGTTTCCTGAAACAGCAGCCAGGGCAGCAGGCCCGCAAACAGAAAGATGGCAAAGTGGGAGGTCCCGGCCTCCGGCCCGAGCCGAACCCGGAAGACCACGGAAAAAACAAAGGTGTAACAGGCCAGCAGAACCAGCGGTTGAATCAGTCCCCAGAGCCAGCCCATGGTGGAGCCGATGTAGCGTTGTTTGAAGTCGCGGACCACCAGGTTCAGGATCAGCCCGCGCCGCCGCACC
>JADFGZ010000220.1 GCA_022567475.1 Acidobacteriota bacterium | reverse complement strand
CTCGTACTCTCCGTACATCGCCAGGCGCGCGAGCTCATTAAAGCCAAGGAGATGGGCACCTATAAGCTCGTCGAACGCTTGGGGCGAGGAGGCATGGGAGAGGTTTGGAAGGCGAAGCACGGCATGCTTGCCAGGCCAGCTGCTGTGAAGCTCATCCGGCCGGACGCCTTAAAAAGCGAAGCGGGATTTGCCGTGGAAGGAGGGCTCAGCATGTTAAGCAAACGTTTCGAGCGGGAAGCGCAAGCCACTGCGGCGCTGGAGTCCCCCCACACGGTAGAGCTTTATGATTTCGGCGTAACCGATGAAGGCGTTTTTTACTACGTGATGGAAATGCTGAACGGCAAGGACCTCCAATCCATGGTTCAGCAACACGGTCCGCTCCCGCCGGAGCGGGTGATCTACCTTGTCCTACAGGTCTGCGACTCGCTAGCCGACGCTGATCGAGGCGGACTGATTCACCGGGACATCAAGCCAGCCAACATCTATGTGATGTGCCGGAAAGGGCTCCGATTCGATTTTGTTAAGGTGTTGGACTTTGGCCTGGCGAAGTGGGCGCAGTCGCGTGAAGCAGAGGCTACCAGCATGTTAAGTGTGGATGGCCGGCCCACCGGCACCCCCGCTTTTATGGCTCCGGAAATTGTGCTAGGCGAGAAGGAAATCGACAGTCGTGTCGACATCTACTCTCTTGGATGCGTGGCCTATTGGCTCCTTACAGGCAGCTTAGTGTTCGAGAGCGATACCGCCATGAAGATGCTAGTGGATCACGCGCATACTCCGCCGGTTCCCCCGTCGAGGCGAACCGAGCTGCCCATCCCAGGAGACCTCGAACAGGTTGTGATGGCCTGCCTGGAAAAGAACCCGGACAAGCGTCCGCAAAACGCTCTGGAGCTGGCCAAAATGCTTTCCGATTGCCCAGTTGATGAGCCATGGACACCGCAGCGAGCGGAGGATTGGTGGCGAACGCATCATCCGGAGAATCTCGACTCCAGGTCTCAGGTGTAGGCAACCTTGGGTCGCTTCCAAAGGGAAATCCTACTCGTATGGAGACTGGATTGTCCGGGTCGCTCCATTAACCTCGTCGTCAGAATGGATCATTCCAATTAGCAGCACTCGCGTTCACATCGGGGAGATCACGATGTCTCCCTTGGTGCTCTCCACTATGGCAAACAGTTCATTTTGTTCGTTTTCAGGAACCTGGAACTTGTCCAGAGTCTCTTTGAAATCCGCCCTCATGGCCTCCCACTCTTCCTCTGTGATATTCAGATGCTGGTGAGATTCCTTCATGGAGCGCCCAGTATATGTCTCGGGTCCGCCGGTTGCCTGGCAAACCAAGGCCGTGAGGTGGAATTTGAGTCCGGCTTTGGGGACCCGGTCCCTGGCCTCCTTGATGGCCGTATTGGCGTTCAGGATTTCGTTGACTGAGAGTCTCTCGATGAGGTCGTCGACCACGGTGGCAATGTTGTATACGCCGCCGAGCCGGTCATAAAGTGACGGTTCCGATACTTCCTGAGCTGGAGCTTCCTCGGGGGGCTGCTCCGTTATTTCCGCCGGACTGCATCCTATAATGAAAACGGTGAGTCCGAGAAACATGACAACTGTCTTAACCATCGGTTTGCTCCTTTCAGGTTTGCTTAATTCACGACGATTTTTCCGAACTTACTTGGCAGGGTCTTAGCCGGAATTTTCTATACGGAGCTTTCCCGCCATCCAGAATCATAGACCCATCGACCTTGTCGACTCAATCTCAGATTGTCATGGGCTCTTTCGGGCGGAATCGCGGCTGGCTTGGATCCTTCCGCTGGTTTGCCCGCTGCTCCCTACCGGGCCCAGACCGGGAGATGGTCCAAGGGGGCCCCGAAAACGGTAGCGGCCAGGAAATATGCCACCGTAGTTACGATGATAACCCCCGCCATGTCGAGCATGATGCCGGCGCGGGCCATCTGCGGGATGGTGACCCATCCGCTGCCGAACACAATGGCGTTGGGAGGTGTAGAGACCGGAAGCATAAAGGCGCAGGAGGTGGAGATGATGGCCGGGATCATCAACAGGAAGGGGTGGACCCCCATCTGAATCGCGGTGGCGGCCAGCACCGGCATGGCCATGGTCGCGGTGGCGGTGTTCGAGGTCACCTCGGTCAGAAACGTCAGCACCAGACAGGTGACGGCGATTATCAGCAGCGGAGGAACTCCTTCCAGCCCGGCGAGCCGCGAACCGATCCATTCGGCCAGGCCGGTTTTCTGGAAGCCGGCCGCCATGGCGAAGCCGCCGCCGAACAGCAGCAGGATTCCCCAGGGAAGCCCCGTGCGGATGGTTTCCCAATCCATTAAAAAAGCTCCGCGCCTGCCGTTGCCGGAGGCTCCGTCTGCCGCTCCCGCCGGGGTGAGGCACAGCAACAGGGCCATGGACATCGCCACCGTAGCGTCGTGCAAATAGGCGGGCTGCCCAAACAACTCCGACCAGCCGGGCACGGTGAAGGCGCCGAGCTGGATGGGATTGCGAAATATCCACAGCAGCGCCATCGCCGACCAGATTGCCAGGACGCGCTTTTCCTGAGGGGTCATCTTCCCCAGCTTCCGCAACTCCTCCTGGATGACCGTTGCGCTGCCCGGAAAACGAAGCTGCCGGAGCGGCGTCCGCCCGCCGAAACGGCAGAGGTAGAGCCAGGCGAGGGGAAGAAACAACACCACGACGGGCATCCCGATCCCCATCCATTGGAGAAACCCGATCTCGGGGGCTTCGGGAAACAGGTTCCGCACCGTGCCGGCAAAGACCAAGTTCGGCGGGGTGCCGATCAGCGTGCCGATGCCGCCGATGCTGGCGGCATAAGCGATGCCAAGCATCAGCACCGGCCCGAAGCTTTCCAGCACTCGCCGCCCGTCCGAGTCCGCCGCGTCGCCCGTGGCCGATTCGGACGCCAATTGCGAGACCACGGCCATCCCGATGGGAAACATCATCATGACGCAGGCGGTGTTCGACATCCACATGGAGAGGAAGGCCGCGGCCAGCATGAATCCCAGCAGCAGGCGCGAGGGTTCGGCTCCCACCATCAGGATCGTGCGCAGGGCGATGCGCCGGTGCAGGTTCCATTTTTGGATGGCGAGAGCCACGACGAATCCTCCGAAGAACAGGAAGATCACATGGTCGGCGTAGCGGGGAGCCACTTCCACGCTCGGCATGATGCCGAGCAGCGGCAACAGCGCCAGCGGCAGCAGAGCGGTCAGGGCAATGGCAATCGCTTCGCTGATCCACCATGTGCCCATCAGCACGGCGACCGCCGCCATCCGCTTGGCTTCCGGCGACATCCCTTCCGGAGTGGGGGCAGCCAGCACGAGGAGAAACAGAACAATCCCCAGAACCAGGCCGATCTTCTGGCGGGAGGATCGAACGGAAGTTGCATTCGACATCGGAGAAAGTTCCTTTGCTTGCTTTAGCTCTCGAAGGCCGCCCAAGCGCACAAAGGAAGCTCATGCTATCTGAGAACTCCCCGCCATTCAAGGGCAGAACAGGCAGTCGGAACACTCCATCCTGGAAACGAACCACTGTATAAATGGCAATGCAGATGGTAAAAAATGGAGCAGCAGACCGGTTAGAAGGGAAAGAGGGGATGGAATGGCGGGACCTTGATACCTTTGGCACCCAAATATGCAGCGGCCTGGCCACTATGATGGATAGCGTGACTGAGCGCAAATTCAATGATCGCGCGTCCACTCATCTGAAGTCCACGCCGCAGAATGTGAGTACTCTCCAGTTGTTCCTCACTCATGCTTCTGAGGGCGCTGATGCAAAACGCGAAAGATTCCTTTGAGATTTGAATCGCAGCATTTTTTTCCGGTATCTGCCCCTGGGAGAAGTTAGCCGTCCGACCGACAATTCGGGCGAAGAAGAATTCACTCATGGTGGCGATCTCAATGATTTGCTCCCCAAAGCTCATCTGATCCGGGTGCGGTCGGTAGTCATAGCTTTCCTCAGGCATTGCTTCGGCTAACCTGAGAGTGTAATTGCTGAATTCCTCCCAGTCCTGGATCGATCTTTCTTTGGACTTGGTACTTTGCGCTTGCAAGGAAAGCGAAACAGCCATGCAGGCGAGAAGTGTACAACATTTACTCAAAAAGCGTTTCTGCTTCATTCATCCACAGATCATAGCCCTGGTTGTCGCAAATGGGCAGCTTCCAGAGTAATTGGTCACACTGCATTTAGCAAGGCGCCAGCCAAAGCTCCCAGCAATGTAGTGATCCTGGAAATACGCTACAGAATCCAGAAGATTTTAGTTGAAAGGACCGGCCTGGCAGGCCGGAGGGATGGCATAGGAACCAAGTCTTACCGATTGACTTCGACGGTGGTGGGGCGGGGCGCAACAACAGGAGTCATCCAACCGTGGGTATCTTTCTTGCGGCCCTCCACGATGGCAAAAAACTCCTGCTGCAGTTTTTCAGTGATGGGGCCGCGCTTGCCGTCGCCGACCGGGATGCGGTCAACCGACCGCAGCGGCGTGATTTCGGCGGCAGTGCCCACCATAAAAACCTCATCGGCCAGATAGAGCATCTCCCGGGGAATATCCTGCTCCTCGACCCTCAGCCCAAGCTCCCCGCAAAGCGTGAGCACGGTGTCGCGAGTGATGCCGGGAAGAATGGAGGCGCTCAGGGGCGGCGTGAGTATCTTCCCGCCATGGACCACGAAGAGGTTCTCTCCGCTGCCTTCGCTGAGAAAGCCCCTGCTGTCGAGAGCGATGCCTTCGGCGTAGCCGTTCGCTTCGGCTTCCATCCGAATCAGCTGGGCGTTCATGTAGTTGGCCGCCGACTTGGCCATGGCCGGAAGCGTATTGGGCGCCATGCGGTTCCAGGAAGAGACGCATACATCCACACCCTGATCCGCATCCGAACCCAGGTATTTTCCCCACTCCCAACAGGCGATGAAAACTTCCACGGGGGTGTTTCCGGGATGCACTCCGATTTCGCCGTACCCGCGCAGGGCGATGGGACGAAGATAGCAGTGGCGCAGACCGTTCACTCCCACCAGCTCCAGGCAGGCCTGCTCCATCTCCTCCCGCGAATGCGGCAGAGACATCCGGTAAATTTTGCAAGAGTTGATCAGCCGTTGCAGGTGTTCCGACAAGCGAAAGATGGCGGGACCGGACGGCAGCGCATAGCAGCGGATTCCTTCAAACAAGGAAGAACCGTAATTGACGACGTGGGAGAGCACGTGCACGGTGGCGTCATCCCAATTGATGAAGCGGCCGTTATGCCAGATTTTTTCAGACTTTTTCACCAGCAACTGTTCCTGGCCTTTCCTGTTAAACCTTAACTGCCGGTGGCAACCCTTCGCTGCCCTGTTCTAGACCTATCCAACCTGTGACTGGCCTGGGGAATTTTTTCCCGCTTGCTGGGTAGGCAGCGCTTGCAGAACGACTCGAAGCCACGCAGTCCTTAAGCCAACTCTTATCTACCTGTCAATATTATAGCGCGGATTTAGCAATCGGAAGCAGCAATCTCAAGCGGGGGGGTGACGGAAAAGGCAGGGACCTGCGGAATAAGCCTAAAGTTTCACAAAGGATTGCTCCGATATTACTAATGAGGGCGTACTGGTTATCAAATGCGCAACTGGATCGCCGGATGCCCGGGAGACTGAAGACTGGAAGACTTAACGACGAGGGCGGGAAAGAGTGCTTTTTTTCGGAATTCGTTGCACCCAAAACTATGTTTTCGGCGTCAAAGCAAGTGGGAGGCGGCGCAGATCCCTTGGTTCCCTGGATTTACTAAGAAGGCGCCTCCGGGAAAGGAGCTTGGGCAGCGAAGGATGAGAAAGGCTACACAAACTGGGGAGGGTTGCTGAAAGATTAGAATGCATTCAGGCAGCCCGCCAGAGTTTGCCTGGTAAGTGACCGATAGTGGCAGGCTTGATCCGGCCTCAGAGCGCTTGCTTAGTTTTATAAGCGAAGAAAACAAAAGGAATTCAGGAGACCTGGAACGGAATAAAGTAGCCCACGAAAACGGCAAGCAGATTGCTCCAGGATCAGGCAGGGAGAATATAAAATGAAATCAGCAGCCACCCAAATGACATTGGACCCCAAACGGAAAAGCTCCCGGGCCAGGGAATTGGAAGACTCGCTGCGGGCAAAGATCGTAGGCCAGGATGAAGCCATTAAGGCGATCTCCTCGGTGTACCAAATCTTTCTGGCCGGAATGAATCCACCCAGCCGTCCCGTGGGCAACCTGTTGTTTCTGGGCCCCACTGGATCCGGGAAAACAAGGGTTGTGGAGGCCACAGCCGAGACGTTGCTGGGCGACAGCCGCGCGCTCATCAAGATTGACTGCGCCGAATTTCAGCACAGCCACGAGATCGCCAAGCTGATCGGCTCGCCGCCGGGCTATTTGGGGCACAGAGAAACACACCCCGTGCTGACCCAGGAGGCTTTGAATCAGTGGCACAGAGATGACCTGAAGCTTTCCCTGTTGCTGCTGGATGAAATCGAAAAGGCCAGCGACTCCCTCTGGCAGTTGCTGCTTGGCATCCTGGACAAAGCGACGCTGACGCTGGGAGACAACCGGAAAGTGGACTTTTCGCAAACGATCATTTTTATGACGAGCAACCTGGGCGCCACCGAGATGACCAACATGCTGCTGGGCGGCATCGGGTTCGGCCAGCAGGCCCCGGAACCGGACGAGCGTCTGGAGCGAAAGGTGCAGAACACAGCTTTGGAAGCAGCCCGGCGAAAATTTTCGCCCGAGTTTATCAACCGCATTGACAAGACGGTCGTCTTCCGAAACCTCAATCAAGCCAATCTGGAGCGGGTGCTGGACATTGAGCTCGCCAGGGTGCAGCAGCGACTGCTGGACTCCACCGGCGGGAAACGGTTCTTTTTCTCCTGCGCTCCGGAGGCGAAGCAATTCCTGCTGGAGGACGGAATGGACCCGAAGTATGGCGCCCGGCATTTGAAACGCTCCATTGAACGGCACTTGGTGGACCCGCTGGCTCATCTGATGGCGACCGACCAGATTGGTGTGGGCGATTCGCTGCTGGTGGGAGCGCAACCGGGCGGAAACGAACTGGCTTTCGTAAAAGAGGCGCGCATCGACCGGGTGCTTCCCTGGACGCCAAAGGCCAGACCCGCCCGTGCCCGCAACGGGTCGGTTTCCCGGATTGCCAGAGCACGGAATCGTTCTGTGGAGGTCTCCGTACCCCGTACGGGGAGTCATTAACTGCCCGAAAGCTCCCTCCAACAACTCCCGGCCTTGAGCCTGACAATGGAAGACTAACAACGGGAGCCTGCGAACGAGGCCCTCAGACCAGAACTTCA
>JADFGZ010000219.1 GCA_022567475.1 Acidobacteriota bacterium | reverse complement strand
GCGCTGGAGATGGTCTTGAAGGGTTTGGGACATTCTTGCAAGCTGGGCGATGGCGTCAGCGCCGCGCAGGCCCGCTACCTGGAGTTGACGGCTTCAGCGGGGAGCCCCTCCGCGCGCTAAACCAGCAGAATTAAATCCTGGATAATGCCCTTTAATTTCTGCGTAATACGCACATATCCTCAATTGTAACTTTAATGTAGGAGTATGCCGATGGGCCTGGAAATATTTCAGGTGGATGCATTCACAGACCGGCCGTTTGCCGGCAACCCGGCGGCGGTTTGTGTCCTGCCCCAAGCGCGGGATGAAAAATGGATGCAAAACGTGGCCTTGGAGATGAATTTGTCCGAGACTGCTTTTTTAGTGAAGCAGGCGGATGGGTTCGATCTGCGCTGGTTCACGCCAACGGTTGAGGTTGATCTCTGCGGCCATGCCACGCTGGCGAGCGCGCATGTCTTGTGGGAGCAGGGCTACCTGAAACCGGACGAGCAGGCCCGGTTTCTTACCCGCAGCGGGCGTCTCCTGGCGGCCCGCAAAGATGGTTGGATCGAACTGGATTTCCCGCTCGAACCGGAGGAGCAGACGGATGCCCCGGCAGGTCTCACCGAGTCCTTGGGGGTGACGCCGAAATACGTCGGCAAGACCCGCTTTGATTATTTGGTCGAGGTCGAATCAGAGGAAACTATCCGGCAGTTGAAGCCGGACATGCGCAAGCTGGCAACACTTCCAGTCCGAGGAGTCATGGTCACCAGTGCCAGCTCGTCGAAAGACTATGATTTCGTCTCCAGGTTTTTCGCGCCGGGGGCGGGAATCGACGAAGACCCGGTTACCGGGTCCGCCCACTGCTGCTTGGGTCCTTTTTGGGGCAGCCGCTTAGGCAAGACAGAGGTCACCGGCTACCAGGCATCGGCGCGAGGTGGTGTTGTTCGGGTGCGCATGAACGGAGACCGCGTGGTCCTTCGGGGCAAGGCAGTCACAGTGCTGCGGGGAGAACTGGCGCTTTCGGCATCCTCTTAAGGCGGGATGGACTTGTTTAGGCTGTCTGTCCCATCCGTCCGGCGCAGAGGTTATAAATCCAGGCGAATAGACAGCCGCAAATCCCGCCGTCAATCAGGCCGTAACCGGTCCCTGCCAGCACGTCCAGAAAGCTGCCCGAAACATGAAAGCCGGGATAGACGGAACTCATCGTTAGCAGAAAGTGCTCGCCGTAAGGGGGCACGATCAAATAGAAGATTCCCGTGATGAGTATTGCTCCTCCCCACACCAGCGCAGCAGTAATCGCGAAGGCTTTGACGGATAGTTTCATCGCTATTCCTCCTTGCTATTTCTCCTTGGAAGCCAGCCCGAAAGGCTTGGCAGGCCGATTGTACTCTCTCCGGTAGAATGCAGCCATCCTAGCAATCCCCAGAACCATCACGGAGCCGCGCACCTCGTGATTTTAGCTAGGAGGTTTTCGCTGGAAACAAGAGGTCGGCTGCCGTATGATTGCAAGCAAAGGCGGAATTCAGACAATCCATTCCGGTTCTTAGGCGGACAGAAGGAGAACGCAATGCGAAATGGAAAGCTATGGCGGGTCACCGGACTTTTCTTGGTGCTTGTCGCCATGTTTGTAGGGCAGCCGGGCGTTGCGCTCGCACAGGAGAGCACTCACCAACAAGCGGTTCTGGCAATCCCGCGGACATCGTCGCTGGAAGTGATGGAGAGTTCCATAACCCTCACCCCTGAGGCTGGGCGGCTTCACCAGGAAGTGAGCACACGCTCCGCAGAGGCTCAGGCTTATTACGACCAGGGGATCGCTTATCTACACTCTTATGTCTGGGTGGACGCGGCACGCTCGTTCCATGAGGCGCTGCGCCGCGACCCGGAACTGGCCATGGCTCATCTGGGGCTGAGCAAAGCCTACGTTGGGGCAACGGCATATGCCGAGGCGTTCTTCCACCTGAAGAAGGCGGCGGAGCTGGCCGCCAAAGGGAATCTCACTCCCAAGGAAGCAAAGTGGATTGCCCTCGGGGAGCAGCAAATGGAAGCGGTCTATGCCTCTGAGGAGGAGCGCACCAGCAAGCATCAGGAATACAAGCAGGCCATCGAAGCTCTCATCGCGCTCGATCCGGATGACGCCCATGCCTGGGTGATGCGCGGGAATGCCGAAGAGTCCAGGGCATCGGGACGAGGCCAGGGAGGGCGAATCGGCGCGATCGCTTACTATGACGCCGCGCTGAAGCGCGACCCCGGCCATTTTGCTGCGCACCACTACATGGTCCACGCCTACGAGGGCCTGGGACATTACGACAAAGCGGCAGAGCATGGCGCGCAGTACGCCGCGGCGGTTCCGGGTGTGCCGCACGCCCAGCATATGTACGCCCACGTGTTGCCCCGGCTGGGCCGGTGGGAGGAGGCGCTGGAGCAGCTTGGCAAGGCCGACCGCTTGCATCGGGAGTATTTTTCGGCGGGAATCGATCCGGTGGAGGAGTGGCATCACGGCCACAACATCCATCTGATGGGCGCCGTCCACCTGCGCCTGGGAAACGAGGCGGATGCCGAACGGCTGTTCCGGGAGGCGTTTCATTTGGAGGTCCGCAGCCTGCGGGACGGCCGGTTCACGGAGCCGTGGCTGGAGTACCTGCTGCTGCGCGGACGCTTCGAGGAGGCGCTGGCCGCCGCCCGCGAGGCGGAAAAGCGTCCGCTGGCGTTAGCACGCCTGATTGGGGCGGCGCGCGCCGCTGAGGCCCTGATTGCGCTGGACCGGATCGAGGAGGCGAGACAGGCCCAGCAACGGGCGAAGGTGGTTTTCGAAGAATTTCGGAAGGTCACCGACAACATCATCTATGGCAGATTGGCGGCGCGCTACGATGGGCGGCTCCTTGAGGCGCTGGAGGCGCAATTGGCGTTGTTCGGTGACAACCCGGAGGAGGGGGAAGAGGTGTTGATCCGGCTGGCGGACGGTTTTGCCCGGAGCACCTCGTTTGACGGATGGGTCACGGGGCTCTTTCGCCTGGAACAGTTGGCCGATGTCGCCCGCCGCGCCGGGCGGGAGAAGCTGGTGGAGGCTTTGCTTGAAAGGATGAACCGCATCGATCCGGAGTTCACCAGCAGCGTCAGCGCAGCCGTCCGATGATATGGGTGGGTGACATGGCGTGTGAGTGACTGAGATGACGTGCGAATGGCCCGCAGCGTAGCAGTTGCTATCGTCATCCACCGGAAACCTTACGCCTGCGACAGTTGTACTGCCAGGATCTTGACCTGCCTTAAGTCGGTTTTTCCGATGCCGAGCGTCGGGAGAGCCTCGACACAGTAGAAGCTCTCCCGCTTGGGAATCCAGAGCCGCGGCAGGTCTGTTTGCAGGAGTTGCTCCCGCAGTTTTTCCGGCGCAACATCGGATCGAGTATAGAGAACCACCAGGCGCTCGCCCTTCTGCGGGTCCGGAATCCCGGTGACCGCGCAACAGGAATCTCCCAGAATCCGGTTGATTGCTTCTTCCACTTTGATGTAGGGGACCATTTCGCCGCCGATCTTGCTGAATCGCGAGAGACGGTCCGTGATGCGGAGGAAGCCCTCCTCATCGATCGCCGCGATGTCGCCTGTGACGTACCAGCCATCGCGAAACACCTCGGCGGTTTTTTCCGGCTGTCCCCAATAGCCCGCCATGCGGTTGGGTCCGTTGACGAGCAGGAGACCTTCCTGGTTGCAGGGGAGAGGCTTTCCCGTCTCCAGATCGACCACCTTCGCGGAGACCCCGGGAAGAGGACGTCCGATGGTTCCCGGTTTCAGGCCGCCCCCGGGGACATTCACCGAGACTACCGGCGACATCTCCGTGCTCCCGTAACCCTCAAGCAAATCCACTCCGAACTTTTCCCGAAAGGCCCGCGCAACCGGCTCCTGGAGCTTTTCGGCTCCTACAATGACATGGCGAAGCGAGGCGAACTCTTCCCGAGAGCACCTGCGCGTGTAGCCGTTGCAGAAGGTGGCGGTGCCCACCATGAAAGTTGCTTTGTGCTCGAACACCAATTCTCCCACCGCCTTCGCGTCGAGCGGATTCGAGTGATAGGCGACGCCGGCGCCGGTGAGCAGAGGAAACCACAGGGTGCAGGTAAATCCGAAGCAGTGAAAAAAGGGCAATACGCCCGCTATGCAATCCTGCGAGGTGAGAGGAAAGAGTTGATGCATGGCTTCGATGTTCGAGAGGATGTTGCGGTGGGTGAGCATGATGCCCTTCGGCTCGCCTGTGCTGCCACTCGAGAAAGCCACGGTCGCAAGAGCCTCGGTAGCGGCCTGTCCGCTGTTGTGGAGTCTCTGCAGCACCCATGTGGGAAGCAGGAATGCCGCCAGGGCAGTCCGGATTTTTTGCCACGACGTGATCCGGCCCATCAGGTCCTCCAGCATCACCATCCCGTCTATCCGTTCGAGCTTTGCCTTGGTCAAAAACACCCGCGAGGTCAGGATGGTTCCTATACTGCATTGCTCGATGGCCGACTGGATGGCTTCTTTGCCGGCGGTGAAGTTGAGGTTCACCGGGGTTTTGCCCGCCAGCAGAACCGCAACATTGGCCAGCGCTCCGCCTACCGATGCCGGAAGCATGATTCCCACGATGGATTCTTTCCCGGAACAGTGCCCGCGAAGCCAGCGGGCCAGAATCAGGCCGCCGATGAGCGTTTTTCCGTAGGTGAGCTTCTTTCCGGTCGTGTCGGCCATGGCGAAGGAAAACCAATTCCGCTTGGCCATTCGAATAAATCGCAGGTGAAGCAAGTCCCCTGGATTTCCGTGGGAATGCGCAGCGGCGTTTTTCTGAACGGCATTTTCTTGAGCCATTTTCTGAGCCATTTCCTGAGTCACGAGCGGTTGTTTGGCCTTCTTAATCGTGTTTGTCCTTGCTGTTGTCTTTGTCGCTGTTCTGTTCGTCTCGTGTCACGATCAGGGTCATGTCCCGGGCAGCTTGGACACGGATGCGCGCTCCCGGCGGGATCGGCTGGTTGCCCGGAGCTGCGTTGGCCTGCCAGAGTTCGCCGCGCACCTCCACGTATCCCTGGGGATCGAGCGACTCGGTTGCTTTGCCACGGACGCCGACAAGCTGTTCGATCACTGTTGTGCTGTTCGTTTCATATGCGCGACGGAGAAAAGGATAGAGGAAAAAATCCTTCGCTACATAGCACAGAAACAGACTCACCGCCGCCCAGAGGGGGAGTTCCATCCATCGATGGAGCCCCGCGAGCAGGGCAGCGGTGACGATCCCGCCGGGAATCTGGAGGAGCACATATTTTCGCCAGGTGGTCACGGAGACTCCCGCATTCCCCCAAGCATAAAAGCATAGAAGTTCATGACTGTGCCTGCATCGGCCCGCCGGAACAGGCCCGCGATGGCACGCTGAACCCGGCGGCTCCAACCAACAATACTCGCTGTTTGGTGGTGGGTCAGTTTTAACGTCAGGGCACGGTTTTAACCGTGCCGATCACGAGGCGCCGAAGAGCGGCTTTAGCCGCTGAGGTTGATTTCCCTCAGGGGCTAAAGCCCTTCTGGAGACGACCATCTAACGGCACGGTTAAAACCGTGCCCTGACAAATCGTGTGACGCTGTGCCTAACGGAAACTGACCCACTACCCGTTGCTCAGGGCGTCCGCAGCGGTCTGGGTGACAAGCCGAGCCCTTCGACGGCGCTCCGGTACTCGTTGCTGTTCATCTTCCAATAGGGTTCGCGAACGCTTCCCAGCATCTCCGCCAGCTCGCCGTCGGTCGTCTCCCACTTGATAATCCTGTGAGGAGCATCGGCCTCGACGTAGAAGGTCCGGGTGGGACCGTCTTCCACTGCGGCAGACCAACGCTCTACGGTGAAACTGCCGGCGGGAACCGTCACGGTTTCGGTGTCACCGGAGCGCGAGAGCGTCGCGGCTCTCCAGGCAAGCTCCTCGTGGATGATGCGAGAGTTTTGGAGCGACAGCAGCAGCTTCACCTTCGCCGAGCCGCCGGGTTCCAGCAGCGGCGCGGCCATGCCTCGCGCCCAGAACCACAAAGCATCTTCCGCGATGCCGTCGGGCGGATAATTTATTTCACCTTGCCAGTCGGCCTCATTGTCGAAATAGCTGTGCGTCGTCTGGCGGATGACGTTCGGGTGGAACAATAACTGGCTGTAAACGTGGCCGCACCATTCCTGGCGCGAGAAGGAGACCTTGGTCGGGGAACCGGCAGGGAGGCCGCCCGAAGGAGCCAGGGCAAGGAAGCTGCTGGTCATCAAGTTATAGTCGTAGATGCCTGTGGGGAAGTCCTCGACCAGGTTCAGCTTCATCACGGGGACTTCGTCCGAGGCCGGGTGCACGCCGGGGTCGGCTTTGACCCGCAGCTCGTTGGAAAAAGTTTCGGTCACGAAGATCGTAACCGCCGTGCCCCGGCGCTGCTCCCGATAGCGAGAGAACGTCAGGTCGTAGCCGGAGAGTTCCGCCTGTCCGTCGCCCCAGTGGTCCCAGAAGGCATCGCCGAATTCCGGAGCATCAAACACCGGTGCCGAAGCGGTGGTTGTTCCGGTTCCCGGCGATGAGGCTGTCTGGCACGCAGCCGTCAGCAACAAACCGGCAACGAGCAGCACAAAAAATGGTATCGATCGCATACAGGACTCCTTTCGCGCCAAGCAGCGCTAAAAACACTTTGATCCTTTGAATCTTCTGACATGGGCCTGTCTCTGAAGCCACCATTTTACCCGGATTTTGGCGGCGAAGGGACACGGAATGACAACGCGTTGTGGTTTACAGCAACTGTGAAAACGTTCTAGCCGCGTGGGAAATCTGAGGGTTGGAGCGTGGGGGGAAGGGTCTTGCTTACGAGCGTTTGCGCTGATAGTGCCGTTCTATGTATTCCCGTATCTCCTGCTCGCCGATATTCAGGAGAGATTTGGCGAGCGACTCTTGGGTTTCGCTATTCAGTTCCTTCTGCAATATCTCAAAGCAGATCGCGGGACCGTCCTGGTATTGCAAGGAGGTCGAGCGAAATAAACCCAATGGAACCTTGACGGTGAACTGGCGGGATTCCCGCAGGGCATCAATCACGAGGAAATTATAATCGCGAGAGGTCTGTGCAACCACCAAACTTTCATACTGTATTAGGATGCTCATCTACGCATCTTTATTATCAACCCTGCAGATTCCATCCGACGGCAGCCGAATTTGGCTGGTTCCATCCTGCCAACTCCCCGGAGCGAACAAAAACCAGCCGAACCGTGCCACTACGACCCGGACCAAAGCCTGCATGGGAGAACACCTTGTGCTGAAACGGATGGCAGGCTCAAGTCGCCTGCGATCCGCTCTCTGGTTCCAATCCTGAATC
>JADFGZ010000218.1 GCA_022567475.1 Acidobacteriota bacterium | reverse complement strand
TTGCAGTAGGATTCGTTCCGCTAGCTGGTTGCCACACGACAAAGGACGTGCCCAGGAGGACAGTCCGTCAAACGGCTCGTATCCGCGGTAATCGTGTTTCTCGACCCATTCTTGAACCAAGTCGAGAGACCGCTGGACGTCGCGAGCTACGATCACCTGAGAACTCCGGCTCGTAGCGACTGGGCTCAATCCGGCCAAGGTTCTTGTAGGACTAATCACTCTCTCTAATCTCCGGTTTCTAGCAGTTCACCCACCAGATTCACGAGGTTCTGCCTCTCCTGACGCCAGGTGTGTGCCCGGTAGGCCTGTTGCCCTTGCTTCACGATCTCAACCGTCTCGCTGGGGTGGGAGTACACATACTCGATTTTCCGGGCAAGCTCCTCCACGTTCCCAAGCTCGAAGAACAGGAGAGATTCTTCCTTGAAATATTCTTGGATGCCGGGCGCGCGCGGAGCAATCACGGGCTTACCCAGGGCCAGATACTCGAAAATGCGAGTCGGGGTGTTGATCTCGGTAAAAATATTCCGCTGATTCGGAATGATGCCCACATCGCACTCTCCGATCGCCTGGACAATTTCCTCCAGTCGCTTGGGGCCAAAATAATGAACCGCGTCTTGCAAACCCCTGTTGCGGGCGGATTCCATCACGTGTTCAAGAAACCGGGTCTTGGAACCGTACACCCTCAGCTCAGCGGCGGGAACAACCTGGCGGACATTTTCGAGCGCGTCGACGGCGAGATCCAAGCCATTCCGCTCGACTATAGTGCCGTGATACATGATCACGAAAGGCTTGTCCGAAGCATTGCTTGCGGAGGCGCACAATCGCGGAGCCTGAAATCGGAAGATTTCCCCGGGAGAATTCATTACGACACCAATCTTCTCCGGAGGACAACTCCGCGAGCCGAATATCCGTTTGCAGGCGAGATTCACTGTGAGCACCAGATCCGCACGGCCGATGCTCCACTTCTCGAGTCGTCGGAGGACCCGAACGCGCAGGCTGTCTTGCTGCGCCTTGAAGATCGTCATCATGAGCTCGGGCATCGGATCGTGCAAATCGAGGATCACCTTTGCTCCCAATGCCTTCGGTATCAGCGCACTCAGAACGAGAATGTCAGGCATATTGTGCACGTAGACCAAGTCATACCTGCGGATCAACGAGCGCAGGGCCAGGATGGCGGAGGACATCAGGATGAAGGCGGAATATTGGAAGACGTATTCAAACAGGCCGCCACGTCGGCGTGAGATTGGAACACGAAGGATCTCGACGCCGTTCAGAACCTCGCGCTTCGGCTCCTTTTCATCTCCGGGAGCGCATATCATGTCAACGCTCATGCCTTCTTTGACAAGGGCATCCGCAGCACGATGCGGCCGTGGATCGTTCGGGAAGGGCGAAAACGAGACCATGGCCGCCCTCTTGCCCCGAAGACACCATCCGCTCGAAGCGGCTGGCTGTGGTCGGCTGGAAGGGTGGAGCCGCGAGGAAGAAGCGGCGTGGAAAGCAATAGGCTGGTCTACTCCGTGACGAACGGCGCCGATGGTGTGCTCGGCCACATCTCGCGGCAGAGCAAACCAGCATCGGTGCCCGTAGCGCTCGGCCACGTATCCCAAGAACTCTTGGTACATTCGAGCGCTATACTCCGACCGATTCCCCCTACCGTTGAAATTCATGTAGTCGGGATGAGTGTTCAACAGCGCCATCCCGCCCTGTTGAGCGATCCAATCAAGCTTTCGCTTCCAAGCATCAATCGCCGGTTCCTGGAGTAAAAGGAAGAGCGTTGAATCCTGTGGCAACGTGTATGGAAGTTCGACGTAGCCGGAGTGGTCGTCTCGAGGCACCCAAAACGGGAAGATCGTGTTGACGCCGGCGGACTGTGGCTCAAACGGATCAGTGTCAAAGGTAGATGTGTCGTACAGGATGTTCAGATCTTGGAGCCAGCGCAGATCCCGAAACATGAAGGCGGAGCGAAAGCCCACCGCCTTCCACTCCTCCAGATAATGATTTATTCTTTGCGCCTGGGCGGCAAAGCTCTTCCGGGAATTGTAGAGCTGACCATCGTGCCTTAGGTCATGGACACCCACTTCGAATCCATTTGTGGTAAGCCATGCGCGCAGAGAATCCGGCGTCTCATAATCGCCTTCGGGTACGAAGTTAAAAGAGGAGCGAAACCCGAGACGCATATCCATGTCGGCCAGCTCGCGGCAACGATCCAAGCCTTTCTTGGTTTCGACGTCGTGGGTAAGCACGAACGCAAACTCTTTGCCATCCGGCCAGCCAGGAAAACCATCCGGAACTCTTCCAGCTACCTGATTGATGGGCCAAGATGTGACGTAACGAGGCCTTCGACGTCTTGCCACAAGGCCTCGAAGCGCCATTCGGAGTCCCCGCGGAATGGCGGGCTTGAGCAAGTAATAGGCGCGCGTCAGCAGCATAGCTAAACTCTCAGAAAGGAATAGGCTTCATCCCAGCCAATCCGCAGGGCGAGCCATTGACTGTAGCGCTCGAGTTGCTTGCGGTGAACGGAAGTGACCACGGCCTGGTTAGCTGTGCCGGGCGCCGGTTCCCAAGAGCGCTGGCGCTGGCGATACGGTCTCAGGCCGGCTCGGACCGTCCGCCTTACCTCTGCCGGCCTCCCGCTTGCTTTTCTTCTTGTTGGAGGACTGGATCGCCTTGAGAAGATCCGAATGATCGAGCCTGCTCAGGATCTCGATGTTGGCCATGACGCAATGGCCGCCGATGACACCTGGGACGTATTTGACGGGAGGAAAGAAACTGACTTCTTCGTGGAAGGAGGCAATCTCGTCGTATTCCTGGCCCAGCTGATCACAGTATCTCTCCACCTCCTGCGCCCAGGCAATGAGCAGACCGAAATAGGTCGTTTCGGTGAGCTTCGCGAGCTCAGTCGCCTCCGGAGACGACAGGATCTTCGTTTTCATGCCGATCGACTCGAAATGCTTGGCGGCCTGCTCGCCGCTGGCCGGATCGATCGCTCCCACGAACTTCGTGTAACGGAGGAGTTCGTCGTGCATACGCGCGTGCTTGCCGCGCACTGGACTGTGCACCACGGCCGCACCCGTTCGCTCGGCTAGGGTTCGCGTCGTCCCCACCCCCACTGTGCTGTTGATGATCGTAAGCCTGGGCCTGAAAAGATCGATATAGCGGGCGGCCTCACCGAGAAAGTCCTTCATCCCGAACGGGTAGCAGACATGCATGACGTCGACTCCCTCGACTCGCTCGGGTGGAGGTAAGAGGTCCACTCCGACCGCCTCGTAGTGCTTGGACACGATCTCGAGGAGAGGTTTCCCCACCTCTCCGAGCCCGACGACAACGACCATCTCAGCTTCGCTCATGGCCCTGGCCCTCCTCCCACAGGCTTCGTTCAACAATCGAGACGTACATACGCTGCCCCGTCCTCAACCTCGCACTGGAAAGTGGTCGTGTCGTACCGTTCAGGAGATCCCACGACCAACCGACCTCATAGGCCTTCCCGCGACCAAGCGGAACCCGGTAGTGGATGCCAGCTCCGATGCCTGCGGCGCCCACGTCCTGCTGGGGCCGCTCCCTGGCTAACCTTGGGTGGATAAATGAAAACTTCACTACCCTTTGATCCCCAGATTTTGATCGGAAAGACTAGGTGACTGCGGCCGTCTGGGCAAAGATAAACCGTGAGATCTTCTGGCCAACAGCCTCCAGCTGATTGAAGGGAAGCTGTGGATACATCGGCAGCGAAAGGACTTGCGACGCTACCCGTTCCGCGTTTGCAAAATCTCCCTGCTTGAAACCGAGGAATCGGTAAGCATTTTGAAGATGGAGTGGCAGTGGATAATGGAGGCCCGTACTAATTTGCTCGGCTTCCAGATGCTTCCTGAGCTCATCTCTCCGGCGACTGCGGATCACGTAGAGGTGGTAAACGGCCCGCGACCATGTCGGCTCATAGGGAATGATGGTTTCCTCAACATCGTGAAGAAGCTCATTATAGCGAAGCGCTTTTTGACGCCGCTGCTGGTTCCATTCGGGCAAGAGTCTAAGCTTGACTCGCAGAATGCCTGCTTGGATTGCATCCAGTCTTCCGTTGTACCCTTCCATCTCGTGGTAGTACTTTTGCGCCTGGCCATGGTCCCGCAGCATGCGGACTTTGCGGGCCATTTGTTCATCGTTCGTCGTAACGGCGCCCGCTTCTCCGCATGCCCCCAGGTTCTTGCCCGGATAAAAGCTGAAGGCAGCCGCACCGCCCATCGACCCAGCCTTCTTCCAACGATTCTCTTTCCTCGAACAGTATTCCGCCCCGTGGGCTTGGCAGGCGTCTTCGATCACGATCAAGTTGTACCGCTCGGCCAACTCTAGAATGGGATCCATGTCGGCCATTTGCCCGTAGAGATGCACGGGGATAACCCCCGCCACCACTCGTCCAAGTCTGCGATTGACTAGCTTCCCGGTTTGCCCATCAACTTCACACTGTGTCTCAACGTACTCACGAAGCTTCTCCGGATCCAAGTTGTATGTCCGCTCATCAACATCCACGAAATCCGGTCGGGCACCAGCCTGGGAGATGGCCTCTGCAGTCGCAATGAATGTGTTCGGGACTGTCAAGACAATCTCACCGTTTGTGATACCTGCAGCAATCAGGCAAAAGCGCAAGGCGTCGGTCCCGCTATTGACTCCAACGCAGTGGGAGACCTCACAGAATTGAGCAAATTCTCGCTCGAAGTCGTCCACCATGGGACCGCCGATGAATCCCGCCGTATGCAGGGCTTCTTTGAAGACCGACACCAATTCCTCTTCCAGCTCCACATGAGGAGTAGCAAGTTCCAGGAAAGGAATTTTTTTGCTGCTGATCAACTTGCGATCCTGGCCTCGGCGTTGATGAACCTCAGCAGCTTCGCCGGATTTCCGACCACAATGGCATTGGAGGGAACGTCGCGGGTCACGACACTGCCTGCCCCTACGATTGCGTTCTCGCCGATCACGACATTCGAGAGAATGGTTGCACCCGACCCAATCGAGGCCTTGCGCTTGACAACCGTTGTCTCGACTTTCCAGTTCTGCTCGCTTTGCAGCTCACCCTCGCCGGTCGTGGCGCGCGGGTAGGAGTCGTTGATGAAAGTGACGCTGTGGCCGACGAAGACTTCGTCCTCGATGGTGACGCCTTCACAGATGAAGGTGTGGCTGGAAATCTTGCATCGCCGGCCAACCCGGGCATTCTTCTGAATTTCGACGAACGCGCCGATCTTGGTCTCGTCACCGACCTCGCATCCATAGAGGTTGATGAACCGAGAGAGTTTGACGTCCTTGCCCAGCTTGACGTCCGGGGCGATGCACAAGAACTCGCTCACAGTTTTAAGCAGGCTCCCTTCTGCAGGAGCGACTGATTCGCTGCTTCGAGCATCCGAACGACCCGCAATCCTGCCTCGCCATCGTTGACGGGCTTCTTCTGGCGGGTCACGCAGTCAACAAAGTAATCGAGCTCCACTTCTAGCGCCTCTGTGCACTCAATCTGCGGCGCCCACATGTCGCCGGATCGGTAGCTGACCAACAGATTGTAGATGCCCTGCTGGTTGGTGACCTCGACGCCCTTGTCGTACACCTTAATCTTCTCGTCCGCCTCCAGGTCGTTCCAGACCAGCATTTTCTTTTCGCCGCCAATCAAGGTCGTCCGCACCTTAACCGGCGAGAGCCAGTTCACGTTGATGTGGGCAATGACGTTGCGGGGGAAGTAAACTGTGATGAAGGCCACGTCTTCGAACCCGTTCAGATGCGAGGCGCCCGTGGCCACGACCGCTTCGGCCCGCCCCTGAATCAAGTAGTCCATGATGGAGAGGTCGTGCGGGGCTAGATCCCAGATAACGTTGACATCGTGCTGGAACAGGCCCAGATTGACGCGAGTGGAATCGTAGTAGTACAGGTCGCCGAGAACACCCTCCTCCATGAGCTGCCGAATCTTCCTCACGGCGCCCGTAAAAAGGAAGGTGTGGTCCACCATCAGGGTGAGATTCTTGCGCTCGGCCAGTTCGATCAGCTCCTCGGCCTGCGCAGTGGTTGAGGTGAAGGGTTTTTCTACGAATACGTGCTTGCCGTTTTCCAAAGCCGCTCTTGCCAGCCCATGGTGGGTCCGGACGGGCGTGACTATGGCAATGGCGTCAATGTCAGTGGCGGTGAGCAGCTCATGAACGTCCTCGGTCACACTTACCGAAGGGTAGGTTTTCTTGAGGCGCTGCAAGGCCTTCGGGCACTTGTCGCACACTCTCACCACGCGAACACCGTCCAAGGCATGGAGGTTCCTGACGATGTTGGGCCCCCAATACCCGTAGCCCACCACACCGACGCGCAGCAGGCCGTTGGTTGAAGAGCCATCCGGTCCCGACACCACAGCTACGCCAGATCTAATGCTGCCCTTTTTTCCGTTCTTGCCGTTCGAGCTCATGTCAGTAGGCTCCTTGCCGAGAGAAGACAGCCTGTGGGGTCTTGAGCAGAATCTTCAGGTCGAGCCAGGGCGACCAGGAGCGAGCGTACCGCAGGTCGAGGCGAACCATGTCGTCGAACGTGGTCCTGCTTCGTCCAGTCACCTGCCACAACCCTGTGATTCCGGGCTTCACCTCCAACACCCTACGTCGGTGCCAAATGTCATACGACTCAAACTCATAGGGAATGGGAGGTCGCGGTCCTACCAGAGACATCTCCCCTCTCAAGACATTCAAGAATTGCGGAAACTCATCCAAGCTGGTCTTTCGTAGAAACTCCCCCACACGGGTGACCCTGGGATCCGCCACTATCTTGTAAACCCCTTTCGATTGCTTCGGATCGGTCTTTCCTGCAATCAACCGGCGGACATATTCCTTGTGAAGGCTATGATCGCTCGCGCAATGCATGGATCTGAACTTCAAAAACGTGAAACTTTTACCGTACTGACCCACTCGGTCTTGTCTAAATAGTATGGGCCCCTTCGAGGATAGTTTTATGGCCAGAGCAATTGCGACAAACACAGGCGAGAAAACGATTAGCGCTAGGATACTGCCCACGATATCCATCGTTCTTTTGATCAAACGAGAGAAGCTTTTCGCGTCGCCCTGCCCGGGCCAATTGGGATGTAGCTTGGAACCAGCCGGGTTCTCCGGACTTTGCTTGTCCCCCTCTTCCGGGAATAGGTGGAAAGATATGTGAATCTTAGTGATCTGTTCCAAATCTAGGTTGCTGTGCAAGGCAGCACTTACTCTAGCCAGTACCGCAGCTTGTATTGCGCTCTTGTTTGCAACACCAATCTCAGTGAGGATGACACCCACAACAGAGTCATTTTTGTACCAGCCGATTATGTCT
>JADFGZ010000217.1 GCA_022567475.1 Acidobacteriota bacterium | reverse complement strand
CGACTCAGGGAGGTGAGTTATGCGAACGCCCCTAATCCTCGGTTTATTGGGAGTGCTTTTCTTGCCATCCTTTCTAGCAGGCCAGGAAACAGCGCCAGTAAACCAGCAAGATTGGGAAATTACCTCGGAGGAGGCTGCCAGGGAAAATCCGGTCGAGCCCGAAGAGGAAACGCTGCAAGAGGGGAAGGTGCTGTTTGATTCTCAGTGCGCCATGTGCCATGGAAAGACTGGCGATGGAAAAGGCGATCTGGCTGCGTCGTTGGGCGTGAAAATTGCCGACCTGACCAACCCCGCGAGGTTGCGGGGAATCACCGACGGGGCCCTGTTCGCCATGCTGACCAAAGGAAAAGGGAAGATGCCGGGCCTGGAGAATCGCCTCCCCGACTTGTTCCAATGGAAGCTGGTAAATTACATCCGGACCTTTTCGGCTGCTTCCTCTTCCTCTGCCGGCAGCGGGGGCGCATCCAACACGGCGGCCAAACAGCCGCAGACTTCCTCTTCCCCTCCCGAATGAGAGACGCAAGGAAGCCGGTCCGAAGAAAGCGCTCCGGATATGAACTGAGCGTGTTGTCTGAATTTCTTCCTACTTCGGCTCAGCGAGAAATGGCAGCCACAGCGAAGGGCTCTTCTCGCCGACGCTATCCGTTCCCCACTTCCAGGCCATAGGCCTGGGCCAGCACCACGATGGGGTGGATCGCCTTCTTCCCTGCCCCCTGCTCGATCTGCAGTGCAGAGAGCGGGCAATCGGTGACGCAACAGGCTTCCTCGTCGGCTTTCATGAAATTGAACAGAGGCTTGCCCACTTTCATGGATTCTTCAAAGTATTCCTTCTTCACGCTCCATGCGCCGTCGTGCCCGCTGCAGCATTGCAGGCGGTCCACTTCGGTTCCCGGAATCAGTTGCATCAGTTCCTGCGCTTTGAACCCGATCTCTTGCGCCATCAGATGGCAAGGCTGGTGGTAGCGGATCTTCCCGATCTTCTGCGAAAAGTCCAGGTTGAGCTTTCCCTCCTCATGGAGCTTCACCAGGTATTCGGAAAGATCATAGGTGTTCTCGGCGACCAGTTTGGCGTCGTCGGTTGTCACATAGCTCGGGTAATCGTGTTTGAGCATATAGCTGCAACTGGCGCTGGGCACCACAATTTTGTATCCCTGCCGGACAGCCTGGCTCAAGACGGCCACGTTCGACTTCATTTTCTTCCTGGCTTGGTCCAGCATGCCGTTGTCGATGAACGGAAGGCCGCAGCACTGCTGGGGCGGAACAAAGCACTCGACCCCGTTCTTTTCGAAAACCTCGACGGCTGCCTTGCCGATCACCGGCTCGTTGTAATTGACCGTGCAGGTATAGAACAGGACCACTTTGTCTTCGCCCTTTTTCTGGCCGGGAGCCGCGCGGCGGGAGCGCCGCCGATACCATTTTTCAAAGGTCTCGGAATAAAAGGTGGGCAGCAAGCGGTCCCGATGAACGCCCAAATACGTTTCCAGCACGCCGCGCAGCAACGGATTGCGGTTCGCCCAGTTGACGATCGGCGCCGCGTAGCTGGACAGGCGGCCCACCAGATCGGTGTTGCCGAATATTCTGTCGGCGAAAGTCACCCCTTCCTGCTTCTTCCGGACGAGGTTGTACCGAATGAACGTGCGGGGAACGTCCATGTCCAGAGCATGGGGCGGGGTGTAGGGACAGATGGGGTCGCAAATCTTGCATTGGTAGCATAGATCCACGGTGTCGTTGATCTGTTTTTCACCCAGCGATTCCACGTTTCCGAAAATGCCGGCCGCGTCGTCGGTCACCTCGAACAGCTTGACGAAAGAGGGACACAACGTATAGCAAACCCTGCACCCGTGGCAGACGTCAAAGACCCGCACGAGTTCTTTCCGAGTCGCTTCGGGATCCCAAAACTCGGTGGATTGAAGATCAAAGTTCATGAACTGGAGATCCTTCCTTTCCCTTTCTCGACTGAAATAGCCGGTCTAGACATCCTACCATTCCCCGTCCACCGGAGCATTGGGCGCTGGGCATTAGATATGGGACATCCCAGTGCCGCGTTAGATTGAATTCCGGGGAAGCTTCAGGTAGTCCAGCAGCGAGACTCCAACCCGGCCAAAAAAACGCTGCGCCAGGGAGGGAATCTCCCCGCTGGGCTCGTCCTGCGCAATTCGCTCCAGACGGTGCATTGGATAGAAGATGGTGGACAGGGTAGCGGCATTGGGTTTCGCCTCCAGGGCTTGGCGCACCCAATCGTCGAAGGCGTTCAAATCGATCCCTTGCATGGTGACCCCGGCCGCAGTCAGCGACAGCAGCCTTCCCCATATCTTTTCTTTGGGCGTGTGAAGGCTCACGATGACAATCGAATCTGGCTCCATATGCGTTGTTCCACTCTCCCTTGCAGGAACGCTGCAGAAGAAAACAGCCCTTCAGATTCCCTGGAAGAGTCCATTATTTGACGGGGACTGTGGGCTTCAGTTTTTTTCTCAACTCGTTGGCCCGCTCGAAGAGATGCTCCAATTCCCGCGTCTTCAAATTATCCCGCAGGTGCTCCAGAGCCTGCGCGAAGCTGGTGAGCGCCCGTCCCAGGTTTTCCGTGTTCGTCAAGCAGATGTCTCTCCACACGCGATAGGGGCTTTCGGCCAGCCGCGAGGCATCCCGCAGGCCGGCGGCGGAAAGCTCCAGGTCTTCGGAGTTCTGCAGATTGTCCATGACGGCAACCGCCATCGCCGTGGTAGCGATCTGCGGCAGGTGGCTGGTCCATGTGACGATTTCATCGTGGACCTCGGCGTCCAGAATCAACGACCGCGCCCCCAGACGTTTCAGCCAATCCATAAAAGCGCGCACGACGGGAGCGTCCAGATGGTGGCGGCTATAGGGGGTCAGCGCATAGGGCGCGTCCCGAAACAAGTCCGGGTCGGCGTTTTCCACCCCGGTGGTTTCCTTCCCGGCCATGGGGTGCCCGCCCACGAACCAGGGTTTCCCCGGGAAAAGTTCCGCCGCCTTCTCGCAGATGACGCCCTTGGTGCTTCCGGCGTCCGTCACCAAACAATCCTGCTTCACCAACGGCGGAAGCTTGGCCATCAACTCCAGAATATTCAGAATGGGCGTCGAGAGGTATACGACATCGGCTCCGGCGACGGCCTCCGCCAGGTTCGACGATCCCGAATCGATGGCCCCCCGCCGCTGAGCTCGCTCCAAAGTGGCCGGACGTCCGTGGCCCATGATTTGGCCGTCAAAACCGGCCTTTTTCAGAGCCAGCCCGAACGAGCCGCCGATTAGCCCGACGCCGCAAATTGTGACTTTTTTGATTTTTCCGAAACTGCCTTCGCTGCTCATTTTTCTGAGGCGCTGGTCCGAGGCGCTTGCCGTCGCAGAGTGCGTCAGGATTTGTTGTCTTCTTCCGAGTCTTTTGCGCTGAACAGGAGGCTCTGCAAACCACGCCCCTCATCTACAATCCGTTCAAAGACCCGCTGCAACGCATCGTTTTTCAGGGGGCCTTGGTTGGCATCGAAGGCGTGCTGGAAAACTTCCTTCTCGCGGCGAGGCTCGCGAATGGGCAGGGCGTTTTGGCGCTTGATCTTGCCGATCTCCACGGCGCAGCGGGCCCGCTCGTTCAGCAACTGAACCAGCCGGCGGTCAATCTCGTCGATTTTCTTGCGCCAGTCAGCAATGTCCATATCGCAGCCGCAGGCAAGCAATCTAGCCCATGATTCAGAAACCGCGCTTCCCCGCCCCAACATTATGCCACAACCAAACGTCACTCCCGGCACAACGCATTCGGGATGACGATCACGACGCTGAAAATAATACCGTCTATACACCGTCTAAACTATGATTTGTGAATCGGCGATTTGTGAATCGGCTCGTGACGCTGCGTCTTAAACCCTTCGCGCAGCCAGCGGGCAAAATCGGCAACGTGAGGGACAGGGTCCTGCTGATGTTCCTCCAAACAACGCACCAATGCGCTGCCCACAACAACCCCATCAGCCAGAGGAGCCAGCTCCGTCAGGTGCTCCGGGCGGGATATGCCAAAACCAACGGCCAGGGGAAGCGATGTCGCCGCCCGCAACCGGCCGAGCAGAGGCGCGGCGGCAGCCGAAAGCTGCTCGCGCGCGCCGGTGACCCCGGCGCGGGCGATCGCATAGACGAAGCCGGTGGAAAGCTCCGCCACGCGCTTCAGGCGCTGGTCGGTCGAGGTGGGAGCCGCCAGAAAGACGGTATCGAGCCCTTGCCGCCGCATCTGGGATACATAGGGACCGGCCTCTTCCACGCTCAAGTCTGTAATCAAAGCGCCGTCTGCGCCGCTTGCGACCGCATCGGCTGCAAAGCGCTCAAAGCCGTATCGCAGGACGGGGTTCAAGTAGCTGAACAGAAGCAGGGGAACTGGGGACTCCTGGCGGATATCCCGGACCATCTGGAGGATGCGCGGCAGATTTGCGCCGCTCCGCAGCGCCCTCTCCCCGGAACGCTGGATCACGGGTCCGTCGGCAATCGGCTCGGAAAAAGGAACGCCCAACTCAACGATATCCACCCCGGCCTGTGCCAACGCCACAACCATCTTTGCGGTGGTGGCAATATCGGGGTCCCCCGCCATCAAGAAGGCAATGAGCGCTTTGTCGCCCCGGCCTCGCAGTTGTGTCCAGCGTTGTTGGATGCGTGTGTTCGCCAGCTTGTCAACCTTTGCTTTCGAGCATGTTGAGAATATCTTTCGCCAGGGAGTCCTGGATTTTCGAGCAGCGCAGGATAAGGTTACGCTGCCTTGGCAGCGGGGTTCTGATAGGTCTGTGTCACAATCGTTATCGCGTTTTTTCTTCAGTTAGGGCAGAGGATCAATCTTTCCGGGTGGCTGCAGGTTCTTTGCCCGGTTCCACGCTTCCCTCAACTCCTCTTGGTGCAATGAGGCCCACTCCATGATCATGCCGAAAGCGCGGGGTGGCAACCTTCCTGCAATCACCGCCAGCGTATCGATAGCTAAAAGGGTTTCCTGGGCTCCGTACTGTGCGTGGAAATGAGATGGCCAGTGATCATCAAAGTATATCTTAATGACGATCCCGTAGAAGCGGCTGATCTCAGGCATGTAGCTCGATTGTCTTCAAATTCGGGAAAATCTCCCCCGGGGTCTTGCCGGTGATCCGGAGATAAAGCGCGTCGGGGCAAAGATCAATATGGTTCCCCCAGGCAAGCGCCCCACTGTCGTCGATCCTTACATCATCAAAAAAATGCCGATCATTCCACGCCTCAAAAACGCCCCGTCCGGCAAGATCGGACAGATCCACTTCACCCTCGACACCATCCGCGTAACGCAACCAGAGGCGGTAGCTACCCAAGACCTTGACTTCCACTAATTTGAACATCATCCTCCCCCCCTCATTTTCCACCAAACGAGAGATTGCGACAAGAGCAGATAAGGTGCGTTTCCGGCCAGCACCGCCATGTTTGCGGCTCTTCAGGCCAGCCATTACGCTAGCTTTACAATCTTAGTTCCCTTTCCAGTATTTCCATATCCTTGTCGCCCCTACCCGAAAGGCACAGCAAATAGACCTGCCCTTTGCCGGATGGGGCGCGCCGCACGGCCTCCGCCACCGCGTGCGCGCTTTCGAGCGCCGGGATAATCCCCTCCAGTTGGCTCAGCGTGCGGCAGGCCTCCAGGGCTTCGCTATCGGTCGCGGTGGTGTACTCCACCCGTCCGCTGTCGAACAGCATGGAATGCTCCGGCCCGACGGAGGCGTAGTCCAAGCCGGCGGAGATGGAATGCGTGGCCGAGATTTGCCCCATCTCGTCCTGCAACACATAGCTGAAGGTGCCGTGCAGAACGCCGGGGCTGCCGCCGTGGAAGCGGGCGGCATGCTGGCCCAATTGGGAACCACGGCCTCCTGCCTCGACGCCCACCATCGCCACCTTCTCCGCATCCTCCGCCAGAAATTCATGAAAAAGCCCGATCGCATTGCTGCCGCCGCCCACGCAAGCCAGCAACAGGTCCGGCAGCCGGCCTTCGGCTTCGAGAATCTGTTGGCGCGACTCCTCTCCGATCACCTTCTGAAACTCACGCACCATCAGAGGATAGGGATGAGGTCCAAACGCGGTACCTAACAGATAATAGGTGTTCTCTAAATTCGTCACCCAGTCGCGCATCGTCTCGCTGATCGCTTCCTTCAAAGTCCGGCTCCCCGCCTTCACGGGCACCACCTCCGCGCCCAGCAGGCGCATGCGAAAGACGTTCAGCCGTTGCCGGGCCATATCCTCTTCGCCCATGTAGATCACGCACTGAAAGCCGAGCAGCGCGGCCACCGTCGCCGTCGCCACGCCGTGCTGTCCGGCCCCGGTCTCGGCAATCAGGCGGCCTTTCCCCATCCGCCGCGCCAGCAAGGCCTGCCCCAGGCAGTTGTTGATCTTGTGGGCTCCGGTGTGGAGCAGGTCCTCTCGCTTCAGGTAAATGCGCGCCCCGCCCAAGTGATCACTGAGGCGGCTGGCCAAGGTGAGCGGCGTGGGCCTGCCGGCATAGCGGCTCAGCAAATGCTCCAACTCTTGCTGGAAGGCAGGGTCGGAGCAGGCTTTGAGGTAAGCCGACTCCAACTCTTCGAGGGGATGCATCAATGTTTCCGGGGCATAGCGGCCACCGTAGAGGCCGAAGTGCCCCCCTTGGTCCGGCTGGTCCTGGAAGTCTGTGCCCTTAACCGCTTTATTAATGCTATGTTTTGCCATAATTATTAAAGTGACAATTTACTTTACTGCGTTACTTTACGGCGTTACTTTACGAGCGTTGCTTTACGAGCGGCCCCTGGAGACTCCGCCTAGCGGTTCTACAGGACTATATCAACTAGGTGACTGAGTTGCAGGCGCCTGAACCTCTAACTGTGCCTCGGCTGTACGAACTGCCTGAATAAATTCCCGAATGAGTTGTGGGTCCTTCTTTCCCGGCTCGATTTCCACCCCGGAGCAGACATCCACGCCCCAGGGACTGACTTGGCGCACGGCCTCGCCCACGTTGGAAACCTTCAGGCCGCCGGCAAGGATAATCTTGCCAAAGGCTTTGGCTTTCTGCGCCTGCGACCAATCAAAGGTCTTCCCTGTCCCGCCATGCATCCCGGCCACGAAACCGTCCAGCAAGAAAGCGCTGGCGGAGCGAAAACGGCTGATTTGTTCCGGCTGGAAATCGCTGCCTACCTTGACTGCCTTGATCTTCACAAAGGATTCCAGCCGCTCCAGATATTCCGGGCTCTCGCTGCCATGAAATTGCAGCACAGTGACTCCGGTCTTTGCGGCGATTTCTAGAACCCTCTCCGGAGTTTCATCGACAAATACCCCTACCGTCCAGACGCC
>JADFGZ010000216.1 GCA_022567475.1 Acidobacteriota bacterium | reverse complement strand
GAAATTTGTTCACCACATTCCCGCCTTTCCTGTTTCCTTCGATGTTCGTCGTCAGGAGATTTGAGCCGGAATTTCCGATTTTCAATTTTCGTTCGGCTCCAGTTTCTCCGTCCGCCGCCCTGTCGACTCCGGGTCAGATTACCATGGCGGAGGTTAAGAAAATAAAAAAGAGCCAGTGGTGCTGGCTCTTTCTTATTTTTGCTTTCTGCGGCTCGTCAGTTGTGAAAGAGCCGTATGCGAGTGGGTTTGGACTAAAATCCAGGGGTTGTATGCGTTATTTCCGCAAGACAGCGAGCCTTCACTCGCCATAGTGCGAAGCAATACAGAGCCACTGTTACCAGCAGCTCTGCTCTCAGCTTAGAAAACTTCGGAAATCTCTTGCCTGCTCCCTCCGATTTCTTTCTGGATCGCTTGCTCCAGCACATCCGGCTTGAAGCCCCAGGGCCCCGGTTCGCCCTTCATGACAATACGGCCATCCTTGGAAACAAGATAAAGACGATCGGGGTGGCCACCGTAAGCTTTCTCGACCTTTGCGTCGAAGTTATCGACTACTGTGTCAAACTGGATGTCCAACTTGCGCACACACAGTGTTGCGTGCTCCTCTTTCTCCTCGAAATTCGCTGCTGTGTTGATGTGAATTCCCAGCAATCGGTTGCTGATCGTCGCCGCTTCGTCATCGGCGTGTGCTTCGCGGACGTAAACCAGCAAGAATTTGATTTTGTCCTTGTACTTCTCCGCCATCGCATTCAGGGCAGGAACTCCCGCCCGAAACGGCGGTCAAGTGTAGCTCCCGAACACGAGCGCAACCATCTTCTCCCCGCGGAAGTCGGAGAGCCGGACCCATTCGTTGGAGTTTTGCATCTTGAGGTTGAAGTCCGGCGCGAGTTCACCGAGTCGCGTTGTGCCTTCGTGGTCCGCGTAGTATTTCTCGCGCCAAGCCACCCCTCTCTTCCGGATCTCCTCCTCGTCCAGTGTTTCCAGAGTGGTCCCTTCTGGAGCGCGTTTTGCCGTGAAGGCGATTTCGGGGTCCAACCCCTTCGGGTCACCGGCCGGGTCTCGCCAAGCTAGGCGTCTCATCTCGATTTCGCCGCCATTGATCTTTCCGGAGTAGGCCAACGTAAGGGTCCAATCCGGGCCCCAGCCATGGTCGTCCCCCAAAACATCTTCTTTTTTGATGATTTGTTTGAATGCGATTTGGTCTCCGTTGATCTTGCCCTCTCGAATTTTCCACTCACCCAATATGGCGTTTGCCACCGTGCCGGTCAGTTTGCCACCGGCGGACTGGAAGTCAAACAACACTTCGCCTGTTTGTCCCAGCGTTCCCAGCCATTGGCCATCGATTGTGTAATTGGTCCCGGCGGAAACCAATTCAGTTTCCTGGCTATATCGCTTCCCAGCGAACCAAAAAGCGGAAACTGCGACGGCTGTGGCCAGCAGGAAGAAGAATACTAAACGTAAGCGAATTTTCTTCGGCGCCATATCAACTCACCTCTCCTCCCCCCTATTAGGGGCAATTTGACACCAGCTATACCCAATTAACCATTGCTGTCAAGGAGAATTTGCGATTTTCAATTTTCGCTCGGCTCCAGTTTCTCCGCCCGCCGCCCTGTCGATGCAATCGCAGATCGTCATAGCTTTTTGGGCGGCATCACGGCCCGCTTTAGCCGCTCATTCCAGCCTAAAAATTCGGCGACCGAAAAACGATCTTCCCGCCCAGGCCGGTCATCAGGTTCTTGATGTCAAACAGCTCTCTAGGGGGAATGGTGAAGTAATCGCGGTCGATCACGGCAAAGTCGGCCAGCTTGCCGGGCTCGAGCGTGCCGATCTCCTTGTCGCGGAGAACATACTCCGAGGCCCAGTTGGTCCAGCCCCGCAGTGCGGAGACGCGGTCGATTCGCTCCTCCGGGGTCCAGACCTTGCCGTTGAGCTCCCGCGTCACATAGAAGGCCACCCACGGCCAGACCGAGTCGCGGTAAGGCCAGTCGCGGATCAGCGCTTCCTGAATCATCTTCTCCGCCGTGTCGCTCAGCGCCCCGATGTGTGCGTCCGAAGATAGGATCATGCGGGCTCCGGCATCCAGCCAGCTCTTGACCGGCTCAATCCAGGGAACGTACTCTTCTCCGTAGTCTCGCAGCGTGAGCAGCCGCGCCCGCGAGTACTGCGTCGCCTGGAAGCTCATGAAGAAACCGAAACGGGCCGCCATAGCGGGCTGCTCGGGCCGGATACGCTGCCCGTGCTCAAAGCCCCAGCGCATGTTGCGAATTTCCTCGAGTGTCAGGGCGTCCGGCTCCTTCATGGCCTCCACGGCCAACTGAAAGCCGCCGTCCAGCATTCCATCGCTGGTGGCGTGCAGGATCGCCACCCGTATGCCGGACTTCACGGCGCCGAGCAATGCGTCAAAGTACGGTTCGCCCGGCACGGTTTTGCAGGCGGTGCGCCGGTCGCGCTCTCGGACCTCCTCGGTAAGCCCCACGGCCTGCGTGCAGCCCTGCCCCCAGGACTCTCCTCCCACGCCCATGTTCCACAGATAATCGGTCCCATGCCCGACAATGTTTCCGTACAGTTTGTAAAACTCAACCGGGTCTTTCGCCAGGGTGAAGCCGGTGCGATGAACCCAGGCGAAGCGCATCGGCATCCTTCCCTGTTCATCCAGCAGCTTCAGGCCCCGCAGCACATTCATCGGCTCGATGTGGCTTCCGAAGGTGGTCAGCCCATAGGCCGAATTCTCCTGCATCTCTTCTTCCAGGAAGTCGGCGACGACCGGCAACCGGTCCCGCAAAATGATGTCGTGGGGAACAAAATAGCGGGCGCGCAATCCCGTGACCACCTTTCCCAAATGTTTCTGCATCAACTCTCTCGCTTTGCCATTGGGAAAGGCGCCCCCGTAACCGGACTCAATCAGGACGGGATTGTCCGGGGCCAGCCGGTCCAACTCCTCCAGCGTGACCACGCCTTTCTCGAAGGCCTCATCCCACATCTGCCAGGGAATGTTGATGCTGACCCATTTCCCTTCGCCCAGTTCGCGGGCGCGGTTCTGTATGGCGGGGCCGAGCTTGGAGCGAATCTCATCCAGGTTGCTGGCGGGCAGAAAGGCGGGCTCCAGTTGTTTGTCGTACTTTCCGCCCAGATGCCACAGGCCCCACAGGTGCGGATGGGTGTGGGCGTCGATGAGACCCGGAACCACGGTCCGTCCCTTCAAGTCGATCATTTCGGTCTCAGGCCCGGCCAAGCGCACAAGCTCGGCGTCTGTGCCCAATCGCCAGATGCGGTCGCCGCGGACCGCCATCGCCTGATAAAAAGTCAGGCTCGGGTCCATGCTGGCAACCTTGCCGTTGTGCAGGATCAGGCTTGGATAGACGACTAGCTCGCGCAGGACGGCCAGGTCTTGAGCCTGAGAGCTTCCGGCAAAGAAGCAAACGGCGATCAGAAACAGGCAGGTCAAACGAATAGCCGGGATTGAGAACTTTTTCATGGTTTCATCTCCAATAGATTCGCGAAAAGGATGCTTGCTTTATATGCGCATACCCTATGCCGAGTCAATTTGCGCCGGGCCAATCCTGCCCGGCGAAGGATAGATCAAAAGATAGAATCGATTTTCTGGAAGACAGTATAAAACAAGTGCGGCCGATTTTATACTTGACACAAGTTGACATTAGGTATAGGCAACGTTATGACTATTCTTGTACTTATACTTTGCATATATATGTTAAGTGATAGACTAGCAATGTAAGTTTTTTTGCCCTAGCTGTAGGTTTTTCCTGTGGTGGGAAGTTTCGGTTAAGTTTTATTTCTCAACAAGCCACATTTCTGTAGTGGAGGGTGAAATGCGTAGGAAAAAGGCTACGTCGCATGCGAATAAGCATATCAGAAGCATCCGGCACGCGGAGAATCAAATTACTGCGAAGATTCCACAGCGATTAGTCACCAGAACCACTGAGCGAAAAATTGCTGCTATTGAAAATTCCGTGGAAAGGCTGGAAACCTCTTTCAAGAAACTAGCGCAACTACTACAACTGCCAAACTGATGGTGCAGGGGATCTCCTCCGGTCATTTTCGGCAGTCGGGGACTGGAACGGAGCGCAATGCGCCATCCGTTTCTAAATTCCTGCACCCCTGAGGATGGGAAGCGTCCATAAATAAGCATAGTGGCCCGAAACGGCCACGTGGCCGTGTAGTCTGGAGTTTCCAATATCGAACTTCCCTTTCGTCCAAAAACGCACACCAGTCGCACTATCAAATCAAGCTCCGATCACCATGACCTCTTTGGGTCTCGTTTTGACCATTCTGCGGAGTTACTGTGCCGGTTTTGCCAGCCAAACCTGCCTTGCCGTTGGCACTTCCCCGCCCGAATTCCAATTTCAGCGTCCAGAGACAAGCCCCAATTTCCTTGGGAAGCCTGCCCTGGCATTCTCCGGTTGTTTCTTCGGCGAGTTCCGCGAAAGAAATGCGCGCTGGTAAAAAGGTATCGACGAAAATCGGTACCATTGAGCCATTGACGACTCCGGATGGGTCTGGCACTCTAACCGGGAAAGGAAATTTCAAAGTTGAGGGGATCGGTTTGTTCCTGGATCGTTCGTGCGAGCAAGCCTTCCACTGCGGTCGTACGGTAATCGTCGGTGATCTCGAAAAGGACGGTGAAAAAAATATGTTCCCAAAAATGTTTTTTGGGTTTAATATTACGCGCGTTCGCATTAAAACAATTGCATAACCACCATGTTTTCCAGGTATTATGTTTTATTATGGCAAAAGCACCTATACAACCTCAGTTCACCTTATGAGCGCTACACCTCTTTACATACACCACCCCCCAGAACTGAGAGGTAGCTCCAGCTCGCCGATAACGTGTAACTAGTGAAAGGCTCCTTTTGTGCCGATATGTTCAGTACCCCGGCAGGAGCCCCTAAAAAAATATCAACGGCAGGATTGTAGTAGGACTGTAAGCTTTCTGTCAAGAGGAAACTATATGTCATCCGGGGAAAGTGTGAAAGAAATTCGGGAACGGTTAGGCCTCACCCAGTCTGAACTAGCTAATCTAACCGCATATTCTCCGTCTGCTATCGCGCGTTATGAAGCCGGGTCCCGCCAGCCAAGCCGACGCTTCTTGCGAAGGCTTGCTGAAGTGGAGAGAGTGGTAAGCCAAACGGGACACCCGGAAGCTCCGTTCCTTGGAGACTGGCGAGACACCCGAACCGTTGACCTGAGGCTTACGGCTATTGAAAGTCGCCTGGGGCGGTTGGAGAGCATGGTGGGACAAGTTTTGGACCTCCTTTCACAGCGCCCCCCGCAGCCGTGACCTTCGTGGGCGCCCCCTCTCACCCACTTTCACGGACAACTTTTTTTACAGCTTGTTCATTGCTGCTTCCTGCCGCCGCCTAACCTCCTGTCCCGTTATCTTGCTGTCCTGTTATCCTGGCAATCCGCAAATGTAAACCTGGATTTCCTCTTTCACTCCCTAGACAACAGCACACAATTCTGGATTTCTCCGACAGGGGACAACCACAACTGGTTTCCACGATGGATATCTCTCCTCCGTTCGATGCCGGGATTCCGTTGGACAGCGCGTACCTGATTCCGCAGCGGCAGTTGGTTATTATCAATGGGGAAACGACGCACTGGGACTGCCATGAGGGTTTTGCTTTACCGTGGGTCGTGGATGTGCGAGCGGAGAAAAATCCAGTGACGATTGCCACCTTCCGGTCCCCAAGCCACCGGCCGAGGCGCTCTATAACGTCTTTTGCTTTCGGGGCGGGCGGTTGCGATCTAGGGACGCTGGTACACGATCTTTCCCCCAACAATGGTCATTAGCACCTGGATACGGCCGATCTCCTCGGCGGGAATCGACAGGTAGTCGCGATCGATGACGATCATGTCCGCCCATTTCCCCGCCTCGATCGATCCGATCTCGTCTTCCCGGAGCGTGTATTCAGCACTCCATCGGGTCGCACTCCGCAGCGCATCTTTCCGGTCGATGGCTTCCTGCAGGGCCCAAACCCGCCCGCTGTTCATTTCCCTGCGCGTCATCATCATTTGCATGTATTCAAACAACATCGGACCCCCGTGATGGCCATCCGTATGGAATGCCGGGTGCAAGCCGGCCGTAATCATCGACTTCAGGGGCACTGTCCAGCGGGCAATCAACTCGTCGTCATAGCGTTTCGCGGAGATGACGGATGCCCGAATGATGTACTTCGGTCCACAGGTCCAGATGACGCCGAGCTCTAGACCCTTGGCAATCTGATCGGGTCTAGGATTCAAGCGGCAGTGGTCAAGCGCGTGCTTTTTTTTGCGGATCTGTTCGATCGTCATCCCGGCTTCCTGGCTGGCCTGCTCGATCAGTTGGAAGATGTGATCGACGCCCAGGTCTCCGTGAGCATGAAACCCTCCGATTCGGAATCCACGGCGCACTGCCGCGTAGATGGCTTTCCAGCGCGGGCTTCCCGGCAGAAGTAGGCATTGCTCGAGATCCTTAACCGGGGAAGGAAGCGACGTGCACATGCGGTCGGCTGAGCCGCCGTATATCCCGGTCGTCCACAGATATGGAGAACCGGTTCCCTCTATGTTGCTGGCCATCCTCTCGGCTAGATCAAGCGTGACGCCTTGCAGTGCATAGGCCAGCCGGATGGGCATCTCACCCTGGCGGTCGAGCAAGGTAAAGCCGGTGTGGGCCACCGCGTCCAACTTCGATGCCCAGGTCGTGACCCCGTACCCGGCCCACTCCTCGAGCTCTTTCTTGTAAGCCCGGGCCAGAAGCTCAGCCCGACGCGCCACGGTGAGCGACTGGTGCTCCTGAGGCGGGATGACCAGGTTGAGCAGTGGACGCACGCGCGTCGCCAGCCGTCCCGTCGGCTCACGGCTGGAATCGAGCTCCGCTTCCAGGGCCTGAATGGGAAATTCTTTCCTTAGGGCCTCCAGTCCTGCTGAGTTCACCAGAAGGAATCTGGAGTTAGCCGGCACCACGAGAAGAGGATGGTTGGGCGCCAAGCGGTCAAGATCGAACCGGTTGACCTGCTCTGAGAATTGCGCGCTCGAGTCGAACTTCCCGGGACGGATTTCATAAACCAGCCATGGCTCCTCCTGGGCTCGAAGATCCCTCTGAATCCGCTTTTGTAGCTCGGCCAGGATCTCGCTCGTGTCCGCGCCTTCTACCACGTGGAAGTTAGCAACTTCCGGTGCCACCTCGGGCGCTGTGTGATAGAGAGCGTAGTCCATGAGATGGGTATGGGTGTCGATAATCCCCGGAAGGACGGTCCGCCCTTGCAGGTCGATGGAACGAGTCGTCGGACCGATCAGTGGCAGGACATCCTGGTTTCGGCCGACTGCCGTCAGC
>JADFGZ010000215.1 GCA_022567475.1 Acidobacteriota bacterium | reverse complement strand
ACATAATCTCGCAAAAAGAGTGGCGTCGGAGACAAGAATGTCCCCGCTCCCATTTTGTAATTTATTCTGGAGCGGCGGCATTCCTGCCGCCGCAGTGGCTGTGGGCTTTACGCCTGCATGACGGGCAAGGAAACGGGTTTGGCCTGCGGGGGCGGAGGCGGGGTCCAACCTTCGGGCAGGTCGCCGCAGTCCTCGCGCAGGTACTTCCAGTAGCCCGGGCGGAGTGAGGCCAGGCAGTTCCTTCCGGTTTTTGGTCTTCATCGGCCGGCCGTAGTAGATCTTGCCCAGCTTCGCCATCCATTTTTCCGGCAGGGCGCTGGCGAACATCAGCATCGCCCAGGTGAAGTTCGGACCATTGGTCTTACGGAGCTTGGTGGCCCAGAAGAAGAGCGCGCCCAGCTTCCAGGCCAGCGGCGCCCACCAGGAGTATGGACCGGGGCGGAGGTTCATCTTCCAGCACTTCATAATCAGTTGCCATTGTAGCGGCGTCAGGTTGATGGTTTCGGTGACGCCGCGCTCCTGCGCCATGCGGGTGTCGTGCAGCGGCGTAAAGATGGAAGGCACCAGGAAGCCGAAGAGGTTGCGCCGCTCCATTTCGTAGATGAGGTCGAGCGTGGCCTGCACGTCTTCATCGGTCTCGCCCGGGTTGCCCACCATCAGCGTAATCATCGGGAACCAGTTGTTCTGGTTCATCACGCGCAGGCCTTCCAGCACGATGCTGGGCCAGTCGTCAATTTTGAATGGCACGCCCTTCGAGGGCATGATTTTCTTCGCCATCTTTATCGAGGCGGTTTCGAGGCCCAGCAACGGTCTAAGGGCTTTCTTCTTGGGGTGCGAACTCAAGGTCGGCAGGTGGATGGGGCTTTTGTCGAGCAGCAGGCCGGAGAGTTGCTTAATCAGCACCGGGTCCACCACCGCCGGGGTAATGGTGCAGTGGCTGAGGACGTGCTGCTCGACGCCCGGCGTCTCCACCACGGACTTGTAGAGGTCCACCAGCGCTTCCCGGTTGGGGAAGAAGAACGGCGTATCGGTATGCACCTGGCCCCAGATGAACATGTCCTCGGTGGCGAGGGAAATCTGCTGGTTGCCGTTTTCGACGTTGGCCTGCACCGCCGCCATGATCTTGTCTTTGGAGACGTCAATCTGCGGGTTGAGGTCAGGCAGGCAGAAGTTGCAGCGGCGGCCGCAGCCGGTGGTCATCTCGACGACCCCAAAAGTGGTCCGGGCGGAAGGGAACAGGATATCGTCCCGGTTCTTTGGATGGGGCACATCCATCTGGCGGGGCAGTTGTTCTCCGGCAATCGCGCGGTGAAACAGGGCCAGCGTTTCCGGGGATTCGCTGCGGCCTTCCACCACGCAATCCACGCCCAACTCCTCAAAGCTGTTGGTCTGGACGATCTGCCACCCGCCCGATCCTCCGACGATGACCTTGAAGTTTTTCCGGTAGGGACTCGACTGAATCTTTTGGAAAAGGTCCCTGGCATAGTGGGAATTGATGGGTTGCTTGGAAGAACCGAACATTGAGGTGTAGACCCCGGCTGCGAAGGTCACTCCCAAAGGATTGTGGGTCGAGACGGCCACGACGCGCGTGTCGGGACCGATGAACTTGGCCAGGTCGTCCGGATAACAAGCCACCACGTCCTGCTCGCTGAATTCGCGCAGCAGGGACTTCTCGATCAGGCGGACACCGGCCGGCATCGTCCGTGCGGAGCCGTCCTCGTTGTGTTCTACATCGCGCCAGGCGGGGTATTTGCTGTTCAGTGCAAACTCCATCCACTCCGGCAGCGAAGCCATGCCCATCTGAATGAAGAAACCCGCGTGGTCAATGGTTTCGGTGAGCGGTGCGCTGAGAACAATCAGCCGGCCATTCATCTTCAACCTCTCCGTTTTCGTTCTCTCTCGCGCCCGGTTCCAGTTGCTAGCGGCCCGGCAGCCCAAACATAGCTTTGGGTTCCAGAAGGGGAACCTCTCGAGTGTTTGAAATTGGGGGTGCCGCCTGTTGTAGGTGCATGGTGAGCGAAGCTGGATTCTAGCACAAGTCCGAAATGTTGAACGGGGGAAAAAGGCTCCCGGATTGCCGCTGGCCGGGCTGTTCCGCCGGGCGGAGAGCCCTGAAGCGGGGCGGGCTTTACAGGACAAAGCTACTGTGGTATGTTTTGTAGTGAGAATAGGTAAAGATAATATTTAGGGAAGGATAGCGCACTGGATGGGCCTGGCGAGTGCACAAAAAGCGCCGATCATTGAAAAGTATCGGGCACATACGAAAGACACGGGTTCGCCGGAGGTTCAAATAGCCATTCTGAGCGAACGAATCGGGCAGTTGACGGAACACTTTAAGCTGCACAAGAAGGACCACGCTTCCCGGCGTGGTTTGTTGATTATGGTGAACAAGCGCCGTCGTTTGCTGGATTATTTGAAGGATCGTCATACATCGCGCTACAAAGAGGTCATCCAGAGTTTGGGAATTCGTCGCTAGCGGTCCGGGCTCCCCTGTGCGGCGCTCCAGGAAGGTGAGCGGCCTTCCGCCGGGCGGGAGAGACGGTGCCCCCCAACAACAGCATCATGGTTGGTGTGAATGGCTGGCGTCATAGGACGGCGTCAGGGGGCTGGCATGAGGAGTTGGTGACGCGCCCATTGTCCTGCAGAGGATGCGCTGGCGGCCTCCATCAGATTTGAATTTAGGATTACCAAGCAGGGCGGCCGCAGGGACGGGGCATCCTCCTCCGGTCGCTTTTTCATTTTTTGTTCCGACTGCTCGGCGTATACCCGCCCACCGGCAGCGCCACACCACGGCGAAGACTGCTTCCGCTGCTGCCCGATCACAACAGAATTGCAATGAGCGTCTCGGAGTTGCTGAAAAATCCGGTTGTTCCTCTTCAACGGAGCGCCTCTCGACCGGTATTTTTCCAGAGGAAAAGAGGAGAAATGGTTTATCGAGAAAGTATTGAGTTAGGAAATAAGAAATTGGAGTTGGAGACAGGACGCCTGGCAAAACAGGCGGATGGCTCCGTTTACCTCCGTTTTGGCGATACGGCACTGCTGGTGACCGCCTGTGCTTTGCGGGAAACCAGAGAGGGGATCAGTTTTTTCCCCTTAACGGTGGATTACCGGGAGTATACCTACGCGGCTGGAAAAATCCCCGGCGGTTTCATCAAACGGGAAGGCCGGCCGAGTGAAAAAGAGACCGTCACCTGCCGGCTGATTGACCGGCCCATTCGTCCGCTCTTTCCGGAGGGGTTTCGCTCGGAAACGCAGGTGATCGCCATGGTGCTTTCCGCCGACACCGACAACGATCCGGACGTGATCAGCATCGTCGGCGCTTCGGCGGCGCTGTATCTTTCCGACATCCCCTTCTACAACCCCCTCGGCGCGGTGCGCGTAGGGCATGTGGACGGACAATTCATCATCAACCCCACTTACGCGGAAAAGCGCAGCAGCCTGCTGAACATTGTGGTGGTGGGCACCGAGAAGGCCATCGTCATGGTGGAAGCGGGGGGCCTGGAGGTTTCCGAGGAGATGGTGAACGAGGCCATTCAGTTCGGACACGCCGCAGTCAAAAAGATCGTTGCCGCTCTAAAAGAACTGTATCAGAAGATGGGAATTCAGAAGCGCAAAGTGGAGCCGCTCCCGGACCAGTCGGCCTTGCAGCAGGAGGTCGAATCGAAGTGGCGGAAACGTTTGGAGGAAGCTCTGGATACTTCGCGCCAGTCGAAGCTGGAGAGCCAGCGGCGCGTGGAGGACCTCCGAAACGAACTGCTGGCCTCCTACCCTCCCGGCGAGGAGGAAACGGCGAAGGCAGCGGCGGGACTTTTACACTCGGTGGAGGAGCGAATTTTCCGGGAAGACCTTTTGAAGCACCGCCGCCGTCCGGACCACCGGGCTCAGGACGAAATCCGTGCCGTGAGTTGCGAGACGGGTTTCCTTCCCCGGACGCATGGTTCCTCGCTGTTTACCAGGGGTGAAACGCAGGCTCTGGTCACGGCGACGCTCGGCACCTCCGAAGATGTCCAGCGGCTGGACACGATCGAGGGGGACTCGCATAAGCGGTTCATGCTGCATTACAACTTCCCGCCCTTCAGTGTGGGGGAGGTGCGCTTTATGCGGGGACCTGGCCGGAGGGAGATCGGACATGGCGCTTTGGCCGAACGGGCTTTAGTGAATATGATCCCGGACGAGGAAACCTTTCCTTACACGCTCCGCGTGGTCTCCGACATCCTGGAGTCGAATGGGTCGAGCTCCATGGCCACCGTCTGCGGGGCGTCGCTGGCGTTGATGGATGCCGGAGTTCCCCTCAAGGCTCCGGTGGCCGGAGTCGCCATGGGCTTGGTGATGGAAGGCGACCAGTATGCCATCCTCACTGACATTGCCGGGGCGGAGGATCATTTCGGCGACATGGATTTCAAGGTGACCGGAACCAGCCGCGGGATTACCGCCTTGCAGATGGACATCAAGGTGGAGGGGATCACTCCGGCGATCATGGCCGAGGCTTTGGAGCAGGCGCGCAAAGCGCGGCTGTTTATTCTCGACAAGATGCTCGAAACTCTTCCCGAGCCCCGGAAGGATATTTCGCCCCATGCGCCTCGAATCTTTACTATAAAGATCAGCGTCGACAAAATTAGGGATGTCATCGGACCGGGCGGAAAAATCATCCGTTCCATCATCGAGCGAACCGGCGTCAAGATTAATGTCGAGGACGATGGCCGCATCAACATCGCCTCCAGCGACGAAAACTCCGCCCAGCAGGCCATCCAGATCATCCAGGACCTTACGGCCGAGGCCGAAGTGGGGAAAACCTATTTGGGCAAGGTCGTTCGGCTGGCGGAATTCGGCGCCTTTGTGGAGATCATTCCCGGCACCGACGGGCTGCTGCACATCAGCGAGGTGGCCGAGCACCGTATCAAGAGCGTTCGCGATGAGTTGAAGGAAGGCGATCAGGTTCTGGTGAAGGTTCTGACAGTGGAAGGCAACCGCATCAAGCTCAGCCGCAAAGCGGTCCTGCGGGAACAAAGAGACAAGCGGGGAGCTAGCCAGAGCGACTAAAGCGGGGGCGGACCCCAAACGCCGATTTCTCTTGCCTAACCATTCGCAGCCTGTCTGCGTCCAGAAGGCTCTCTGCCCTTTAAGACATCTCGGCCTTGCAAACACCCGTAGAAGCCGCCTGCAGGGCTGGAGAGCATTCGATACAGGCGGGACGGCGGTTAAGGATTGTGGATTGCCGTCAACTTATAGAGATGACATCAGCGGCGGGCTCCGGCCGAAAACCAAGCTCCGTCACCACGATCGAAAGCCGGCGGTCGTCCGAGGAGTCCCGGACTGTTTCTTTGGGCACAAACGTGCGAGAAGACGCGAGGGTAACCAGAACTTCCTTGCCGCTCAGCCGGCGTGCGCGCTGCGGATCAACGGCAACCTTTTTGGTGAACAACCCTCCTTCGCAAATAGGCAACCGAGCAAGCTCTTCCCCCTCGACCTGGATGGTCAGGACCACCTGAGTGCCATTTACCATCTCAGGTGGCGCGTAGGCGGTCAAAAAAAAGTGGCCCGGCATTTGAGGCACGCGCAGCCGGATCGTTCCCCGGTCGGCTAGCCACCGGGCTCCGTTCTCCCAGCCGTAGAACCCCCCGTCAAACATCCCGTCAAATCCTCCTAGGGCCAGCTTCATCTCGGTCGGCGGAGGTGAGCTGGGGTTTCTGAGAGCGTTGAGTTGCGCGCGCACCGGCTTGTAACGGTCCATGACGTACTGGTCGATTGTAGAAAGCCAGTCCGGGTTCTGGTCCACATCGACGAACGGGGCCTCGGGACAGAACTGGACGCCGATCCGCTTTGCCATGCGCCGCGCGGTCTCAAGCTGGTGCTCATTGAACGAGAACACCAGGTATTGCCAGTAGATGGTCAGCTTGCGGGCATGGCGCTCGCGTTTGAGCCTTGCGATGCGCTCCAGATTCGAGAGGGCTAGAGCAAAGTCGCCGTTGCGGCGGTACTTCTCGTAGGTCTCCTGGCTGGCTCCGTCGATTGAGACGATCAGGCCGTCCACATGATCGACGAGGGCTTCCAACATGGCATCCTCCACTTTTACCGACAGGCTGGTGCTAAGGCGCAGGTGGATATCGTATTCTTTTGCCTGGGCCAGCATCTGCGGCAACTGCTTGTTCAGGAGGGGTTCGCCCCAGTTGAAAAAGTCGATGGAAAAAAGGTAGGGCCCAACCTCTTCCATCAGCCGCCCAAACACCTCCGAATTCATCAGCGACTTCTCCCGGATCGACGGAGTGTAGGACACCGGGCACAGGGGACACCGCAAGCTGCACGCCGACGATGGATCGATGACCATGGCAATCGGATAGCTTTGGGGCCGTTCCACTCCAGCGTTTCGCTCTTTCAGAGCAAGGAGAAAGTTCTCGTTGCGCCTCTTTAGATAGGGGGACTTGGGCCGCCAGGGCGGGAAGGTAAACTTGGGCAGGCGAGGGGCCATGCCGGGGAGGAGCCGATGTGCCTGCTTCTGGATGGAGCGCGGCACATTGGAAAGGAACCGCTGGATATAATCCTTGCCGCGAGACTGATCCTCCGGAAGAGGACAGGTGTGGCAAATTGTGGGCACGCCGGTCCCGTCGCCGTTGGCGAACAGGCGGCGGACACTGCTATAGTGAGCGTTGCTCCAGACCTCATGAAACGATTTGCCCACCATGCTGCCGAAGTCATTTTTCTCATCTTGTATGCCGCAACAGGGAGAGACGGAGCCGTTCGCATTCAAGGTGCTCACCAGGTAGTGCCAGTCGCAGCGGCTCGGCGGGGCCGCAGGAAGAAGCCAAGACTTGAGGGACCTCATCATCACTGCCTCCCATCCGGCGCAGCACCATTGGAATTAGGCGGCATCTGTATAGTGTTCATGCAGATTCCAAGCGGCACTTTAGTGGCACTCTAGCTTCCATTGACCCGAATCGTTGAGCTATAAACTGGCCGAGCCACAAACTGGCCATGCGCAAAGTCCCTGGCAGAGTCCATGGCCGAGGTGTCTTGCAGTGCTGTCTGATCGGGATTTCCGTTTTTAGCTTCCAACAACCCCATACTATACGCTCCTGTATGGATTCCAGCGTACTGTTTTCCTTTGAATGGGAACCAGGAGTCCCCCGAGCCGCGCCCGCCTGTCCCGAGCCATGTCCCGAGCGAAGCCGAGAGAGAAGCCGAGGGATTGCCGAGGGGTATCTGCTTTTCATTCTGACTCCTGACTTCTGTCTCCTGACTCCAATTAGCGGCTTTGTTTCGCCCTGCCGAACCACTCTGCTGTTGATTTCATAAGGCTTATTGGCTTCGTTTCGCAAAAAAAGTATTTTTTGCCGCCAAGCATCCGCCCCGGCGGCAACTCTTCGGTTCCCGGTTTTGGCCCAC
>JADFGZ010000214.1 GCA_022567475.1 Acidobacteriota bacterium | reverse complement strand
CCACCGTTGGAAGTCACCCGCGATCCCTGAAACGCGACCCGCAGAAACCGGTTGAACGACAGCTGAAATCCCTGTTTTTGGCTCTCACCCATTGGGTTTACACCTCCAGAAGGCAATATTGACGCTGAAACCCGCATCAATATTGATGTTGGAGGTTAGTTGAGGGTTGCTTCTACGATTTCAAACTGGAAATTCGGGGGAACACCGCGTTGGGCTTCTTCCTTACATATTGAAGGAATGCCTCCAAGATTTCGCCTTCTTTGGTGGGATTTTCAGCAAAGAACTGCTTCAGCTTCCCGTCCCGCTCTGAGTAAACACCGATAAGCCAAATGTAAGACTTTAGATTGTCCGTTTCAATATCGAGAAATATTCGCTCACCGATGGGCAATTGGAGAGGGCCTAATTCGACAGGCTTATTCTCCAGCAGGGCTTGGGCGCGGCCACAGAGATGGTGAGCCACGCTGAGCCCACATTTTGTTAGGGCATGAACTATGTGCGGCTCTGCACGCGCCAAATCCTCCAACTTGGCAATGCCGCCGCTTTTGAGTTGTTTATCCCGAGGTTCTTTGATTCCGACGATGCTGGTCAGTTCAGGAAGGAGCTTCCACTCAACTGCTGGTCTCCTCTTTTCCCCGATTTCGATGATTGCGACTCGACCGGGCGCTCCTATGTCATCGTGAGAGGCAGCATTGACAACTAAAGCTGAACCTAGTCTGGCGGATTTCTCTCCACACCGATGGACATGTCCACAGACCACTAGCACAACATTGCGTGTCTTCTTTACGAAATCCCTCAAGGCGCTAGAGCCAATGTTGTTCCAACCGAAGCGCCGCGCGAGGTCTAGCACTCCATGCGGCGGGCAATGAGATAGCACAATGATCTTCTTTCCTGCCACGCTCTTCTTGGCTGCTGCCAAGTATTTGCGAACCGTGGGCTCTTTATAAAGCACATAACCTCTACCGATTTCTTCCTCACGAATGAGTTGCCTGGATTCTAAGCTGTACACTTGAATCTTACGTCCGCTCTCCGCAGGGTCGCTTATTGCACCCTCCATTCCAATGACAGCGTACTCGCCAAGTATGGCGGGCCTCCCGTGTACGTTATAGACACCAGTGCCACTGAGCATATTTCCGACGGTGGAGCGTTCAGCATTGCCGATGACCCCACACAAGCCAAAACGGGAGAGAGACGCCAGACGCTCAAACCAGTTGACATCAGTCGGAGTCCGAAATCTCTCTATGTCATCTCCGCCATAGAGGATCAAATCGGGCGGGGGATTCATGGCATGGACAAATTCATAAAGTAAGCTGATATCCTGAACTCGATAGTCGGAAAACGCTACCATACGGAACTGACCACTGTGGTTTCCCAGGTTGACTGGTCGGGAGACTCGCACCTGTTCAACAGAAGACTTACTCACGATCAAGACCTCATCGGTGCTGCCAATCCTAACACGCAAACGCAGGAGCGGGTACTGCCGTATTGTTCGTTTGGGAACAGTCGATGGGAACCTAAAAGTGTCCTGAAAGTAAAACTACTGAATGTCTTCTCCCGCATTGTAGGGAGGCGGATCAAGCCGCATTTCGCTTCGCCGCTTTTTCCAGAAGCTCGTGGATGAGGGTTTGGTAGGGCTTGTCCTGCTTGGCGGCGAGGCGGCGGAGTTGCGCCAGCAGCCGTGGATCAATGCGAATGGCGATGAGCTGCTTGGCGCGCCCCGTCCTGGGCCGTCCGACGCGACGGGCACGCTGTAGTTCCTCGTCGGTCGATTCGGGAATGTCGGAGAAGTCAATTTGACTATCCGGGCGGCTATCCGGCATATGCTTTCCGCTCTTTGCGGCTCGCTTGCCGGGCGCTGATGATGCGAATTGTTTCCGTGCCATTTCCCAACCTCCACCTAGTTCTTCAGGGCCTTACGAGGCTGTATGAAAACTACGGCGAAGGCAAAGCAATCCGAGCCGCGCGCGTGAGCAAGCGGTCAAACACGTTCGAGAATTTACCGTGCGGTTGGGACCGCTCCATTACTGTCGCGGCTCAGATGGTTTCCCCACAGACCCTTACGGGCGTCCCAGGAGAACATATTAGTGTATATACGCTAATTGGGCGCAGGTGTCAAGATGCCCGCTGCAAGGCGGAAGCAGACGGTCGGAGCGGTTCCGATTAGGAAAGCGCCTCTTCCTCTAATTTTTTCTTGTGCTTGGGTGGCTTGCGGCGGCGGTCTTCCACGCGCCGGGAGGGCGGCGGGAGGCCGAGCGCAGCGCGGGCGCGTCTGTGGACTTCCTTCGTCGCGCTGAATTTCTTTGGTTTCTTGCGCGGCATTGGCAACTGGTCCGATGGCGGAAGCGTATGGGAATCGAACCCATCGCCCCCCTCGAAAGAGAAGGACCACTGGATTTGAAGTCCAGGCCAGTCACCAGACCAGATTCGCTTCCGCTAGCGATTTTAGCACGCGGGAAGCGCTTCGGCCACCGGCAAGCGCCGACAGCAAAGCTAACCGGAGGACCTGTGCGAAGCGGCTGCGGAGTCCGCCAGCATGGCGACCATATTAATCAGATCATACTTCGTCAGAATCTCGAACTTGTTGTCACCCATATCCACAAGGACAGCGGGGCTTTCATTGGTCAACAAATAAGTGACACGGTCGATAGTGGCTTGAGGATCGAGCACGGGCAGGGGATCCTTCATGCACTCCCGCAGGACCAATCCGTCCAGGTCCACTCCGCGCAGAGCGAGGTTCAGAATATCGTCTTCGCGGACCGTCCCAATAGAGGCGTGATCCTCGAGCACGGGCAGTTGCGAGATTTCCTTGTCCTGCATCAGGCGCAATGCCTGATGGGCCGTTTCTCCCACCTTGGCGTAGATCAGGCGGCTGCCGGGATGGTGCTGCTGTTTTAATCGCACGACCTCCCCTGCCGTTACGCTCAACTGGGCTTCCCAATACTGATGGCGGCTCATCCAGTCGTCGTTATAGACCTTGCTCAGGTAACGATCTCCAGAGTCGGGAATGAACGCGATCAGCATGTCATTTGCCGTCAGATCCCGCGCCACTCGCAAAGCCACCGAGATGCAACCGCCGGAAGAACCGCCTGCGAATATCCCTTCCAGGCGGGCCAGCTTGCGGGCCCACACAAAGCACTCCTGATCGGTAACTTGGTAGATATCATCCAGAATATCCAAATCCATCGTGGAAGGAAAAAAGTCCTCGCCGATTCCTTCCACCACGTACGGCTCGGCTTTGCCCACCGTCCCCTTCTTGACGTATTCGTAGTAAAGCGAGCCAACCGGATCGACTCCGATCAGTTGAATGGCCGTGTTCTTCTGCTTCAAAAAGCGTCCGACTCCGCTGATGGTGCCTCCGGTCCCCAAAGTCGCCACAAAGTGAGTTATCTTTCCCTCGGAATCCTCCCAGATTTCCGGTCCGGTGGATTCAAAGTGCGCCTGGGGATTCTGCGGGTTGCCGTATTGGTTGGGGTAGTAGGAGTTGGGGATTTCCTGGGCTAATTTCTTGGCTACGGAGTAGTAACTCCTAGAGTCTTCCGGTTCGACCGACGTGGGGCAGACGATCACTTCGGCTCCCAAGGCGCGGAGCACGTCCATCTTCTCCTGCGATTGCTTGTCGTTTATGGTGAAGATGACTTTGTAGCCTTTGACCGCAGCCACCAGAGCCAGGCCCATTCCCGTATTGCCGGATGTCGCCTCAACGATGGTTCCGCCCGGCTTCAACAACCCGCGGCGTTCGGCGTCTGCGATCATCTGGACGGCGATCCGGTCCTTCACGCTTCCGCCGGGGTTCAGGTTGTCGGCCTTCACATAAACGGAAGCCGAGATGCCTTTTGTGATTTTGTTCAGACGGATGAGAGGCGTTCTGCCGATCGCTTGCAGAATATTGTCACACTTCATGGTTGCAGGCTCCTCGGGTTGCGTCCTCCTTACGGCAAGCAGACAATTGTACTCCTGTTGGGGGAAAACCGCGCCCAGGCACAGCCCAATCCGCGAACTCAGGCCGTCTCCGATTTAGAACGCGCTTGGGATTGGATCTTTCCCAGCATCACGTTCATGCGCGGCAGCAGGTGAAGAAGTCTTCCAAAGCGGGTTTCCAGGTAAAGCCGGGTAAAGTCGCAAACCAGCGGGGCCGCCGGTCCCACTACAGAAGCAGCAAATTCATTCGGTGTCTGGGCCGGAGCTTTTCGCTGTCCCCTGCGGTCCAGAATGCGGAGCAGGCGCAGGTAGGCCAGTGTGGCATCCTCCGGGCGCGACTTGCCTCGCTGGGATCGCCATAGCATTCTCCGCTCCCTCACCCATCGCGACAGGTCGTCTCTCCTGTAGATGGCCAGCACTCCGAGCGCTCCCAGTCCGGACAGGAGCAGGATCATCCCTCCGTGCGGGAGGGAGCGTTCCGTAGCCTGCCGGACCCATCCCACCAGGGAGCGGTAGCGTTCGCGGAGGTAAGAGCGGGTGTCAGTGGTTGCCTGACGGGTGGTGCGCGCCATTTGCTGCGCCAGGGGCACTTGATGGTTCCAGAAGTCGTAGTTGATGATCCATTCTTCCCAGAAGGTTTGGAAGGCGTCCAGATAGAAACCAAGCCGGCCGAGCCACAGCGCGCGGCTGGAACGGCCTTCGGGCGGGGTTGGATCGAAGCTCACCCAGCCGTAGCTGGGGAAATAGACTTCGACCCAGGTATGGGCGTCGCTGGCCCGGACCGTGTATTTTCCGGAGACATCGTTGTATCCGCCCTGCAAAAAACCGTTCACCAAGCGGGCGGGAATCTCCAGGGTTCGGAGCATCACGGCCATGGAGGAGGCAAAGAACTCGCAATGTCCCCGGCGGGCCTCAAACAGGAAATAGGCCATCGGGTCCGTGGGCATGGAGGCAGGGAGGTCCAGCGTGTAGCCATAGCTTTCCGCCAGGTAGCTCTCGATTGCCTTCACCTTGTCATACATGGAAGGCTCTGCCTGTGCGACCTCGCGGGCCAGTTCCACTATCCGCGGGTCGGTGGGAGGCAATTGCAGATAGACCTCCCGCACGGAAGGAGGGAAGTCTGGGGAATCCGAGCGCAGCAGATCGGGATGCGGCGTGGCAATATCGGAGACGGCGTTGTAGCGCACCAGGTCGCGGCGGCGATAGCGCGCAAAGACGGAATCGGCTTCATCCCGCCAGACTCTCCGAAAGGGGCCTTCCAGAGCAAGCGGTTCAGAGGCCAGGAAAACGGCATCGCTCGCAAGCGGTTGCAGGATCACTGTGTAGGACAATTGCGCGGGACGCTGGCCGGGGTAGACAACTGACTGCTTAAAACGATAGGAGTAATCCTGCGGCGAGCGATACTTCCTTTGGCCGGAAATAAAGTCGGCGGCAACATTGCGATTGAACCAGCGCCTGCCGTCAAAGGTGCTCAGGCCGACGCCGCGCCATTTGACGGCGTCAAACGGGGAAAGCCCCGGCGCTTCAATGTGCATCACGACGGAGGTGAGCCGTTTGATCTGTCCGATCTCTCCCAGCTCCACGTTATTGGAAAACCCCGAGATGAAATCAGTGCGGCGCGCCAGAGAGCCGAAATAACCCCCGCTCCACCGGGGAATGACGAAGAATAAGATGGTTGACAGCGCCACCGTTCCGCAGCATATGACGAGCGAGGTGCTGCCGAGTGACGATACAAACCGGTTTCCCGGCTGGGCCTGCGCGGCGGCGGAGGCGCCTGCGCTGGCGGCGCGGTCGCGGGCGCGCTTGATTTCAAAGCTCGTGAAGGTGGAGATGGCCAGCAGAAGAAATATCCCGAAAAAGAACAAGAACGATGTCTGGACGGTCAGGGTGGCGGCGGCCAGCATCTGCGCAAATGCCAGCACGGCCAGGTAAACGTAATCTCTGGGGAGGCTCGCGGAGAACATCTTGAGTACGGCGGCGAAAAAGATGAGGTGTATCGTGGCCAGGAGCAAACGCTCCAGAACGCTGTCGAGCGCGCCAAGCAGGAACCAGAAATCAAAAAAATAAAAAGGGATGTAGACGGCGGTAATTCGGGAGACAAACTGCGGTGACAGCCGGAAGCTGCTTTGCCGCCAAAGGAGAACAGCACGGAGGGCCAGAGCCATCCCCATCATGGACACAGTGAAAAAGTCCATTTTCCCCGTGCCGGAGAGCGTCAAGAAGCCTACGGCCAGCAGGAAAAACAGCGAAAGCTCAAAATAGCGGTCAATCGGGTCCTGGACAGAAGTCATTCGGGCGCCGCAGCTTCTTTGAGTTTGCTCGCCAGGGAAATGCAACTTGCGCTCAAGTCTTATTGTATCCCTGGGCGGCTCTGGAGAGAATCGAAAAACAATGGAACGAACAGCGATGGCGTGGCACAGCGCAACCGGAGGCGTGGAGGCTAGTTCGCGCTCAGCTTCTGCTCCAGCTGCGCGAAGACCTCCGCACGCAAGGAGCTGTCGGGGTTGCTGATAAAAGTGACCCAGTGGAATTTCAGGATCAGGGGGCGTTCGACAAGCTGGGCCACCACCCCCAGGAATTGGCGGCTTGAGTCTACAAACACCGCCACAAATTGGAGTTCGGGGTTGTACTCTTTCAGGATAGGTTCTAGACGCTGGCGGATACGGGCTTTTCGTTCAGCACCCAGCAACATCGGGTCACCTCATTCAGCGTCCGCCTTCCCTCCAGCGGCAGGGAGGAAACTCAATCCGGCCCAAGTTGGCCGCCCGTCAAACTCGCCCGGTAAGAAGGCATTCTATCAGGAACCATTATACGCATAACCGCTGGCATCTACAGCGCTCTGGTTGAATATACTTGCATTGCATTTCTGATACTCTGCGGCTACAGTTAGGCGGGCAGGGACAGCCCTGCGTCCCCGTAAATGCTTTCTGGAAAAGTTGAAGTGGCATGATTCCGCTCCGGGATAACAATCCACGCAACACCGTGCCGGTGGTGACCATCACGCTGATTGTCATCAACTGCCTGGTCTTTTTGCGGGAATTTACTCTCGATGAAGCGAGCACAAGCCTGATGATCCAGAATCTTGGGCTGATTCCCTCCCGTACGGTGGCTTTTTTTTCGGGGGAGCCAGTAACGATCTCGCAGGGACTGGCGCCGTTGCTTACCTCCATGTTCCTGCATGGCGGGTGGATGCATCTGATCGGCAACATGTGGTTTCTCTGGATTTTCGGGGACAACGTCGAAGATCGGGTCGGGCATATGCGCTATGTGTTGCTTTATCTATGTTGCGGATTGGCGGGCTCACTGGCCCACTTGGTTTCCAGCCCCGCCTCGACCATCCCAACCGTGGGCGCAAGCGGAGCCATTGCCGGAGTGCTGGGCGCCTACCTCATTACCTATCCCCGCGCAAAGGTGCTGACCCTGATACCCCTTTTCTTTTTTATAACCACCGTCGAGATTCCCGCC
>JADFGZ010000213.1 GCA_022567475.1 Acidobacteriota bacterium | reverse complement strand
GCCTGAACGGCGGCGCAGGCCTCCGCTCCAGCTACCCCTGCAGATCCCCAAACCAACCCCTTAAAGCATCCGGAAGTGGTCTGCTTTTACTCCGCCCCACTGGCCTAGTTTCACTCCGCCCTTGACATCCTCACATCAAGCTAGGCAAATACGTTCGATTCAATCCAGAGTCCGAAGCCTTCCAGAAATGGCTGGCTGACCATGAGCAAGGCCAGTTCGTTGGGTCGTATGCCCAACAGGGCCGGGAAGGCATTGAAAACAAGTGGCGCAGTTAGCGCGTACCACACGCTTACCACAGAATCCTGTTGACAAAGATTTAAAAGGTATATACATTTCTCTCAGTTGTATGGCTAGGAAATCTTACAAGCCTGAACATCTTCGCAAAACGAAGATGGTTTCCGTGAAAATGACCGGGGATTTCCATCGGTGGCTCGAAGACACATCGAAACGTTTGAAAGTCTCCGCCTCAGTCCTCATGCGGGAGGGTGCGAAGGTCTACGCCAGGCAACTTGAGCAGAAAGGCGGGCCTAGAAAGGAGAAGAAATAATATGGCTCGCAAAAAGTCTTACCAACGGGGAACCGTTATTGAACGGAACTACGATTATGGCATGGCCTATGTGCTGAGGTATCGGGTCCGCAATTCGGAGGGTGGCTGGACAGAGAAAAGCGAAACCCTTAAGGATTGTCGGACTAAAAAGGCGGCTATGAAGGAATTGGCGAAGCGGCTGGAAAGCATCAATGCCGGCAATGGAGGATTGGCTCCTCGGGCAGGGAAGAGGTTTTCTGATCTTTTCGTTTCCGATTGGCCGAACTACCTCGACAATGCAGGCGTTAAGCCTTCAACTCGTTATTCTTACGAGTCAATTCTCAAGAAATGGATTAAGCCATTTTTTGGAAACATGCCATTGGAGGAGATCACACCATCAACTGTCAGCAAATTTATGGCTTCCCTCGGGAGCCATGGTCTCTCTCCAAAGTACAGGAGGAACGTTTACAACCTCCTGAAGCTCCTCTTTGATATTGCCGTGGAGTACGATTTCATCCCGGCAAGCCCTATCCGTCCCAAAGTGCATCGTCCAAAAGTTGACCGGACTGAGAAACCGATTTTCTCGGTAGCACAGGCTAAAGCCATTCTCGAAACGGCAGATCCTCTTTACAGGCCGCTGCTGGCAACTTTGGCGATGACTGGGATTCGGGCAGGGGAGTTACTGGGCCTTCGGTGGGAAAATATCGACTTCCTGAACAAGCGGATCGTAATTACCCAGAGTCTTTGGAGAGGCGTAATCCAGACTACCAAGACAGAAGCTAGTGACAGAAAGATTGGCATGCCAGATCAGTTAATGCAGATTCTTCGGGGGCATCGAAAAGGCTCGGCCTTCACCGCGCCGGATGACTTCGTGTTCTGCCAGGCTGATGGTCGGCCAATCGATCCCGATTCCTTGAGAAGAAATGGGATTTACCCTGCACTTAAAAAGGCAGGTATTCCTTTCAAGAAACGTGCTTCCGGGTGCCATGCGTTTCGGCATCTGGCAGGGTCGATCATTCACAGGGAAACAGGGAGCCTCAAACTGGCCCAGAAGCAGCTTGGCCATTCCAATATATCGACGACCGGGGACATCTACACCCACGTCGAGGACAGTGAAATGGACGAACCTGCTTCAATCCTGGGGAGGGCTCTCGGGGAATCTGTGGTAGATCTGTGGTACGCGAAGGAAACAAGAAGCACAGATGTGCAGTAACCAGATGCGTGCTCATCCTCGCAACCACAATAAAAAAGCCACCTTGAAGGTGGCATTGGGAAGAATAAGTTTGGTTGCGGGGGTCGGATTTGAACCGACGACCTTTGGGTTATGAGCCCAACGAGCTACCAGACTGCTCCACCCCGCAGATGAAGTATACCCAAAGCGTGATTTTTTGCCAAGGCTGTTTCCGGACAGGTTGTTTCCTGACAGGGGGGCTTACTCAAGGATGCCGAAGCAATCCGTTCACCCATTCTATCTGCTGGCAGTCAATACTTTTGGAAAGGAAAGCGAGCCAGCAGTAACGTGCCGCGACAATGCCCGGGAGCATATGGATGTCAGTGTGTAAAAAAGAAGCAGCCGACAAGAATCGGCGAGGCGGAGATCAGGATGGTTTCCCCCTCCACGCGGGCAAGGGAATTCGAGGCGGTTACGGCCTGCTCGTCGATCCACAACTCCGGCTTCAAGTGGACCGTCTGGTCATCGGCCTCCGATGAGATCATGAAATGAAGATAGGCTATTTGACCGCTGGGGAAGTCCTTCTCTGCAGGGTCCGGCAGCGTGAAGCTAATTTCCAAAACACTTTGTTCGCCGGAGGTCTTTGCCTCCGCATGGATATCGACCCCCGCGCGGCGCGAAAGATAGGCATCTTCGGCTTTGTTATAAGTCACAACGGATTTCGGGTAGCTCAACCGGAGGGTGAGCTTCTCTACGTTGGGAGCTCCAGGCCGGCGCGTGAAATAGACGGGAAGAGCAACTTCCTCGCCGGGAGCCCCGGCTGCGCGGCTGAAGGTCAGCGCGAACTCTGAAGTGTCTTCCGTTTCATCTTCATCCGTCGCGGGAGAGGTTTCCTGTGCCGGACTTTGTGCGGGGGCCAAACCGGCTGTCACCAGCGCCAACAATACCAATAGCCATCGCAGATTAGGGCTTCTCATAGACAACCTTTCCGTCCACGACAGTCAGAACGACTGCGATCTTCTCAATCTGTTCTTCCGGAACCGTCATGTAGTCGCTTTCGAGGACGGCCAAATCCGCCTTCTTGCCCTTCTCGATGGAGCCCAGGTTCGCGTCTTCGTCGATAAAGCGGGCTGCCCAGAGCGTCTTCATGCGCAGCGCCGTGGGCCGGTCGATGGCGTGGTCGGGTCCCCAAACCCGGCCCCGCCTGTCCCGCCGTGTAATGTAGCGTGCGATCTCCTCCCAAGGATTGGTGCCCTCGATGTGAACTTTGAATCCCCGTTGAATCAACTCCGACACGGGTTGCGCGTCGTGGATACGGTCCCCGTACAGCTCGACAGCCGCTTCCGGCCGCTGCCACATCTTCCCCAAGCCGCGACGCATATCCAGCTTCTCGATCAGGGAATAGTTCTTGGGGTTCCAGAACAGGTTATGATCCAGGCCGAAAGGCCGCCACGGGCGCAGCACCATGTCCGGCTGCTCCAGTCCTTCCTCAATCGATTGCATCCAGATGGCTGCCGCCTGGTCTCCCACGTTGTGAATCCCTGTCGTGTTCCATCCGTATTTGATCGCCACCTGAACGTTGTTCCACTCAGTCAGTTCCCTCGGGACGTTTTGATCCTCCCAACTGTCGTGATGGGGGCCGTAGCCGATCCATTTATTCTGTCCGTCGGGGGCAAAGGCGTAGCCGCCCGAGCGAAGCTTCGGCTCCAGGGTCAAGGCGTTGCCGATATCGGCGTTCCCGTCCGCCGAGGCGAGTCCCGCGCCTACAATGCGGACCATGTCGCCGAGTCCGAAATCAACCAGGTTTCCAATGCGCCGCAGATAGGCCTCGGCATTCGGATTCTGCCGCAGAAAGTCGTGCGAAGCGAAGACTCGTACGCTGAGCTCATTCTGGTGCCAGAGGACATTGATCACCGAGAGGTTAAAGCCCTGCGTGTGGGCCACCATGGAAGTGATGCCCTTGCGGTTGAGGTCGAGGAACATTTCTTTCTGTTCCTCCACCATGGCTTCATCGATGGTCGGCCAGGGGCGCAGGTCCCATCCCACGATTCCTGTCGCCTGTCCGTATATCTGGCCGGTCGGCTTGCCTGTCTGCGGATCTTTAATAATCGCCGGGTGCTTTTCGCCCCCCGGCATGCTTGCCACCAGATCGTCCAGCATGAGGGAATTTACGACCATGTCGGCAGAGGTGATGCTGATGGCGATGGGGTGGTTCGGAGTGACCGGGTCAAGGTCAGCCAGCGTCAGGTTCAATGCGTCTGCGCTCTCTTCCGGCACACGGAAGAAGACCCTTTCACCGGCAGGACGGGAAGCAACCCGCTTCTCGATCTCTTGAAGGATATCGTCCCTTTCGATCAAACCACGCAGCGTGCCGTAAATCTTCCGCCCGATGAGGGTCTCCTTGTACAGGTTGCCCCCTACAAAGTCGTTGTCCGCATCGGTGGCGACAAAGCCGGGGATGACGGTTTTTCCTTCGAGGTCAATCGTCTGCGTTTCCGGCCCGCGCAGCCGCTGGATTTCCTGATTGGTTCCGACGGCCAGGAACACGCCGTCGCGGATGGCGACGGCCTCGGCGGTTCGGAAGTCCTCATCCACGGTGAGAATCTTTCCGTTGTTCAGAATCAGGTTGGGATACTGGATCAACTCGGAGGGGATATCCCTCTGGGCAGCGAGGTTTGCCGCCATTAGAACCATAATCCAGACCGATAAAAAAGTTGTTTTCATGACCGCCCTCCGTTTTTATGCTGCGCAAACGGAATGCGCAATTGCTACACTCCGTTTTGCGCATTAGAGTGTACTACTTGTGTCAAACTGCCTCCACTGCTTCTTTGTGGGCTATTTGGTTGCGGTCAGATTACGGAACTGCCACAAGAGCAAATTTTGCTTGACAGCGCAGGATTTATCTGGATAATTGATTCAAAATGGGTTAAGGTCAAGTAAATTTGAAAAGAGAACGGTTGATTAATCGAACGGTTGTTCAATTTTTGCTGGATGCATTTTTATTCCTGCGCGCTCAGGCAACATGCATGAACATGAATGTATGCTGCGGAGCGGGCATTTAGAGATCAACAGGTAAATTTTCAAGGAGGATGCTGTGACAAAAAGTCTAGCTTCAAGATGGGCCAGGGGTGGTTTGGCCCTGTTTGCATTTCTGTTTTGTGCCTCGCTGGCACAGGCTCAATTGACCAGGGGCACGATTGCCGGAACGGTTACCGACCAGTCCGGCGCTGCCGTGCCCGGTGCTGCGATCACAATTACGCATGTGGACACAGGGATCGCGCGCCAGGCAGAAACCGGCGCCACCGGCCGGTACGAGGCTCCGAACCTGTCGGTGGGCAGCTATGAAGTCAGCGCCACGCTCGCTGGATTTCAAACCAGCATCCGGGCGGGGATCACGTTGTCCATTGGCCAGACTGCGGTGGTGGATTTTGTCCTGCAGGTGGGCGAGGTAACGCAGGCCGTCACGGTGACCGGCGAGGTCACCTTCGTCGAGACCACCAGCGCCACGGTCTCCAACCTGGTGACTGTGCAGAAGGTCGAGGACCTTCCGCTCAACAACCGCGACCTGACCCAGTTGACCTTCTTGCAGCCGGGCGTGCTCCGAGTTCCGAGCAGCGGAGATCTGAGCGAATTTAGCGGCATGGGGGACAAGCTGACCGTGGCCGGAGCCCGCGGGACCCATAACCTGTATCTGCTGGACGGGGTGTCGAACGGCGATCTCTCGGGCAATGCGCAGGGTGCTTCCGGTGCCTACATCGGCGCGGAGACGGTTGCGGAGTTGCAGGTGATTACCAACAACTATTCTGCCGAATATCAAAGCGCCGCCGGAGCGATTGTCAGCGCGATCACCAAGTCGGGGACCAATTCGTTGCACGGCTCGCTCTTTGAATTTATCCGCAATGACAACGTGGATGCCGCCAATTTCTTCACCAACGCTTTCGGCGAAGATAAGCCCGAGTTCAAGCGCAACCAGTTCGGCGGCTCTCTCGGAGGCCCCATCGTTTCCGACAGGACCTTTTTCTTCGGAAGCTACGAGGGATTGCGGGAAAGGTTGAATACGACGGATACGGCCCGCGTTCTCAGCACGGAGGTTCATCAAGGGTTTGTCGGCGGTGAGTTTATCGGCATTGCCCCGGAGGTCGCGCCCTATTTGGCGTTATACCCGATTCCCGGGCAGGGCAATACACTGGTGGAGGATTTCGGCGATGGGACGTCGGATGTTGCCGGTCCGGCAAGTACGCCCACCAGAGACGACTTTGCGAGCATCAAGGTGGATCACAACATTAGCGACAACAACCAAATGTCGGCAACCTATAACTTTGATGACGCCGAGCACAATGGGCCGTTCAGCATTCTGGGGGAAGTGAATAATGCCGCCGGCACGGGCGGTGCTGTTACCAGCTTGAGGCATATCTTTGGCTTCGGACTCACCAGCATCCTTTCGCCTACCACGCTGAATGAGTTTCATTTTGGTTTCAGCCACACGGTCTCGGCGGGCGACATCGCCCTCGCCTCACGGAGAGACTGGGGCGACCTTACATTCGGTGCTGACCGCTCCGGCGAGGAATCGGTATCGCAGGGAGTGGAAAATTTCTTTGGCCAAATCAATCCGGGGGATGCGTCCGCGATTGGATTCCGGACCGGTGGTTCCAATTACTTGCAACAAAGCTTGAGCTTCAAGGATGGCCTTTCGTTCAGCCGTGGGAACCATTCCCTCCGCGCAGGCGTAGAGGTGATTCGCTTCCATTATGACCAAAGAAGTTGCAGCCGGGGATGCTATGGGATCTATGACTTTGACACGGTGGAAGATTTCCTGACAGCCAGCCCGTTCCGGTTTCAGGGAATGGTGCCGGACGAGCAGGGCCTGGGGCTCAGTCCGCCGCACATTATGCAGCAGTACCAGTTTGGCGCCTATTTCCAGGACAACTGGCAGATTGCCAACTCCCTCACGTTGAACCTGGGGTTCCGATATGAGTTTGTAACCGTTCCTTCGGGTGACGAAGCCAGGCTCGCCGCCTTGATTAACTTTGGCGACGCGGACACCGTTGTGGGCCCCCCGTACACCAATGCCACCAAGAAAAGCTTCAGCCCGCGCTTTGGATTTGCCTGGGCTCCGGGTGACCGCAAGACCTCGCTCCGCGGCGGCTTCGGCATCTTCTACGTCCATCCGCGTCTGTACCAAATCCGAACTTCGCTGCAAGAACTGCCTCCGTTCGTCCAGGTTCGACGGATTGACGATGACGATCTCCAGGATGACTTCGGTGTCAGCCTGGAATTCCCGACCGCTTTCCAAAACCAAATAGATCTCGGTGAACAGCGAAACAATCTCCGGGCCCTGGAGTTTAACCAGAAAACGGCATATGTCTATCGCTGGAGTTTGACGTTGCAGCGCGAGGTGGCCGATTGGGTGCTTTCGGCCGGCTACACCGGATCGCGGGCGTTGCACCTGTTGAACCAAAACCGGATGAACCTGCGCAAGTGGGATGGCTGGCCGGACCAGCCTCCGGCTGGAACACCAAAACAATGGTCCACCAGGAGAGGCCGCATCCAGTGCTGCTTTGGAGAAGCGCGAATCCAGACTTCCAACGGCAACACCTTCTATCATGGCCTGGCCTTGGGCGCCCAAAAGCGGCTCAGTCGGGGTCTCCAGGTGCAGATGTCCTACAACTTTTCCAAGAATATCGATCAG
>JADFGZ010000020.1 GCA_022567475.1 Acidobacteriota bacterium | reverse complement strand
CAACCTCATACTGTCACAGCATCTAGAGACTGTGATCGCTGCCTTCGTCATCTGGCTAGGTTATCGATTGCTGCGTCTCGGGCTAGAGAAGGCGCCAGTCGGAGACGGGAACGACGGCCTTCGGCAATACATGCGATTCACCATCCCAGGTGGCGCTCTCTCGCTGATAGGAATCCTTTTCATACTCGGGAGAGATCCGCTTTCACTTATAATTTACCTGTTTACACTCTCGGTCGGCGTGGGCTTTGGCTTTGCGGCCCTTGGTTATCGACTGTTCGTGCTCGGAGTTCTGCAGACTGGTGATCTTGAAGCCGTGTGGAATGACAGAAAGCTACTTCTCGAGCGAGCGGCTCCAGGAACGTTGTTCGCGCTGTTCGGATCGGTGATGATTGGACTGTCGCTTTTGCGTGGTCCGGACGTACTGAAGGAATACCAGGCGCAAGACCTGCAGATTACTCAGCAGGTGATTCAGTTGGTCGACGAGCGGTTGGGCGAGGGGATCGCCCTAATTTCCGAGTATCTGCAGCAGCAGCGATTAAACGACCGCTGATGTATTGCCCACTCCGTAGACTGTGGCCCAACAGCGCGTAAGCCGCTTGAGAGGGCTGCGATTCTGCAGAGCTAACCGTTGGTTGCAGCCGGATGTGGCCCTCATTTTCGGGTAGCATCATCGGTGCGAACCGGAGGCCTCCCGACAGCCACACCGCCAGCACATGCAGGGACAGTGCCTTGGCTAGGCGGCCAATCGGCGGCTGGGAGGCTGACCGGCAAATGCTGCCATTCTACAAAGCTATTTCCAATACTTTACATAAGATATATTATCGGACGTTGTGGGTGGACCAGGCTGGTGAAATTCATCCCAGCCGGGCACGGTTCCCTGTGGAATCTTCGGAATCTTCGGAATAATTCTCTTGCCTCACGAATCCGGCGGGTAGAAAATCGACTCGTAGGAGTGGAAGGAGGAAAACGGACCAACGAAGCCGTGCAGCAGAAAGTTTATTTTTACCAAACGAAGCCAATAAGGCCTTTAGAATCTTGAGGAGGTGTTCCGGACAGGACGAAAACGAAGCCAATTAGATCAGTTTCAGAGTTGCTGTAACGCACAGCCGCCAAAGTAGGGACAGGCCTCCAGGCCTGTCCTCTCAAAGGGCAGGCAGGAATGCCTGCCCTACCTGCGGGCTATCCAGCAACACCGAGAATAGTCTAGAACTGTCGAGTTGCTAAGGTGAGGCGATGCGGAGGGTTGTCAGGAACTGGTAATTCCCTGTCGGAAACAGCTCCGGATTGCTGAGCCGCCGGTTATACAGGCTGACGTTGTCCATATACCACAGGTGAATATAAGGCAGATCGTGGTTGAGAACCTTTTGCAGCTCGGAGTAGTGCTGGCGGCGCTCTTCCATGTCAGAGCTGGCGCGGCCTTGCTCAATGAGCCGGTCGGCCTCAGGGTTCGAGTAGTGTCCTCGGTTGGCTCCTGCGGGCGGCTGCTTGGCGGAGTGGAAGCAGTACTCGAAGATATCCGGGTCGTTGTTGGCTCCGGTCCATCGGAGCGAGTAGAAATCGAAGCGGCCCCGGACGACATCTCCGTAGAAGGTGGCCCACTCGAAGGAGCGGATTTCCAGAGCGATGCCGATCTGCCGCAACTGCTCCTGAAAGACGGCGGCCAGCTCGCGGGTGGTCTGGTCGGTGGAGGTCTTCATTTGCAATCGGAGTCGAACGCCGTCCGGGCCGGGCGCGAGACCCGCTGCGTCCAGCAACCTCCGTGCCTTGGCGGGATCGTAAGGATAGGACGGAGCATCCTTTTCATAGGCCCAATGCTGCGGCGGCAGGATGCTGTTGGCGGGACGGACCGAATCCCTCCACAGGTAGGTTATCAACGCCTGCCGGTCAATCCCGTGGGCGATGGCCTGGCGGACCGGAAGCGTCAGGTCTTTGTTCTCCATATTAAAGGCCAGGTACTGGTAGTTGGTGCCGGGCTGCTGGACGACCTCCAGGCTTTCTTCCTGGCGCAAGACCTCCACCATGTCGGCGCTCAAAGAGTTCAGCAGCAGGTCGGCGCTTCCCTTCCGCATTTCCAGCGCGCGCACGGTGGCGTCGGGGACGACCTTGAAGCGCACGCGCTCGATCTGCGGCGGCGTGGCCCAGTAGTCCGGGTTGCGCTCCAGGAGCACATCCTCATCCTGCGCCGCGCTCACGAAGCGGAACGGCCCGGAGCCGACGGGCTGGAGCGCCACTTCCTGCGCAGACCCTTCCGGGACAATGCCGATCGCTCCCTGCGTCAGGTTCCAAGGAAAAGAGGCGTAGGGCTCTTTCAGGCGGATGACGACGGTCGCATCATCGGGCGTCTCTATGGAATCAATCTGCGCGAAACTGGCGGCCTTGAGGCTGGGAATCTCACCGGAGAGAAGGCTCGTAAAGGTGTAGCGGACGTCGCGCGCCGTCAGTGGCCTGCCGTCATGGAAGCGGACATCCTGGCGCAGATGGAATACGTAGGTTAAAGGGTCGGGCGTCTCCCAGCTTTCGGCCAGCCAGGGTTGCAGGCGGAAGTTGCGGTCGCTGCGCAGGAGGCTGTCGAAGATCAGCGCCCCAATCCGCTGCGATTGGGCGTCGGTGCCGATGCGCGGGTCCAGGTTCAGCGGAGAGGATTCGATCAGCATCACGACGGTTTGCAGGTCCCGTTGCGGAGCGCAACCGAACCCGGCCATGCCGAGCAGGCCGATTGCAATACCAAGCAGCAAGCGAGTGCCGTTTTCTCTATTGTTTCCCATAGACCACCTTTCCCAGAATTGCCGGATGGCGCGCTCCCGTGGCAGAAGCAAGGCTGGAAGGCCACCTGTGCAGCGTGTGATAGGCCAGCACGGCAAAGGCTATCGCCTCCTTGCCGTCTGCCGGGATGCCGGTCGCGTCCGAGGTGAGGACCCGCATGCCGCCGCTTCCTTTTTCCTGGCCCGCGTCCTGGTCTGCACAAAGCCGCCGCCGAAGCTCTTTCATCAGGAAAAGATTCTTTACTCCCCCGCCGGACACAATGCAATCGGCGACAGAAAACTTCGGCAGGACAAATTTTTTAACGCCGTATGCAATCGATTCCGCCGTCAGGGCCGCAGCCGTCGCCAGGGCGTCTTGGGAAGAATGGAATCTGCCCGATGCAAGAAATCGCTTCAAGTAGTCCCGTCCGAATTGTTCCCGCCCGGTGGTCTTCGGCGGCGGCAGGCGAAAATAGGCATGCCGCAGCAGGCGGCGGACCACGGTCTCGGAGATTTCCCCCCGGGCCGCCATCCTTCCAGCCGGATCGTATCGCAGCTTCCCTTTCGTGGCGCGCTCGGCGAGGGCGTCGAGCAACATGTTGCCGGGGCCGGTATCGAAGGCGATCACTTCTTCGGGCCCTCCACGCGCAGGAATGGCGGTGAGGTTGGCGATGCCTCCGATGTTCACGGCTACCCTGCCTCGCCGGGGATGCCGGTAGAGCAGGTAGTCGAGATAGGGAACCAGCGGCGCGCCGCGCCCTCCGGCGGCCACGTCCGCCGTGCGGAAGTCGCCGATGGTGGTGACGCCGGTGCGCTCCGCGATCACGGCAGGTTCGCCGATTTGCAGGGTGGATTGAACCCGAAGCCCGCAGAAACGGGATGCCGCGTTCTGGTGGTACACAGTCTGTCCGTGGGAGCCAATCAGGCGAAGCCTTCCTTTTCCGATGCCGGACCGGCGGCACACATGCAGGCAGGCGCGCGCAAAAAGTTCTCCCAGCAGAAAGTTCATCTGCGACAGCTCCGACGCCGGCACGAGAGCACCGCCGGAAATTGCCAGGATTCGGTGGCGGACATCAGGCGGATAGGGCACGAAGCGGGAGGCGCGAAGACGAATGCGCGTCTTCCATTCCAGTCCTGTGATCTCCGCCAGCGCCACGTCGATGCCGTCGGCTGAGGTCCCGCTCATCATTCCAGCTACCAGCATCGCTCCCCCTGTCCAGCTACCAGCATGCGCCCCTCTGTATTTTCTTCACCTGCCACCTTCCTTCCCGGCGGGATTAGCAGTGAGTCGCCGTTCGACAGCGGCGGCGAACTCCCTGATCTCGCGCCGCAGGAGATCCCAATGCGGGGGAGTGGAAGCCGCTGGCGGCTCTGCTCTCAGCAAATCCTTTTTAGTCGTCAGGACTTTTTTCGAAGCCAGTTCCACCAGGGCACGGAAGTTTTCGTCGCGGCCAGCTTCCTGGCAAAGCGCGTCAAATGCTTTCTGGACGTTGCTCGCGTGGCGGCAGACCAGGATACCGTCACAACCGGCCCGTACTGCCTCGACGGCAGCCTCTGCAATCGTTCGATGCCGCAGAATGGCGCCCATCTCCAAGTCATCGGACAAGACCAAGCCCTGAAATCCGATTCGCTCCTTCAGCAACCCGGTGATGATTGCGTGTGAGAGGCTCGCGGGAAGCGGGCTGTCTGCCTTCGCGGCGGCATCCGAGGGTGCGCCCTCCAGTTCGGGGTAGGAGGCGTGCGACACCATCACCATGGGGAGCTTTGCGGCCAGGGCGCGAAACGGAAGCAAGTCTTGCTGCCACAAGTCTGCTTCCGCCTTGCGGATGCAAGGCAGTTCCCGGTGAGAATCTTTTTGTCCGCCACCCAGGCCGGGAAAATGTTTTCCGCAGCCCGTGACTCCCGATTCGGCAAGTCCCGCAAGAAATTCCTCCGCGAAGCGGATCACCGCCTCGGGCGAGTTCCCTGCCGTGCGATTGCCCAACACGTCCTCTGACTCGGTGCTTGTCAAATCGAGCACGGGCGCGAAGTCAACGTTCAGGGAGAATGCCGCCAGTTCCCTGCCCGCCATTTTGCCCATGTCGGCTGCCATGCCGGCCCGCGCAACCTCGCGAACAGCGGGCAATGGAGCCAGTGCGTCTCGCAAGCGGTCCACTTGGCCGCCTTCCATATCGATGGCGAGGAAAGGCGGTGTCTTCAAGTGCTGGCGAATCTGCCCAGCTAAACTATGAAACTCCGGAGCGGTCTTGATATTACGAGAGAAAAAAATCACCCCGCCGGGGCTGATGCGGCGCAGCAAAGCTTCGAGGCCGCGATTCCAGCAGTCGCCTTCAAAACCGATGGTGAGAAGCTGTCCCACTTGTTCGGAAAGAGTGAGCATGAGCAGAACCAGAAAATGCGCACAACCATGTGTCTACCATGTAGACAGCATGATCCAGAAGGAATCCACCAGGACTCCATTCGGGATTATATCCGAGGGGCGGCGAATTCCCACGAAGGAACACGATTGTGCACTCGGCGGAACCGGACGCAAATTATCCTAACACCGCCTTCGCAGCGTCTCTTATAATCGTTTCTGAACAGCCTGAGAAAACAACGGCGTGCATTCAACATGATCTCGATCGCAAAACGACTCCAGCCACTCTACCCCTACCTGTGGCGCTACCGGCGGCGGTATTTGATAGGCTTCGGGGTCCTGCTCTGCGACGTCGCCTTCTGGCTGGCCATCCCCATGATCATCAAGTATGCGATCGATGACCTCCAGCAGGGCGCGACGGCTGACAAGCTGGTTCTCTACATCCGCTGGCTGGTGGTCGCTGCGCTGGGCAAGGCCTTCTTTCTTTTTTGGAAGCGGATCATTCTGATCGGCATCTCGCGGGAGGCGGAGTACGATCTGCGCAACGATCTGTACCGCCATCTGAACCGGCTTTCGCTCACCTACTTTCAACGAAACCGCACGGGCGACCTGATGTCCCGCGCCACGAATGACATGAATGCCGTGCGGATGCTTCTGGGGCCCGGCATCATGTATTCGCTGAACACCGTCGTCACGCTGCTGGCGGCGCTGGGCATCATGCTCAGCATCAGTCCCAAGCTGACTTTCTATTGTTTCCTGCTGATGCCTGTGGTCGTGGGGGTGGTGGTGTTTTTCGGACGCCGGATCCATGAGCGTTTTGAAAGCATTCAGGCCCTGCTCTCCACCTTGAGCGCGAAAGTCCAGGAAAGCTTGGCCGGCATTCGTGTTGTTCGCGCCTATGCGCAGGAGGAAGCGGAGATTGCGCGCTTCCAGGAAGCCAATGAAGAGTATGTCGCCCAAAACATGAGACTCGTCCGTCTCTGGGGCATGTTCTATCCGTCGCTCGAAGTTTTGCTGGGGCTCACCTACGTGATGGTCCTCTGGATGGGAGGCCGCGAGGTGGTGAACGGGAACATTACTATCGGCTCCTTTGTCGCTTTCAACGCATACATGGGGCAGCTTACGTGGCCCATGATCGCCATGGGGTGGGTCGTGAACCTTTTTCAGCGGGGCACAGCTTCTCTGGGCCGCTTGAATCAGATTTTAACGGAGGAGCCGGAAATTGCCGACCGTCCGGACCTCCGCCTGGCGCCCTCCGAGCTTGCCGTCTCGCAAACTGCCGAACCCCTGCCGGTCCGGTCCGCAACCGGATCGGACGGCGACGGCAAAAGGGAGGAAGTGCGCGGCGTGGACATTGAGTTCCGCAATCTTTCCTTCTCCTACAACGGCCGGCAGGTGCTTCACCAGGTTGACTTGACGATCCCTGCGGGCAGTACCCTGGCTATCGTCGGCCCCACCGGCAGCGGTAAATCCACTTTGGTGCATTTGATCCCCCGCCTCTACGAAGCTCCTCCGGGCAGCGTGTATCTGGACGGAAAAGATATCCGCGACTACCGGCTGGAGGAACTGCGCCGGATGATTGGTTTCGTGCAGCAGGAAACTTTTCTGTTTAGCGAGACGATTCGGGAAAACATCGCCTTTGGTGTGAACAACGCTACAGACGGCCAGATTCAGCACGCTGCCGAAATCGGCGGCCTGCTTTCCGATGTGGAAGACTTTCCCATGAAGTTTGGAACCATCGTGGGCGAGCGCGGCATTACCCTTTCCGGCGGCCAGAAGCAGCGGACCGCCATTGCCAGGGCTGTGTTGCGCAACCCGAAGATTCTGGTTCTCGACGATGCGCTTTCGAGCGTCGATACCTACACCGAGGAGATCATCCTCAACCGTCTGGCGTCAGTGATGCGAGGCCGGACCACGGTTCTCATTTCTCATCGCATCTCCACGGTTCGCGGAGCCGATCAGATCGTGGTGCTTCGCGAAGGCTCCATCGTGGAGCGCGGCACGCATCAGGAGCTTCTCGGAAACGGCTCCTATTACCAGGAGCTTTATCAGAGGCAGTTGCTGGAAGAAGAATTGGAGCGGGCCTGATTTCCTCCGGGCACGGCGTCTCCTTTTGAAGGCAGGTTGGATTGACCAAGCAAGATCATCACGAAGAAGAGATCCTGGGCAAGGCTTACGATAGCAGGCTGATGAAGCGCCTGTTGCGGTACCTGTTTCCCTACCGGGCAATCGTCATGGCGGCTTCGGTGGCGATGATTTTCCATTCCCTGCTCCAGGTGGTCGGTCCCTTTCTGACGAAAGTTGCCGTGGACCGGTATCTGGTGACCACCGAGCGCCAGCCCACGTTTCTGGATTCTTTGCTCAGCGACAACTACCTGACAGGGTTAACCCAGATCGCCGGGCTCTACATACTGACCCTGGTGCTGCTGTTTGCGCTGGAGTATGCGCAGACCTACTACATGCACAGGGTCGGCCAGCGCGCCATGGCCGACCTGCGCATGGAGATCTTCCGCCACTTGCAGCGGCTCCACATCCAGTTTTTCGACCGCAATCCCGTCGGACGCCTGCTGACGCGCGCCACCACGGATGTGGACGTTCTGAACGAAATGTTCACCTCCGGCGTAGTGGCCATCTTCGGCGATTTCTTGACGCTGGTCTTTATCCTTGCCGTGATGCTGCAGATGAACGCCGCCCTGGCGCTGGTCACCTTTTCCGTGCTGCCGCTGATTTTCGTGGCCACCTTCCTTTTTCGCCGGGTCGTCCGCGGATGTTACCGCCGCATCCGGGTGGCGCTGGCCCGGATGAATGCTCACCTCCAGGAGCACCTGACGGGAATGAGCGTGGTGCAACTGTTCAACCGCGAGGCGAAGAGTTTCGCCGAGTTTGAAAAGATCAACCGCATCCACAAGCGGGCGTTCCTCGACTCCGTCTTCGCGCACTCGCTGTTTTACCCCGCCGTCGAGGTGCTCAGCTCCACCGCCATCGCGCTGATCATCTGGTACGGAGGGCAGCGGGTGCTGGGAGAGACGCTGACCCTCGGCATCCTGGTTGCATTCATCCAATACGCGCAGCGGTTTTTCCGGCCCATCCAGGACCTCAGTGAAAAGTACAACATCTTGCAGGGAGCGATGGCCAGCTCCGAGCGTATTTTTAAGTTGCTGGACACCCCGGTTGAAATCGAATCGCCCCGGGAGTCTTCGTCTCCGAAACTTGCCCCGGAGGCGAGCGGGAGTCTGGAGTTCCGGAATGTCTGGTTCGCCTACACCGGCCAGCAAGAAGGAGAGGAACCCAATTGGGTGCTCCAGGATATCAACTTGAAAATCGAGCCGGGCGAGACAATCGCCGTGGTGGGCCACACCGGCGCCGGCAAGACCACCTTGACAAGCTTGCTGCTGCGTTTCTACGACGTCCAGCGAGGCCAGGTGCTGGTGGACGGCGTGGATGTGCGGGACCAGAACTTGACCGAGCTGCGGCGGCGTTTCGGCGTGGTGCTCCAGGACCCGTTTTTGTTCTCAGGAACGATTGAGAGCAACATCCGCCTGGGCTCCGATACTGTGGACCAGGAGGCTATGGAGGACGCAATTGAAGAGGTGAACCTCGGCGAATTCATCCGGTCGCTTCCGCAAGGTTACCAGGAAGAGGTGCGCGAGCGCGGCAGCACGCTTTCGGTGGGGCAAAAGCAGCTCATCAGTTTTGCCCGCGCGCTGGCTCACAATCCACAGATACTGATTCTGGATGAGGCGACATCGAGCGTCGATACGGAAACGGAATTCCGCCTTCGGGAGGCTTTGCAGCGCATGGTCAGCGGGCGAACCTCGGTGGTGATTGCCCACAGGCTTTCTACCATTCAGCGGGCCGACCGCATTGTGGTGCTGCACAAGGGAAAAATCCGCGAGGCCGGACCGCATCAACAACTGCTCGCACAGCGAGGCATTTACTGGAAGCTTTACCAATTGCAATACAAGGACCAGGAAGTTGCTGTTACCGGTGATGATTGATAATTCGGACGGCTCCATAGGGGGATGTTTATGGCGGTATTGAGATGGGCGATTGGCGCGATCCTGGTGAGTTTCTTGCTGCTCTGGGGCTTGCTGCCCTCCGAGATTCTCCAGATGAAGACGGGTGAGCCCAGCGTGGCGCATGCACAAGAAGATTCCACCGAACCCAAGCGTGTCTACACCAACGACGATTGGCCCTTCAATCGCCGGCGCTCAGCGACCTCTGCTTCGGAAACCGAGACGGCAAAGGAAACCGAGAGCCCTTCCTCCGCCCGCACGCGGCGGGCAGAACGCCTGGCGCCCTTTGTCGCCACTCCCATGCAGGTGGTCGAGAAGATGCTGGAAGTGGCGCAGGTCACATCCAGCGACGTGGTGTATGACCTGGGCTCGGGCGACGGACGGATCGTCATCATGGCGGCTGAAAAGTATGGCGCCAAGGCCGTGGGGGTGGAGTTGGACCGCCTCCTGGTGGAGGAATCGACCGCGAAGATACGGGAGCGGAACCTGGGTGGATTGGTGAGCATCATTCAGGGCGACCTGTTGCAAACGGATATAAGGCCTGCGACGGTTGTGGCTGTTTACCTGTTGCCGGGAGCCAATGAAAAATTGCGCCCGAAGCTTGAAAAAGAACTCCGCCCCGGCACCAGGGTAATTGTGCACGACATTCGCATACCCCGCTGGCGGTCCTCGCAGGACGAAGCCGTCCAGGTCGGCGGCGGCACCCACTTTATCTACCTCTATAAAATCCCCGAGGCCTTTCAGAGATGATGTCCCGTTCACCCGGCGCACGATAGTGATCCACGGCGGGATGGGCAGCAGGACAGCAGATGCGTAACCGAAAAAAAGAAGGCGTCGTGAAGAGTCTGGCGAAGACAATCCGGATGACGGTCTTAGTTGCCGGGCTGCTGTTCGTTGCATCGCTCAGCAATGCGCAGGACGGTTTACGGCAGCCGGCGTCGGAGCGCCTCGGCATCTATCATTGGTTTGGACAAACACCTGGTTTAGGACAAACACCTGAGCCGCGTCAGGCAACCGCATCCGAAGCCAGCGGCGATGGCTTAAGCCGCGCCGTGGGCGATATCGAGCGGTTTGGGTTCAGAACCGTGCGGATTTTTGTCGGCGGGCGGTATGACTATCTTCATCCGCTGAGGTCGCCGCACCGATTTGCTGAATTGCAGGAGCCGGTCACGCTGGCGAAGATTCTGGCGTTGCCGCGCTACAAGCGGATTCTTGAGAACCCGCAATTCAAAACCATGTGGCTGACCGCCTATCCGGTGTTCCATTATGGGGAAGGACCTGACGAGATCGACCTGCGAAGACCCGTTGCCGAACACGAATGGCAACAAGAGTACCAACAGCTGCGCGAGATGGTCGAATGGCTCTACCGGAACTTTGGCGGTCTCGACAAAGTAATTTTGATTTCCAACCACGAGGCGGATGAAAAACTTCTGGAGGCGCTGAACTCGGCAGGCCGGCAGGAACTTGCTGTTGATAATGTAGTGCGTGACCTCGACACGCGCTTCCGGGCAGTAGCAGATGGACGGCGCGAGTTCCCTGCCGCCCGGCTGAAAGTTTTTTCCGGCGTTGAGGTTTCGCTCTGGCGGTTGCAGCTTGGCCGCACTGCTGCAGGAAATTACGCCAAGCAAGCCACCGGCATGAACGCCCTGGGAGCGGTTCTGCCCCGGCTCCGTTTCGATTTTGTTTCTTTTTCCGCCTGGGAAACGGTGGCCCAGAGCGATGTCGCAGCAGTGTTGAGCACCGCTCTGGAAGAAATTGAGAAACGAACCCAGCGCGGGCTTACCACCGCTGGCCGGGAGTTTTTCGGCCCGCGCCATGTTCTGCTCGGCGAGTTTGGGTATGCTCGCGAATGGAAGCTGCCGCAAGCGGCGGTGGCAAAGGGCATCCACGCTGTTTTGAAGCTGCTCGACAGCGGGCAGCTTCGGTACGCAGTCTATTGGCAGCTCTACGACAACGCGGCAGAGGGGATCAAGCAATTCGGTTTGCTCGATCCCGGCGGAGAGTTCACCTGCGCAGGCGAGGTATTGATGACTTATTTGCGGGAAGAAGAAGCTCTGCCCACCCAAGTGGCTTTCTGTCGGAGCGAAATGGCTGAGGCCGTTCGCTAACCAACACTCGGCGGACCGTCCTTAGGTGCTGCCCGAAAGCGATTACTGTTTCGCCGAGTCCGGTTCTTCGGTTTTGATTTCTGAGGCTTTGTTTTCTGCGGCTTTGATTTCCTCTTCGGGGACTTTCGAAATAATAATCCATCCGATGATGTAAGTGACCACCAGCGGCACGACACCCGTTGTCACCCCCAAAAAGACAAGCGCAAGCCGCAGCAGGCTGGGATCGATGGAATAAGTTTCTGCGATCCCTCCGAAAATGCCGGCAATCACTTTATTTGTTTTGGATCGGTAAAGCCGTTTCATGGCTGGTTTCCAATCGGTGGCTGAAAAGGATTCCCGGGAACGCTTCGCACGCCTAAAAGGAAAACCGCAGGGCAAACTGAATCTGCCGGGAGGTAGTGGTAGTCCCTGCAATCCTTCCCGCAATCGGATTTCGACGGCCCGTTCTTCCCGTGAAGACGAACGGCGGCGGGCCATTCCGAGGATCCAAATTAGTATGGTTCAGCAGGTTGAAAAATTCCATCCGAAATTGCAACTGCCTTCGGGAGTCCAATGAGAATTCCTTTTGCAGAGAGATGTCCATATTGAACACTCGCGGCGAAATAATCGTGTTTCGCCCGGCGTTGCCGAGCGTGCCGGGTTCCGGTATCCCGTATACGCAGGGGTCAAAATATCGCTCGCGAGTTCCCAGCGGCTGGCCGGCCGGGATTCCCGCGCAGCCGGCCGTAACGCCTTCCGTCGGGTTGTTATTCTGGCCGGGCAACAGGTTGGGACGGCTGGCTGTGAACAGAAACTCCGGCGTTCTTACATTGATCCCGGGGCTGAATGGAGCGCCGGTGCGAAGCGACAGGATGCCACCGATCCGCCAGCCTCCGAAGAGTTGCCTCAGGATTCCGGTATTCCAAAACCGCATTCCGCTTCCAAACGGCGGGGTAAAAAAATAGCTGGTGACCAAACGGTGCCGGACGTCAAAATCAGAAAGCGCCCGGTCCAGCGTCCGCTCCGGCCCATATTGTTCCACGCTGCCGAAAGTGTGGCGGGAGGCGTCGTCTACAGACTTGCTCCAGGTATAGTTCGCCCTCAAGGAATTTCCCCGGCTGATATTTTTTTGGGCGGAGAGCTGCAGCGAGTTATAAAAGGATTGCGCGTCGCTGTTGATTAAAACAATGCTTCCGAATGCGGGGTTGCGGGGACCCTCATGGGACGGAAAGAAAACTGATCCGTCCGGTCTGGCGACGGGCACAGGAAACAGGTTGGTCTCGTAAGCGCGAAACAAGTGGTTGCCTCTCGCTCCCACGTAGGAGGTCCGGAAATTCCAGCCGTTGGCGAGGCGGTGCTGGAGTGCGAAGTTGTAGCGGAACACCATGGTGGTGGAGGTGTTCTGATAATCCAGCGTGCGGGCCATGAGGGGGACTCCCTGGGCCGCAGCCACGGCATCGGGAAAAGTTGCAGAGGCATCAAAGTTGGTTCTGACAGCTTGCTGAAAAAACGGCAGCGTATTCTTCACCTGATCCACGAGATATTCCAACAATTGATCGTAGTAAATTCCAAACCCGCCGCTCCAAACCGTATTCCCGCCCGCCCCAGGAGCCCAAGTGAAGCCAATCCGGGGCGCAAAGTTAAGCAACGAAGGGTTGTCCGCTATCAAGGGTCCAATCTGCACCTCCGAGCCGCGGACTATGTCCAAGAGGGCGGAGGTTCGCCCCGATTTCTCGCGAATCAGCGAGGTGAATTCATAACGCAGGCCCAGATTGAGCTGGAGACGCGGAGCAATCTGATAATCATCCTGAACATAAAATCCCAGCAAGGTCTGGCGAAAATCTTTTTTGTTATCCGAGCCCGGCAAAGACACATCCAATTTGGTGGTTCCGTCCGCGCCTGCTTGCAGAAAGCTCTCCAGGCCGCTGAACGACCACCTGGCTCCTCGATTAAAATTGGTGAATGTGGTCCAACGATAGCGATGCGCCTGCACCCCCACCTTCAAGGCGTGGGCTGATTTTTGGAGCAGGAGGTCATAGGCAAATTGAAAGGAGTCCATCGTCTTTCCCAGCGGTGTGCCGCCAACCAAACCGAACGGTGATACGCCGGAAAGGGAGAGCAGGCCAAATTCAGGCGCGTCCTGGACAAATAATGATTCCTCGGGAATATCGATGGAGACGAGGCCTCTATCGTTTGTCACCGGGCGAGTGAACCCAAACCGGAAGGAATGCACAACTTGCGGGCTGGAAACATGCGACGCCATCAGGGTAAGGTATTGCTGGCGGCTTTCCGACACGCGCCGAAACAGAAACATGGGCTGGCCGGAGTGACTGGTGGCGTCATCAAACGTATAGCGTGCGAAAAGGCTGTCCCGGACGGAAATCGTATGATCCACGCGGAGGGTAAGAAAATTTTCACTGGTCGGCAAGAATACGGGAGCGCGGTTTTCATTGACCCCATTGCCCGTGGGACCCAAGTTGGGCATAGGATAAAGGTCCAGGAAGGGTTTCACTCTCGGGTTCACGGTGACCCTGCGAATTTCATTCCCGGTTACGTCCGTAATGATTCCCTGGCGGGCCAGGGCATTGGGAAAGAAATCGACTGAGGTTTCTGTCAGCCGGTCGCGCATCCCTTCAAAACTGGCCATTAAAAACGTTTTTTCCTTCCGCGCCGGACCGGTCAGTGTGAATCCGAACTGGTTCCGCTTAAAGGGCGTGGGCTCCGGACCGGGGTCAAAGAAATTTCGGGCGTCCAGTTTGCTGTTCCGAAAGTACTCGAAAAATGTCCCATGAAACTCCGGCGTTCCGGAATGGGTCGTGGAATTCAGCACCCCCCGCTGCCGCGTCCGTACTCGGCGCTGTAAGTGGTGCTGAAGATGCGAACCTGGAATACCGTGTCCGAGCCCAGTTGCACTCCAGCCGCGCTCCGCGGGGCACGATTCGAGGTGTCCATGATGTTTGTTCCATCCAGCAGAAACGTGTTGGAGGTGGACCGTCCTCCCGCCACGGTCAGGCCGCCGCCGCCGACACCCCTGGAGGACGAAGCGGCAAACGGACTGCTCACCACGCCCTGCAGCGTAGCCAGCTGGCTGTAGCTGCGGCCGTTGAGAGGAAGCCCGGCCAACTGGCTTGCGCTGATCCCGCTTGGACCGTTTGCCGAAGAAAAGTCGCCCGGCGCCGCTTCCCTGCCCTCCGGCTGCTGGGATGGAACTTCAAAATCTGGAGCCAGCATAAACGCAAGCGTTGCCGCCTGTCCGGCGGCCACTGTGCGCCTTTGCCGGGCCGATGTTCGATAGCCTGTCCGGGAGGCATGGATCGCGTAGCTGCCGGGAGCTACGTGCCCAATCTCAAATTGTCCCTGGCGGTTGCTGCGAGTCGTGGTGTCCTGTCCGGTGGAAAGGTTGGTCGCTTTAACCATCACGTCCGGGATGGGATCTCCCGCCTGGTCTTGCACAATTCCGCGCAGCGTAGCCATAGACTCAACCATAGACCCAGCCAAGCGCTCCGTGCCGGGCGCTTGCGCCAGCGTCCACGTCGCAGGCCAGAAAAATAGTATTGCGAGAATTACCGCCGGAAGCGACAAACTGTTTCCTCCGAAGCTATGAACAGGTATTCGGTTCTGCAAGGCTGGGTCTCAAACCAAAACCGCCGCACTGCCCCGCAGTGACCGAGCACGGCGGGAATAGGTGGAGTTGCGCTCCATGGGAGTAAATCCGGCGAGTTCAATGTTCCGGCGCAACTGCTCTTCCCGTGCCGCGAGGCTGTCGGGCGCGCCCTCAATGACGTTCTCTTCGAGGATTACGCTGCCAGCGTCATTGGCTCCGAAATCGAGCGCCCGGCGGCCCGTCTCGAGCCCCACGGTCAGCCAGGAGGCCTGGAGGTTCTCGAAATTTTCAAGATAAACCCGCGCAAGGGCCTGCATCGCCAGATACTCCTCATCGGGCGGTTTCTCGCGGGGAAGGATCGAAGGCCGCTGCCGTCCGGTCTGGTACGGCCAGACGATCATTGCCACAAACCCCCCCGTCTCATCCTGCAACTGCCGCAGCCGGTCCAGATGATTCAGGCGGTGTTCCAAAGTTTCCCCGAAACCGAAAACCATGGTGGCTGTGGTCGGCAACCCCAGGCGGTGGGCGGTGCGATGCACCGCGATCCACTGGTCTGAGTTCAGCTTCAGCGGGCTGATGCGGTTCCGCACCTCGTCGTCCAATATCTCCGCTCCGGCTCCGGGAATGGAGTCGAGCCCAGCTTCGTGTAGGCGGCCAATCGCCTGTTCGAGCGTCAGCCCGGAGACCTCGGCGAGATTCCAAATCTCGGATGCGGAAAAACTGTGGCAATCCACACGGAACCGCTGTTTCACCTTGCGCAGCAGCGCCTCATAGTAGTCGATCTTCAGCTCCGGGTGGTCGCCCCCCTGGATGAGTATGCCGGAGACGCCTTGGGCAATGCTTTCTTCGATCTTCCTCATGATTTCGTCGTCTGAGAGCAGATACCCTTCCGGGCTTCCTGGCGGACGGTAAAACGAGCAGAAGGAGCAGTAGGCATTGCAGACGTTGGTGTAGTTGATGGTGCGCTGGATAGCAAAGCTGACAACTTTCGCCGGATGCTTCCGGTAGCGGACCTCGGAGGCGGCTTCGGAAAGCGCGGGAAGGCCTTGCCGGTAAAGACGCCGTGCCTGTTCGCGATCCATCCGCAAGCTGCTATATCTCCTTCTCGTTTTTGTGGTAGCTGATCTCGTTAAGAAATGCTACAACACTCTGCGCGGATGCTGCAATGAGGAAAGCCTGCCGTTTGCAGCCATCCCGCCAGCTTAGGAAGAAACAGAGGCCCTTTCCAAAAGCTTCGCTGCCAACTCGTCGAACATATCGCATCCCAACGATTGCTGGCTGACGGTCAAGTAAGGTATCACATCCAGTGGCGTCTGAATCAAGCGGCGCAACGTTTTCTCATTGGTTTCAATGGCGGGTCCTTTTTCCGGCCTGCAATGATTCAAGACGCACCCGGCAACGGCAAGGCCGGCACTTTCGAGCGACGCAAGTGTCAACAGCGTGTGGTTAATCACCCCTAATTTCGATCCGGCTACAACCAGCACGGGCAGGTCCAGCATGCGGGCGAGGTCCGCATAGTCGAAATCTGCTGTGATCGGCACTCGAATGCCTCCGGCGGTTTCGACCAGAACAATGTCGTGGGAGGCAGCCAATTCACGGTAGCAGCCCTCGAGCCGCTGCGGGTCAATTGGATTCCCCTCGCGCTCCGCCGCCACCCAGGGAGCAACCGGAGCGCGGAAGCGGTACGGGCAAATTGTTTCGAGCGGCGACTCCGTCCCGGAGGCTTCTTGCAGGAGCCGTGCATCGGCAGGAAGCAAAGTGTTCGCTCCTGCCTCCGATTCGCGCCCCAATTCGCGTCCAATTTCGCGCCCAATTTCACATCCGGTCTCAACGGGTTTGAAAGGAGCAACGCGGAGCCCCCGGCGTCGCAGCGCGGCGGCGATGCCGCAGGCGACAAAGGTCTTCCCTACCCCGGTGTCAGTCCCGGTGATCAATAATCGAATTGTTTGTCCACGGCGCGGCATTCCTTCCTTTTCAGCAGGATTTCATCACTGCCCGGATGGACTCGGCGGTCACATGGACTAATCTTTCCAGTTCTTGCGCCGTGGTGGAGAGGGGCGGGTTCAGAATAATCACATCGCCGAGCGGCCGGATAATCACACCCTGCTTGCGAGCCTCCAGGATCACTTGCTTTCCGATTCGTTTAGCGGCTGGAAAAGGTTTGCGGGCTGCGGCGTCCTCCGCCAGCTCAATGCCCACCAGGAAGCCCCACTGGCGCACATCGGAAACGTGATCCTGCTCCCGCACCGGCTGCAACAGGCGCTCCATTTGCGCGATCAGGGGAGCCATGCGAGCCAGTGTATTTTCTTTCGCAAACAAATCCAGCGAAGCGATGGCGGCGGCGCAGGCCAAAGGATTGCCCGTATAGGTGTGGCCGTGAAAGAAAGTCTTCCGCTCCTCGTACTCTCCCAGAAAGGCCTCGAAGATTTCCTCCGTAGCCAGCGTCGCGGCCAGCGGCAGGACGCCGCCGGAGATTCCCTTACCCAGGCACATCAGGTCGGGCGAGATGCCGGCGTGCTCGCAGGCAAACATCCGCCCGGTCCGCCCGAACCCGACTGCGACTTCATCGGCGATGAATAAGATATTATTTTCGCGGCACAGCCGGTGAAGTCCCGAAAGGTATTCCACCGGATGGGCCCACATCCCGGCGGCGCCCTGCATCAGCGGCTCCACAAACAAAGCGGCTATCCGTTCCCGGTTTTCCCGCAAAGTCCGTTCGGCCTCCTCCAGCGCATGCGCCAGCGCCTGCCCGGGACTCTCCCTCCGGTAGTATCGGAACGCATGCGGCGGCGCGATACGCAAGCAAGGAAACAAAAGACGGCGATAGCGGGCATGGAAGCCCTCCGAGTACCCCACGCTCATCGCCCCGATGGTGTCGCCGTGATAGGACTCCGTTAGGCTGACATAGCAATCTCGTTTCGTCTCTCCCTGCAATGCCCAGTACTCAAAGGCCATCTTCAAGGCGATCTCGACGGCCGTCGCTCCCGCGTCGGAATAAAAAACACGGCGAAGGCCGGAGGGGGCTGCATCGATCAGCTTTTTGGCAAATACCGTTGCCGGGATATTCGAAAGCCCCAGCATCGTGGTGTGCGCCACGGCATCCAACTGATTCCGAATCGCCTCCACAATCTCCGGGCGTCCGTGGCCGTGGACGTTTGCCCACAGCGAAGAGACGCCGTCAAAGTACCGGTTGCCTTGCTGGTCAAACAAGTAGTTTCCTTCGGCGCGGGCGATGAACAGGGGGTCTTCGGCCATCCACTCGCGCATCGGCGTGAAGGGATGCCAAAGAAAAGAATGGTCCCACTGCTTCAGAGAACTGGGGTCATGGCCGGAGGTCATGATGTAGAAACCGGCTGTGAAGGAGCGGCTGCCGAGGCCATGCTTGCCGAAGCAGCCCGCCGTTTCGGAGAAAATAAAGCAGAGCGCAGTTTGTGGAATCCTGCCAATGCTTCCTGGATGTCATCGTCGGTATGGAGCGCCATCGGACAGATACGCAGCCGGGCCGTGCCGCGCGGGACGGTTGGAGGACGTATCCCTTGCACAAAGACGCCTTCGCGCAGCAGCAAACGGCAGGCCGCCATCGTGCGCCGCTCCTCGCCCAACCGCAATGGCAGGATTTGGCTCTGTTCCGGGCCCGGATCAAACCCTAACTTCAGCAAGCCCTGCCGCAGTTGAGCGACATTGCGCCACAAGGCCTTTCGCCGCTGCGGTTCCTTCTCGACAACACGCAGAGCCGCCGCAGAGGCTGCCAGGACCGCGGGCGGCAGGCCCGTCGTGAAAATAAAGCTGCGGGCATGGTTGACCAGGTAGAGGATCAGTTCCTTGCTGCCGGCGATGTAGCCGCCCAAACTTCCCAGCGCCTTGCTGAAAGTCCCCATCTGGATATCCACCTGTTGCTGCAAGCCCAGCGCCTCAATCCGCCCGGCGCCCGTGGGCCCAAAAACGCCGGTTGCATGCGCCTCATCGACCATCAGCAAGGCTTCGTACTTCTTAGCCAGGCAGACAATATCTTCCAGCGGGGCCAGGTCCCCGTCCATCGAAAAGACCGACTCGGTCAGGATCAGCTTACGCCGCGCCGCTGGACGGCTGGCGAGCTTGCGCTCCAGGTCTTCGGCGTTACAGTGATCGTAAATCAGAACCTCAGCACGCGACAGACGGCTGCCGTCGATCAAGCTGGCGTGATTCAACGCGTCGCTGAAAATTGCGTCGCCGGGGCCAGCCAGCGCCGAGACCGTGCCGAGATTGGCCTGATACCCGGAGGGAAAAACCAGCGCAGCTTCGCTGCCCTTAAAACGCGCCAAGTCGCGCTCCAGATTTCCATAAAGCTCCAGGTTGCCGCTGATCAGCCGCGACCCGGTCGCGCCGCAGCCATAGTTTTCCACCGCCTGAAGCGAGGCTTGCTTCAGCCGCTCATCGGCAGCCAGTCCGAGGTAGTTATTGGAACAGAGCAGCAAGACCTGTCGGCCATCCCAGCAAACTTTCGGTCCGGGCTCGCCTTTCAACTCGCGCAGCTTTCGAGTCAGTCCCGCTTGCTTGAGGGTAGAGAGCCTTTCGCGGAGAAATCCTGTGGCATCGGAAGTCAAATCGGTTTCGGTTCGGGAAGCCGTCATGAACTATCTCGCGATGCGGTAGTTGTCAAACCTAAGTTGTCAAACAAAGGTTGTCGAACGTATTTGTTGAACAAGGTCGTCTAACAAAGGCTGCCGGACGCATTGATTGGACGATGCCGCCCGGCTATATTGTCTACCGGTCGCGCGATTCCGTGGCGCTTGCCAGCGAGACAGGCTGTTCCGGCGGCAGTTCCTGTTCACGCGATTTCGCCTCCCAGCCGGGCGGCAGGGAAGGAACGAACCCTGTGTCCTGGAGCATTTGCATATCCGCCTCGGGCACCTCGCCGCGGGTGGTCAGATAATCGCCGATGAAGATGGAGTCAGCAACATAAAGACCCAGCGGTTGCAGGGAACGCAGATGAAACTCCCGTCCGCCCGCGATGCGGATCTCCTTGCTGGGATTCACCAAGCGGAACAGGCACAGAATGGCCAGGCATTTCTGCGGTGTCAGGTACTCGATGCCGGCCAAAGGGGTGCCGGGAATGGGTATTAAAAAATTGACGGGGATGGAATCGATGTCCATATCCCGAAGCGAGAAGACCAAGTCCACGATCTGTTCATCACTCTCCCCCATGCCCACGATTCCTCCCGAGCAGGAAGAGATACCGCCCCGCTTGACGGCCTCGATCGTTTCGGTGCGGTCCTGAAAGGTGTGCGTGCTGCAGACATCGCCGTAGCGATCTTCCGAGGTGTTCAGATTGTGGTTGATGCGGTCCACGCCGGCATCCCGCAATCGTTTCACTTCCTCGTCGTTCAGCAACCCTAGGCAGCAACAGATGCGCAAAGGAAACTTTTCTTTGATCTCGCGAACGGCTTCGGTAACCGCCTTTAATTCCCGTTCGGTCGGCCGCCGTCCGCTGATGACTATGCAGTAGGTGTGCGCCTTTACCTCCAGAGCCTGGCGCGCGCCTTCCAGCAACACCTCCCGGCTTTGGAGGGGATAGCGCTCCACGCCGGTCTTGGAGACAATCGACTGCGAACAATAAGAGCAATCCTCCGCGCACAAGCCGCTTTTGGCGTTGATGAGCATGTTCAGTTTGATCTTTTGGCCGTGATAATGGCGGCGCACCCGGTAGCAGGCAGCGATTAGTTCCAGCAGTTCTTCTTGCGGGACGGCAAGAACCTGTAGCGCCTCTTCCCGGGAAATTTGCTTGCCTTGCAGAACTCGTTCCGACAACTGATGCCAGAGCATTCAAAACTCCTTTCCACACGCAGGAAATACCCGCCAAACAGAAGATTATACAGAAGTGCGCCGCCGGGAGAAAGCTCGGCTTCGGCAAAGCTCGACTCAACGCTTAAGGAACGCTCAACGGGGGAAGAGGATTCTGACTGGATGGGTTTCAATAGGCTGAAGGTGGAAGATGAAACGATGTCCCGTCGCCGTTAGTTGGGGGCGGCGCGGCCTCGTGCCGCGCTTTGGGCCGCGCTTTGGGCCGTGCTTTTTTCAGCGTCGGGGGGTGGCTGCGCACTGATTGTGCTCAAACCGAGGCTCTTTCTCAACTCGGTCATCAGCTTGTCGCACAGGTCCGGGTTGTCGCGCAGAAAAGTGCGGGCGTTTTCGCGGCCTTGCCCAATCCGCTCGCTGCCGTAGGAAAACCAGGAGCCGCTCTTCTCGATGAAGCGCTTTTCCACCGCCATGTCCAGCAGGTCACCCTCTTTGGAGATCCCCTCACCATAGAGAATGTCGAACTCGGCGTTGCGAAACGGGGCAGCCACTTTGTTCTTCACGATTTTGACCCGGGTGCGGTTGCCCACCACGCGGTCGCCTTCCTTGATGGCGGCGATCCGCCGGATGTCGACCCGGACGGAGGAGTAAAACTTCAGCGCCCGGCCTCCGGTGGTTGTTTCCGGATTCCCGAATATGACTCCGATCTTCTCCCGAATCTGATTGATGAACAGGAGGCAGGTGTTCGACTTGGCGACAACCCCCGAGAGCTTCCGCAATGCCTGCGACATCAGGCGGGCCTGCAATCCCATATGGGAGTCGCCCATCTCCCCGTCCAACTCCGCTTTGGGGACCAGCGCCGCCACCGAGTCCACCACCACGATGTCGATCGCGTTGGAGCGGACCAGGGCTTCAACGATCTCCAAGGCCTGCTCCCCGTAGTCGGGTTGCGAAACCAGCAGGTTGTCTATATCGACTCCCAGTTTGCGTGCATAGCCGGGGTCGAGCGCGTGTTCGGCGTCGATGAAGGCGGCCATCCCATTTTGCTTCTGCGCTTCCGCGATCACTTGCAAAGCGACCGTCGTTTTGCCGCTGGACTCCGGACCAAAAATCTCCACCACGCGTCCTCGCGGCATGCCGCCCACGCCCAGCGCGTCGTCAAAGGAGAGAGAGCCCGTGGAGATGACGGAAACGGGAACCACATCCTTCGTCCCCAAACGGATGATGGAACCCTTGCCGAACTGCTTTTCGATTTGTGTCATCGCCAGATCAATGGCTCGCGTCCGTTCCAGCTGTTTTTCCGCCATCAAGACATCTCCTTAAGGTAGTTTGCGGCCTCTACTCCCGCGGCCCAAATCCATTGTAGAGGGATGCTGTATTATAGTTCTTGCGGTTCCTGATTGCAGCGGAAATCTTTTGCCCGGGTTTTGAAAAGAGGAGGCCTATTTCCCGTGCGAAGCCACCTGCAACCGGCTCAGAGATTTCTGGAGCGCGACGGTGGCGCGGTTAATATCTGTGTCCGGGTCCGGGTTGTTCAAGCGCCGCTCCGCCCGTTCCTTGGAGGCCTGGGCACGGGAAACATCGATATCGGAGGACTTTTCAGCGGTCTCCGCCAGAACCGTCACCTGCTCCGGCAGGACCTCCACGAACCCCCAACTCACCGCCAGATAGCGGAGTTCCCTGCCCTGGCGATAAGTGATCTCACCAACCTGCAATTCGGAGAGCAGCGGCGCATGGCCGGCCAGGATGCCCAGATACCCTTCCTTGCCGGGCACCTGCATCTCTTCGGTTTCCTCCCGGACGATCTGCTGGGTGGGGGTAACAATTCGGAGGTGGAATGTTTGAGCCATAGTGAGTGTCGGCAGCCAACCGTCAGACGCTCGCCGCGATCTTCTTTCCCTTTTCCCGAGCTTCCTCGATGGTCCCAACCAGGTAAAACGCCTGTTCGGGAAGATCATCGTGCTTGCCCTGGACGATCTCATCAAAACCCTTGATGCTGTCGGCCAGCTTCACGTACTTGCCCTCCAGCCCCGTGAACTGCTCGGCGACGAAGAAGGGTTGCGAGAGGAAGCGTTGAATCTTGCGCGCCCGTGTCACCGTCAGCTTGTCCTCTTCGGAGAGTTCGTCAATTCCGAGAATGGCGATGATGTCCTGCAGGTCTTTGTATCGTTGCAGGATCAACTTGACCTCTTTGGCAACACGGTAATGCTCCTCGCCTACGATGCGCGGGTCCAGGATGCGGGAAGTCGAGGCCAGCGGGTCCACCGCCGGATAAATGCCCAGTTCGGCAATCGCACGGGAAAGGTTGGTGGTCGCATCCAGATGGGCGAAGGTCGTGGCGGGCGCGGGATCGGTGTAATCGTCCGCAGGCACGTAAATGGCCTGGACGGATGTGATCGAACCCTTTTTGGTGGAGGTAATCCGCTCCTGCAACTCTCCCATTTCGGTAGCCAGGTTCGGCTGGTATCCGACGGCGGATGGCATGCGGCCCAGCAACGCGGAGACCTCGGAACCGGCCTGCGTGAACCGGAAGATATTATCGATGAACAGCAGCACGTCTTGTCCCGCTTCATCACGGAAGTACTCGGCCACGGTCAGCCCCGTCAGCCCGACCCGCAGGCGCGCGCCGGGAGGCTCGGTCATCTGCCCGTAGATCAAAGCGGTTTTTGATTTCTTCCAGTCTTTCGGGTCGATGACGCCGGATTCCTGCATTTCCAGCCACAGGTCATTTCCTTCGCGTGTGCGCTCCCCGACGCCGGAGAATACGGAAACACCGCCATGCTTGCGGGCGATGTTGTTGATGAGCTCCATGATGATGACGGTCTTGCCGACGCCTGCTCCGCCGAACAGGCCCGTCTTGCCGCCGCGCAGATACGGCTCCAGCAGGTCAATCACCTTGATGCCGGTTTCAAACATCTCCAGGTTGACGTTTTGCTCTTCAAAAGTGGGAGCGTGGCGATGGATCGGATACTTCATCTCCGTTTCAATCGGTCCCATGTTGTCCACCGGCTGGCCGATCACGTTCATCACGCGGCCCAGCGTTTGGTTGCCCACCGGCACGAGGATCGGCTGGCCCGTATCCACCGCCTTCATGCCGCGCACCATCCCGTCGGTGGCCTGCATGGCGATGCACCGGAGGCGGCCTTCGCCCAGGTGCTGCTGGACCTCCAGGATGACGTCAATAGGGGCCGGCACGTCAAAGCCCTCGCTGATCACGTGAATCGCGTTGTAAATCTTCGGCAGATTCTCTTCGCTGAATTGAACGTCCACGGCCGGACCGGTTATCTGGATCACTTTTCCGACGTTGTCGCCACTGCTGGTTTGCACTTTAGATCAATCCTCTCTACGAGCCGACTCGCCTCTTCAGGATTGCCTTCAGGATAGCTTGGCCCCGAGGTGTCCGGTCGTCTTTGCCTTGTTCATCGTCTTATTCATCAGGGTTCATCAGAAAACATTTGGACCGTGTACCGGTGACGCCTCTGCACCCTCATCTGCACCCTCAGAGGAATCCGCAGAGGTGCCCGCAGCGGCGCTTGGCCCTGAAATTCTTAGCGCAATAGAATACATGGAGCGGCTTCGGTTTGTAAAGTAGCGCAAGGGGGGATCGCTACAGTTTGACGTCAGGGCACGACTTCAGTCGTGCCGGTCTCGTAGCAGCATCTAAGTCTTTCCGCACTGCCGTAGGCTCAAGCGGAGGCGAAGCCGCAGCTTCACTGGAACGTGGCGTTAAGCTAACGGAGGAATGTGGAATCACGCCGCCTCAAACCTTTGGCCCTGTCGCTGCGCGTGCTGCTCCGCTCCGGCCTGCGGCAGCGAGGTACAAATCATTCAATTGTCGTTTTTCGGCACGGTTAAAACCGTGCCCTGACGCTAAACATGGATAATTAGGCGAGGTGCCCGTACCGGCGCTTGGCCTTGAAATTCGCAGCGCAATAGAATACATGGAGCGGCTTCTGTTTGTAAAGTGCCGGTCAGCATTGGGTAGTGTCTTAAAAGTGCGTTGCTGGGTTATGGCTTTAATACATGCTGATCCTCAAAACCGCACTTTCCACACTTCATATGGTGGATCATTGCGGGGATTATATTTGGATGTGGCGTGCTTGTTTGTACTCGAAACGCCAATTCCCCGCAACGAGGACAGCCCTCTCCAGGGCAACGAGCAAGGCGAGATTCCAGCTCCGCAACGCGGTTTTCCAATGTGTTAATTCGCTCTGGGGTTGATTCGATCTTTTTCCAAGTCGGCCATAATCTCAAAACGGAAAGGAGGGAATCTAGTTTGGACATTGTAAATGAAATTCCTCCTATCACAAAAGTTAAATGGGTATCGACGGAGCTTTCAATTTGTCGGGTAAAGACAGGGGGAATCGTAATCTCTGCCCATGAAGGCGAACAATACATTCTACCGGAAATCTCCGAAGATGAGTGCCGGAAATTCGCTGAGCGGATCATAGAATTTCTGGCGGTGCCTTATAGCGAGACGGTCAGTAGTCAGACAGAATCATGCCGTACCGCCTAACAGTTCAGGAATAGTCCAGATGTGATCTGCAATCCCCGCTTCCATCGCCGGTGTCACCCTCAGTGTCCGGTGAACGCGGCAGAAGTTGTACCAAGCAAAATATAAGGACAAGGCCCGGCATTGGAAGAGCCGCCCGGCCTGTCACCGGCATGGTGTAGGGGGTAGTTTGAATCACAGTTGAACTTCTAAGCCATTTTCATGGTTGGTGTAGCACAGCCGCCACAGTAGGGACAGGCCTCCAGGCCTGTCCTCTCAAGGGCAGGCAGGAATGCCTGCCCTACCTGCAACGCCGACGCCGTTATAGATGATCTAGAAGGTTGTTGAAAAACGTCATTTGTCCGCCCCCTCACGGCC
>JADFGZ010000212.1 GCA_022567475.1 Acidobacteriota bacterium | reverse complement strand
ACTCTCCACAATCCGCAAAGCCTGCCGGTTATGATCGAAGTGCTCCCCGAACGTCCGCATGATTTGATCCAGACTTCTTTCTCCCGAGTGTCCGAAGGGAGGATGCCCAATGTCGTGAACCAGAGCCAGGGCCTCCACCAAATCTCCGTTCAGGCCCATCACGCCTGCAATCGTCCGGGAGATCTGCGCCACCTCGATTGTATGGGTTAGGCGGTTGCGGAAATGATCGGAAAATCGCCTGGTGAAGACTTGCGTTTTGTCTTCCAACCGGCGGAAAGCGCGGGAATGGACGACACGGTCCCGGTCACGCTGGTAATCATTGCGATAGGGATGTGGAGGCTCCGCGAACCTGCGTCCGCGACTTTGCTCCGGCTTCAGGGCGAATTCCCGCATCAGGATTGGAATCTAGGTTGCAGGTTGGAAGTGGGTTGGAAACTGGGTTGAAAAAAGACTCGCAACGATCTCTCGCCGTGACGATCTCTCGCAAAGACCTGCTCAAGACCTGCTCAAAACCTGCCCAAAACCGGCGATGCCCGGCAGGTTCCGCCGGCTGGATTGGCCTGCTTTCCGCTCCGGGCTACTCCTCTAACTCTTCCAGCCTTTGGGCAGCCAATTCGCCGACCCCGGTGCCCGGGTAATCGTCCACAATCTGTTGGTACAGATCAACGGCTTGTTCCGGCCGTATTTTCTGATAAAGCTCTGCCAAAGCCAGTTGTGCAGTTGCCTTGGGAACCGTGCTGGTGGGATCATCCCCCATTTCTTCGTAGAGCTTCCCGGCCTCTTCCTCGCGACCCGTCTGCGCGTATATACCTGCCAATGCCACTTTGGCCAAGCCTGCCAAATCGCGATTTCCGCCTCCTGCGATGGACACCAAATCTTGCTCTGCCTCCGGCAATTTCCCCAATTCCCGCTGGCAGAGGGCGGCATAGTATTGCGCCATTTTCCCTTGCGCGTACCAGGAAAACCCCTCGGCAACTTCCCTAAACTGCTCCAATGCCGCTGCATATTTTTCCGCGTCGGTCTTAAAAAACTCCATGTTGGGATTGTTGACCGGGGACGCCGGAATCACCGGCGCATGGAAGGTCGCTAAGGCACGCGCAAAGATCTCTCCAGCCTGTGTCCGCTGGCTCCTCACATAAAGCAGGGACCCGGCGGCCACGGCGATGACAAGCAGAACCGCTCCGCCCAGAAGAGCTAATTTTCGCTGGTGCTGGAGATACAGTTCTCGCAGTGCCGCAAACCGGATCGTAAATTCGTCCTTTTTCAATTCCTGCCGTGTTATGCGCGCCAAGAAATCCTCTCTCTTTCCATTTGTAATGGAAATCGAACTCAGCCCATCAAAAAACGCTGATGGCATCCTAACAAGTCGCCTTTTTCTCTGTCAACTGGTGAGCGCGAAAAATGCGTAACACCGGCCCTTGAAACTCTTGCGTATGCCGGGACGGCCACAGGTTTTCCGCGCCGGACAACTATGCTATGCTCAATAAAACCGGGCATATCCTGCGAAAAGAAGAGCCTGCGGGCAAAAAGAGCATGAAAAAGAGTATGAAGGATAAGAGCATCGCCGAAGTTCGAGGCTTCCCGAAAAAGTCGCAGGGAATTCTTCATCTGGTGGGAACTCCCATCGGCAACTTGGAGGACATCACCCTGCGAGGGTTGCGGATTCTGCGAGAGGCAGACTTGATTGCCTGCGAGGACACTCGGCAGACACAGAAATTGCTGAACCACTACCAGATCGACACCCGAACGACCAGCTATCACGAGCACAATGAGATGACGAAGGCTCCTGAATTGGTGTTGACCTTGGAGGAGGGCGCCCGAATTGCCCTGGTCTCGGATGGCGGCATGCCCGGCATCTCCGATCCCGGCTACCGCCTCGTTCACCTCTGTATTCGGCACAACATCCCGGTGGTGCCGGTTCCGGGAGCTTCCGCTCTTGTTGCCGGACTGGTTGCTTCCGGATTGCCGACCCACTCCTTTCGTTTTTCCGGCTTTCTCCCTTCCAAAAGGAACGCCCGTTGTAAAACGCTTGAGAAGTTCAAAGATTTTGAAGGTACGACCATCGTTTTTGAATCGCCCCATCGGATTGTGGAGGCGCTCAAAGACGTCCAGAAAGTCATGGGCAACCGCCCGACGGTATTGGCCCGGGAAGTCAGCAAAATCCACGAAGAGTTTCTGCGAGGCCGCTGCTCGGAAGTCTTGGAAAACCTGCAAACTCGCCCCTCCATTCAAGGGGAGATTACTCTGCTGATCGGACAGACGGAGGATGAAGCTCCCACTATCCTCGCCTCCCGACCTCTCAAGGAACGGATGGAACAACTGATGAGCGAGAAGAAATTGAACCGTATGGATGCCCTCAAGACGGTAGCGCGGGAACGCCACATTTCCAAGAGCCAAGCCTATCGGGAATTCCAATCCTGAACCTTTAACGGAAGCACAGTGCCAGTCGTTTCGAGCCTCTTCCGTTTCGCCTGGAGAGCTTGAAACCAAACTACGCTTGGCATATGATTCTTCTCCAGCAGGAGTTTCAATCATTTTTCGACCGGGATTGCAGGAGGTTTCGATGCGCGGAATGTTTCATTCACGGCCAAGGCGCGGCTTGGTTGCGTTAACGTGCATGGTGGTCGCTGCAGCAGCCTGGGTGCTGTTCGCTGGAGAAGCAAAACGGACGGAGTGGAGCGCAGCCTCCGAAGCCGCCTTGCGCCGGCCTACCGGCCAGCCCCAACTGGTTGCCTACCAGCCCTTCCCAACGATGAATGGGGAGATGTGCCAGTGGGTGCCCGCCAGCGCCGACACTACCTCGGGCGACATTACTCTGATGGCCTCGCTGCGGCAGCAGCAACTGGCCGCTCGCGCCGCAACTCGGACAGCGGATGATCCGGAAACCGCCGTCGATGCGGACCGCGCGCCGGTGCGTGTGATCCGGGACACCTACCCCACCTACGCCGCCGTGGCGGTCGATACCAACTCCAACGAAGTCTATTTGCAAGACGAGAACCTGTTCGGCTACAAGGTCTTCAACCGCCTGGACAACACCCCGCCCGGCGCCGCCTTCACCGAACCGAAGCGGATAGTGGGGGGGGTCAACACCAGGATGGAGTTCAACTGCGGCCTGTATGTGGACCCCAACACCGGGGACGTCTATTCGGTGAACAACGACACGCAGGACACGTTGGTCATCTTCGCGCGCGAAGCGCAGGGAAACGTGTTCCCAAAACGCCAGCTCCACACCCCGCACCGGACTTGGGGCATCGCCGTGGACGAGGCTGCGCAGGAGCTTTACCTGACGGTGCAGCATCCGCCCAAGGTGGTCGTATACCGCAAGATGGCCGAAGGGGAGGAAAAACCCCTGCGGACGCTCGAAGGGCCGAGCACGCGGCTGGAGGATGCGCACGGAATTGCCATCGACACCAAGAACCAGTGGATGTTCATCAGCAATCACGGCAACGCCAGCAACCCGAGAATTCCCGGGGGGGGAACGTACCAGCCTCCGTCGATTTCGGTCTATCCCCTCAAGGCAGATGGGGACGTCGCGCCGTTGCGCGTCATCGCCGGGCCCAGAACGCGGTTGAACTGGCCGGCGGCAATGTTCCTGGACCAGGAGCGCGGGGACCTCTACCTTGCCAACGACACGGACGATTCGATTCTGGTATTCCGTGTAACCGACAGCGGCAATGTGGCTCCCACGCGGGTGATCCGGGGACCTAAGACCGGCATCAAGAACCCCACGGGAATATTCCTGGACTTAAAGAACGAGGAGCTGTGGGTTTCCAACATGGGCAACCACTCGGCTACCGTTTTTCCGCTAGATGCCAACGGAGACGTAGCGCCATTGCGGACCATCCGCAGCGCGCCAGCCGGCAAGGTGGCGCTGGCCATTGGAAATCCGGGAGCGGCGGGCTATGACAGCAAGCGGGAGCAAATCCTGGTGCCCAACTGAGTGGCGCACGCGCAGATTGCGGCCTTCGCCAGGCTGGCGGGGGAGAATGAACAACCTGTGAGATTGCTGGCCGGACAAAAGACGCTGCTGGCCCGGACGATGCACGACATCCGCTACGACGCCGTCCATGATGAAATGCTGGTGACGAATCCTTTCGCCAAAGCCATCATGACGTTCCGAGGCGGGGCGGACGGCGAGGAAGCTCCCATCCGCATCATCCAAGGTCCCCAAACTCAGCTCGGAAGCAATACGGACCGGCTGGATGTCGATCCGGTGCATGATGAGATCTATATTCCAAACCGAAATGCGATTCTGGTCTTTCCCCGCGAGGCGGAGGGAGATGTCGCGCCGATTCGAATCATCCAAGGACCGGACACGCGCTTGCGCCGGGCCGGTTCGCTCGCTGTAGACCCAATAAACAACTTGATTGTCGTCGGCTTCAGCCCGTTCGAGAATGAGAGGGGCGGCTTGCTGATTTTCAACCGGACCGACAGCGGGAACGTCAAACCGCGCGCCGTGATCCAAGGACCCAAAACCGAGATTCACAGAATCAACCAGATTCAGGTTTACCCGCCGAAGGGCTGGATCGTCGCGACCCAGCCTGGCATCATCGACGAGCAGGAACCGGAGGGCGTCTTTATCGGTGTTTGGAGCGTGAACGATAACGGCGACGTTCCGCCCCGGTGGAAGATCGGGGGGCCGAAAAGCCTGATGAAAAAACCGCGCGGTGTGGCTCTGAACCCCAAGCACAAGGAACTCATCGTCGCCGACATGCGCCTGAACAGCGTGCTGACCTATTACTTCCCGGAAATGTTTTAAGCAAACATTCTAAACAAATGTTCGGAGCCGAGGCCCCTGTTCTTGTATCCTAGCTAATCAGCAGGGGAGAGTTGTATGGATCGAAGTCAGATCAAAGGCTGCGGCACGGCGCTTGTTACGCCGTTCAGCCAAAACGGAAGCCTGGACGAAGCCGCCCTGCGGCGTCACCTGCGTTTTCAGATCGAGTCCGGGATTGATTTCCTGGTTCCTTGCGGGACTACGGGCGAAAGTCCCACGCTCTCCTCGGAAGAACATTTCCGCGTGGTGGAGATCACGCTGGAGGAGGCCAAAGGGCGTGTGCCGGTGATGGGCGGCGCGGGAGGCAACAACACCCGACGGGTGTGCGAAGGGATACAGGTGCTCGAACGGCTCGGCGTCGACGCCATCCTTTCGGTCTCTCCTTATTACAACAAACCCACCCAGGAGGGACTCTTTCAGCACTACCGCGCGCTGGCCGCCTCCACCCGCCTGCCGATTTTGACCTACAACGTCCCGGGACGGACCGGCTCGAACATTGAGCCCCAGACGCTGGCACGGCTGTCAGCGATCCCCAATATCATGGGTGTCAAAGAGGCCTCGGGCACTGTGGGGCAAACCGAGAAGATCCTCGGCATGGTCCCGGAAAACTTCCAAGTATTTTCCGGAGATGACGCCATGACGCTGCCGCTGATGGCGATCGGGGCATGCGGGGTGATCTCGGTGGCCGCAAACGTCATACCCGGGGAGATGACCGCGATGGTGTCCCTGGCGAACGCTGGAGATTTCACTGCGGCACGCAGCCAATACCGCCGTTTCCTTCCGCTGTTCAACGCGCTGTTCATCGAAAGCAATCCTATCCCCGTCAAGGCCGCCCTGGCTCTGATGGGCCGGATCGATCCTGTTTACCGTCTGCCGCTGGTTCCTCTCCATGCGGACAACCAAGCCAAGCTGTCCCAGGTTCTGCGAAATCTGGACCTGCTGGCCAAGGAGAAGGAAAAGGAGAAGGAATATGCCGCTGGCGGAGCGGATTGAGCAGCTTTTCGATCGACAGACGAGTTCCTACGAGCAGGAATGGTATGACACCTTCCGGGAGTTCAAACAAGGACTCAACAACGGGGAGATTCGCGCGGCGGAAGCCGTCGAGGGAGCCGAACCCACCGGTTGGAAGGTGAACCCCTGGGTCAAAAAAGGGATTTTGCTGGGGTTCCGGATCGGCATGCTGGAGAACATGTCGATTGACGAGCGATTCCTTTATTTCGACAAGGACACTTTCCCCTTAAAAAAATTTGAAATGGACCACGGCGTCCGCATCGTGCCCGGCGGCTCTTCGATCCGGGACGGTTGCTACATGGGCAAAGGGGTCACCTGCATGCCGCCCATGTATGTCAACGTGGGAGCTTATGTCGATGACGGCACCCTGATCGACTCGCACGCGCTGGTCGGCTCTTGCGCGCAAGTGGGCAAGCGAGTCCACCTCAGCGCCGCCAGCCAGATTGGCGGCGTCCTGGAGCCCGTGGGGGCCCTTCCCGTCATCATCGAGAACGATGTCTTGATCGGGGGGAATTGCGGCATCTATGAGGGAACGGTGGTCAAGCAGCAGGCTGTGGTCGGCGCCGGAACGATCCTGACCGGCTCCACGCCGGTCTATGACTTGGTGAGAGAAAAGATTTACCGCCGCGACGGCGACAGCCCCTTGGTGATTCCTCCGCGGGCTGTAGTTGTTCCCGGATCGCGGGCGCTTTCGGGCGGCTGGGGCAAGCAGTGGAACCTTTCGCTTTACACGCCGGTGATCGTCAAATACCGCGACTCGAAGACCGACCAATCCATTCGTCTGGAAGACCTGCTCCGCTAAGAGCTTCCCTTCCCTCCGGCATCCGCCCCTTTTCCGGATGTCTTTCGAGAAGACAAAGACGCCGTCACCGGGGGGAGATAATCCTGCAGCAGTTCCAGCACCTGGGAGGGCAACGGTACGGACTGAAACCGCTTCCGGTCCACGCAAACGACGATGTAGCCGCCCTCGGCAGCCAACTCCGGGTCTCCATCCCGGCGCAGCTCAAATTGAAACAGGAGCGTTTTTTCCGTCCGCCGCCCAATCCACGCGGTCACTTCCATCAAATCGCCCTGGCGGGCCGGCTTGAAGAACTTGCACCACGTCTCCACGCGGGGGAAACCCACCTGCAATTCGGTTAGAATATCCACGCGAGGGCGCCCCAGCGAGAAGTAGAGTTCCTCTTCTGCTATTTCAAAGTAACGAAAAAAATTGCCGTAGTAGAGAATGCCCGCCGAATCGCAATCCGCCCAATAAACACGAATCCGAGTTGTGAATTTTTTGATAGCCGCCTCCCTGCATGAGTGCCGGCGGCATGGCCGCCGACCTAACATTATCTCTATCTTTCCGTTGTCCCGCACAGTATTTTTAGAGCAATTGCAGGGTTGATGTAAGCCCGTATTTCCGTTTTCAAACTCCAAAGCTAACCTCATAGAGACCTCCATATAGACCTCCGAAGGGTAGGAGGCATAGGTTTTCGGGTGAAGATGAAGCTCAAAATGGAAATTCCGGTTAAGGGGGCAGGTCACCGGCATGCCCATCAGTAACGGGACGCTCATTACAAATATACTCAAAAGCCTTGACAGATCAAAACTACCCAATGTAGGCTTTGCTCATTGGCG
>JADFGZ010000211.1 GCA_022567475.1 Acidobacteriota bacterium | reverse complement strand
GCTGGTGATCTTCTCCCGGGAGGCGAAAGGGGATGTTCCTCCGGACCGGGCGCTGCACACGCCGCACGGCACGTTTGGAATCGCCGTGGATGAAGAGGCGCAGGAAATGTTTCTGACGATCCAGCATGACAGCGCGGTGGTCGTCTATCCGAAGTTCGCGGAGGAGGAAGAAGAGCCGATTCGGCTGCTGCAGGGCGACCGGACGATGCTCGCCGATCCGCACGGCATCGCCGTGGACACCAAAAACCAGCTGATGTTCGTCAGCAACTATGGCGCAGTTTCCCTGCGCGACCCGCAGCAACAAAATTCGGAATTGGGGAGGGGAAGAAGAGGAAGAGCGCACTGGCCGCTGGAGAGATCCAACGCAGTGCCCGGCTCCGGGCAGCTTTTGCCTCCGTCGATCTCCGTCTACTCGTTGAAGGCCAGCGGAAACACTCCTCCGTTGCGGGTTATTCAAGGCCCCAAGACGCAAATGAACTGGCCGGCTCATATTTATCTGGACCCGGAGCGCGAGGAGTTGTACGTCGCCAACGACATGGCGAACTCCATCATCGTCTTTGACTCTATGGCCGACGGAGACGTGGCCCCGAAGCGGGTGTTGCAAGGTCCGAACACCATGATCAAGAACCCGACCGGCGTCTTTGTGGATCTGAAGAACGATGAGTTGTGGGTGGCAAACTTCGGCAACCACGCGGCGACGGTTTACAAGCGGGACGCTTCCGGCGACACCGCTCCTCTGCGGATGATTCGCAGCGGACCGCTCGGCGAGCAGGCGCTGGGGATTGGAAATCCGCATCCGGTAGCGTATGACAGCAAGCGGGAAGAGATTCTGGTGCCCAACTGAGTGGCGCATCCGCAGATTGCGACATTCGCCAGGCTGGCGGATGGATCAGCGCAGCCGATCCGGAAACTCGAAGGACAAAAAACCCTGCTGGGGCGGACGATGCACGCCATCGCCTACGATGAGGTTCATGACGAATACATGGTGCCGCAACAGTTTGGACAGGCCATTCTGACTTTTCGGGGAGGGGCTAGCGGCGAGGAGGCGCCGATTCGAGTGATCCAAGGCTCGAATACGCGGCTGGTGGCTCCCGACAGATTGGCGGTTGACCCCGTAAACAATGAAATCTTTGTCCCGGAAGGCAATGTAGTGCTTGTCTATCCCAGGGAAGGGAACGGCAACGTGGCGCCGATTCGTGCCCTGGAAGGTCCTGACACCCAGTTGGGGGCGGGCGCAGTCGCAGTGGACCCGCTGAACAATCTTCTCGTGGTCGCAGGAGGAGGCAGGGATGGCTCCCGGTTCCTCATTTTCAACCGCACGGACCAAGGCAACGTGAAGCCGAAGGCGATCATTGGAGGACCCAAGAGCGGGTTCCGTAGGCTGGGCGGTCCTTTTACCCTCTATCCTCCGAAAGGGTGGATTATTGCCAGTGACCGGGGTCAGGGGGGCTTGATTTCTGACGTCGCCTATGTCGGAGTCTGGAGCATCCATGACAACGGCGATGTTCCACCCCGGTGGAGGATCGGCGGACCGAATGGGGTCTTGCAAATGCCTCGCGGGGTCACACTGGACCCCAAGAACAAGAGTCTCATTGTCAGCGACAAGCGATTGAATGCCGTAATGACCTTCTACTTCCCAGAGCTTTTCTGAGGGGGAGTCGCGTGTGACTTGGGAACCGTGGGGACGGGTAGCGCCGTCCCCGCGCTCGCAGTTCCCATAAAAGGGGAATGGCTGGTGCTCCATTCCGTGGCGTTGGCCACTGCCGGCGGAGCAGGTCGCATCTATGCCCCCGCCGCTTCCTTTCGATGGCTGCACCTCACTTCTGCACCTCACCTCTGAACATCACCTCGCCGGTTTCGGGAGCCGGAGATGTTCCACGAGAAAACTCTCCATCCGTACAAGCATGTCCCGGACGGTCGCTTTGTAACGGCGCAAACTGTGATCCTCGTCGGGGTATTCCACATAATCGATCAGATGAGCCTTGCCGAGCGCGCGCATCCGCCCGGCCCAAACTTGCGACTGCCTGGGAGGCACCGAAGAATCGCGCAGGCCCTGGAAGAGAAGCTGCGGGACTTGGACCTTCGCCACGAAATTGAGCGGTGATCTATTGTAGTATTCGTTGGGAATCTCCTCGTAGGAGCCGCCAAACTCCGACCGCTCCCGCCGCGGAGTGCGCGTCGGCGTCCATGTTCTGCCGGAACCTCCAAAGCGGTCGATGGCGAGAAGCTTCCAGGAAGACACCGGGGCGCGAATCACCTGCGCCTGGAATGTTTCGGGAGCTTTGGTGGCAATGACCAAGCTCAAATAGCCGCCGCCGCTTCCTCCCCATGTCGCCTTGCGGGTCATGTCGATGTAGGGTTGCTCGCGCAGGTAGTCGAGGACGTTCATCACATCTGCGTACTCGCCTCCCCCGTAGTCGGCGATATGCAGATCGTGAAATCCCTGGCCGAAACCACGGCTGCCGCGTGGATTGGGTGCAATCATCACAAAGCCCTTTTGGACAAGGTACTGCCACATCATCTGGAAGGAGTGGTTCCACTGGCCGGGATGTCCATGGATTCTTACGATGACTGGATACTTCCGGTTCGGATTGAAGTCTTTCGGCTTGTAGAGCAGCGTCGGTATGGGGAGATTGTCCGGGCCCGGATAGGTCATCTCGATGGGCAGGCTGAGGTCCGCCGGATCAATCTTACCCATCGAAGCCGTGACTTGCCGGGGTGTGCCGCCAGCCGACGGCACCTTCCATATCTCTGCGGTCCGGTTTCCCGCCGATTCGATATAGGCGACCGTGCTCCCGTCAGGCGAAAACTGCGGGGATCTGCTCACGCTCTTGCCACGGGTCAGCAGCTTCGGCTGGCCGGTCCCGTCGGCGCGCGCCACCACCACGTGGCGGCTCATCCCCATATCGTCATTGCGCACAAAGGTGAGCTGAGTGCCATCCGGAGACCAGGAAACGTTGCTATGGATGTTTTGTGAATATGTGATCGGGGTGATTCGGCCTGTCGCGACATGGACGACGCCAATCTGGGAAAAACCGCTTTTGCCCGATACAAAAGCGATGCGGCTTCCGTCCGGCGACCATACTGGCGAGCTATTGCCGCCTGCATAAGCCTCTTCGATGAGCCTTCTGGAAGTGGAGCCGTCCAAATCCCGTATCCAGATGTCCCCACCGCGCGCGAAGGCGATCCGTTTCCCATCCGGAGACCAGACGGGGAAGCGTTCCTCCATATCACCGGGTTCCAAAAGGCGCGGCCAGCTGTTCGGCTTGGCATTGTTCGGCGTGTCGTCGTTCGGCTTGTAAAGGTCCAGCAAGAAGAGCTTGGTTCCCTGGCGCGTGCGCGCAAAGTAAGCAAGCGTTTTTCCATCCGGCGAAGGCGCGGGAGAGGTTTCAATCACCGCGTCATTGAACGTGATCTGCGCTGCCTCGCCACCCGTGGCAGGCATCCGGAAGATGTTGTCATAATTCTGGAAGTAGCGGGCAGAGGTAAAGAAAATCGTGCTCCCATCGGAGGAAAGCGCCATGTTCTGTTTTGGCTCCGGTCGCCGACCGGGCGGATTGGTGCTGATCTGCACCGGCTCGCCTCCATCGAGCGCAATCCGGAAGATTTCCGTTGTTCCGGAGTCGCCGGCCGTGCTGGTATAAATGAAATGGGTCCCGTCCGGAGACCAGACAAACGACCCGACGCTGGAGACCGTCATCCAGTCATCCAGGGAATAGGTCTGCTGGGCTGTTGCGGACGGCGAAAGGGCCAGGCAGGCCAGGGCGAATAGTAAAATGCTGTTTGCAAAGAGAGTTTGGATTCTCATTTAGAGATCACCTTGATTAGAATTAGAGATGAACATCGGGTTTCGGAAATCCCATTCTAACCCTATCTTCCTGTCGTAAGCTGCAAATCTGAATTGGGTACGATAGGGTGGCTTGCCAAGGCACAGCGCCGCGGCATGGCAGATATCTGTGGTAGAATTCGGCTTGGCGGCGTGTTCGCGCACGGTTCGGAAGATACCCTATTGATATTACATAGCCGGGCGGGGAGAGCCCCAGGCAGGTGGAAATAAAGTCGAGAGGGTGGAAAGCAGCCATGAATTTTTGTTCCTGAAGGAGGGAAACCATGCAATTGAGAAGGCAGGTAATTGTTCTTGGCGCTGTTTTGTTAGCGACACCTTTCAGCCAAGCCCAATATAATCGAGGAATCGCTGCCGAGACCCGTCCTGAGCAGGCGCAAGTTGGCCAAGTCGCTATGGCAAATTCGTGCTCGGACGCCGCGACGGCCCATTTCCAGCGGGGCCTAGCCCTGATGCACTCTTTCTGGTGGGAGGAGGCCCGGAAGGCCTTCCACTCTGCTGCCGAAGCGGATTCCGATTGTGCGATGGCTTATTGGGGAGTGGCGATGAGTTATAACGACGATTTGCACGGGGCCCCTTCCGAAGAAGATATAAAGAACGCCTTACAAGCAGTCGAGAAAGCCCACGCTGCCAAACCCCGAACCGAGCGCGAGCGGGCTTACATATCGGCGGTCGAGTCGCTCTATCGGGGCCATCCGCGTCTGAACCGGTGGGAGCGGGATTTGGCTTACAACCAAGCGATGGAGAAGATTTACCTCGCCTACCCGGAGGATCAGGAAGCGGCGACATTTTACTCACTCTCCTTGCTAGCGCTGGCCCGGCGCAGTGAGGAGAGCGGATATCGGTTGCAGGAGCAGGCCGCCCAGATGCTGGAGCCGCTGTTTGCCGACCTGCCGAATCATCCCGGTTTGGCTCATTACCTGATCCACACCTACGACGATTCCGGCCAATGGGAGCGGGGTCTGGCCGCTGCCCGGCGCTATGCCAAAATCGCTCCGGCAGTGACGCATGCGCAGCACATGCCCTCCCACATCTTCGCGGGATTAGGGATGTGGGATGAGGCGATCGCTTCCAACCTAGGTGCCCTGGCGGCATCTCCCAGCTACTATCACGCTCTGGGGTATGTGGTTTACTCTCGCTTGCAAAAAGGGCAATTCCGGCAAGCCGAGAGGCTAGTCGAAGAGCATAAGTCCCTGACCCTGGCGGTTCCGGGGCAACGGGCGGAGCGGCGGGCTCTCGAAGACTTGGAAACCCGGCTTCTGCTGGAGACACGTCGCTGGAAAGAGGCAGCCAATGTCCCCACATACCTCGATACACCCCTGGAGAAGGCTGCCGCTTTGTACGCTCGAGGGTTGGGCGCTGCCCACACCGGCGATTTCCAGGCTGCCACCCGCAACCTGGAAGAGTTACGAGCGATAGCTCAACAGCTTGACAGTTCGAGCGATTCGGGAATGGTGGTTCGCGCACGACGGATCGCTATCCAGGCTAAACAAGTAGAGGCCACGATTCGGTTGGCACAAAAACGCGGAGAGGAGGCCGTACGCCTCATGCAAGAAGCTTGCCAGATGGAAGATGACCCGGAGGTCGATCGGTTTCCTCCCGATTCGGGTACGGGTTTTCCGGCGCACGAATTTTTTGGGGAAATTCTCTTGGAACTAAACCGCCCCCAGGAAGCGAAGCGGGAGTTTGCAATGGCCCTGAAACGAACACCCCGCCGGCTGCATTCGGTCTATGGGCTGGCCAAAGCAGCGGCATTAAGCGGGGACCATGAGACAGCCCGGGTGCAGTATGAGGCCCTATTGCAGCTTTTGGAGCAAGCCGATGCCGGGCTGCCAGAAGCGGAAGAAGGACGCAAATACCTGGCGAATCGCAAAGCAGCCTCCCTGGTGCAATAGCCAATTTTGGGGTAGGGCGAAACAGCGCGCCACGAGGGCTGGCACGCCTAATGTGAGCCGGACCTTCCACACCCCATGCAGAGGGCGGCTACCTCCCTCCCAGGCGCAATGCCTTTCGGGGCCTTTGGCGTTCGCTTGGGGGCAGATCATCTGAGAGGTGCTTCCGCAATCGACTGTTGGCAGGCCAATCGTAACTCGTTTGTGTGGTAGGATTTGAGGCTCAATTCTGGGTGAGCAGGTTTACCTTCGGCAGGGTCCAGGAGCCATGAAGAGTCTCAGATGCGCAAGCAAGGAATGTTCCGTCATGGGGAAAGCCGTTTCCCGGACCATGATTCGATATGGCTTTTACCAGACCAAGTGGGGGAGGCGTCGTCGATACCGATGTCAGGCTTGCGGGAAAACCTTCTGCCGGAACAGCGGGACACTTTACCATCGACTGCAACACCGACGAGCGACCTTCGACGAGGTCGCGGCTCTGAGTGTCGAAGGTTTGAACAAATCCGCGATTGCTCGAGTCAGGCAGATAGTCTGGAACACGGTGGATCACTGGCTGGAAAGGGCAGCCGGTTCTTGTCGTCGATTCAATGATCGAAGGATCACCGGACTTAATGTCACGGAGCTACAGGCCGACGAGATGCGCACAATGGTGGGCGGCAAGGAGCAGCCGATCTGGATCTTTGTTTCGATTGACGTCTGGTCTCGTCTCTGGCCTTCGACCATCGTAGGGAGACGGAGCTATCAAAACACGCTCGGCTTGTTTCGAGATATTTCTAGCCGAATGAATCACAAAGGCTTCCCTCTAATTGCCACGGACGGATTCGAATATTACAAGAGAGTCGTCCGGCGCGTTTTTGGGGCAGCGTGTCTTTACGGCCAGGTGACTCGGTTCATCCTGTGGTGGCAAGCTTCGATGCCGCTGCGTGGATCGATACTGCCTCAGCACTCGACACGCCCGCCGCTCCGACACTCCCAAGGTCTGGCAGACACGCTCCACTGCCTGCCTCCGTCGGCGCGGGCTCAGAAGTTTCCCGAGGAGGCCTCCTTCAGAATCGCAAGGTCCAATGCCTGATCCGCTACCAACTTCTTCAGTCGGCCATTCTCCCGTTCCAATTCCTTCAGACGTCTCACCTGATCCACCCGTAAGCTCCCGTACTCCTTCCGCCATCGATAATATGTCTGTTCCGTGATTCCCAACTTCCGACAGACCTCTCCGGTGGTCTGGCCCTTAGCCAGTTCCACTTCTGCCTCTCGTAGATGCAGGATGATCTGTTCGGCTGTGTATCGCTTCTTCGGCATCCTTCCCCCTTTCCAAGTCCAGTCCAAACCCTAAACTCTAACTTATCAACTGGACCGTTTTAAGGGGGGCAGGTCACTGCACCATCGGGGCCGGGAATCTCTCTCGGCCCCCTTTTTTCTTTCCGCAGAGGACGCAGTCGCGCTGTCAAACTGTTTCATTAGCGGATAACCAGAGTTGGCTTGCTTGGGGGAGGCGGTAATTTTTTGATACGGAAGTGAATGTTTTCCGAGAATACCTCTCCCGAAAAATCCTGGTATTGTTGTTGCCTTATTTCAAGGATTTCCACCTCGCCATTCTTCGCCAGATTCTTAAGGGCGGATGGATAATCCACCGTCCCTCTCGCCGGTATCCCGTCCAACCCACCTCCTCGGCCTCGCTCCATGACTTGAGAAAGCC
>JADFGZ010000210.1 GCA_022567475.1 Acidobacteriota bacterium | reverse complement strand
TCACATCACCAAGTGCAGTGTATTCTACACGCTCGAACCGCTTATCGTTTTCCATCATATCTTGCAAACCCCGCCGCACCTTCCGGGGCCGTGGGAGCGAAAGCACAAATTTGTATTTCTCAGGAATCGGAGATCGCTCACCAAAAGGCAATTGCCTGGATGGCCGCGCGGCTGTGGATGACCAGAGTGGGGGGGTATGTTGCCCGCAATTTCTTTAAGGCTGACAGGTCCCGTCTAATTGACAATCCACCGTTACCAATAAGTATTGCAGCAAGAAGAACAAAAATATTCACAAAAAAAACTATTACTGGGGGGTTATCATCGCCGAAATTCAAAAACCAGGCAAAGATAACAAGCAGGGCTGCAACAAAAACTGATCCAACCGCCATTATTGGAATTTCATTTATCAGGTGCTTTCTCGCAGCATCTCGGTTCCAGCCACACGAGGGACAGTAGACCTTGCCTTTTGCTTTATCTGCGACCGCCCCGCATTTTGGACATTCAACGCCCTGGCTCATAGGGTATACCCCGGAATTATTGAGTTAGCCCTCTCCTTCGGCCATAAGCATACGCCAGTGGCCCCATTGACCCAATAACTGGAAATCCTCCATTTCCTACGCATGCCCGATCCCCAAATCTCCACCAGTCCCCTGCGGCCTGCCAGCGGTGGGATTGCAATTTAGATATGCCAATGTCGGAGAGTTTTGGCGGGTCGGTTTCACGATGCAACCGAGGTGGATGCTTTTCCATCCCCGCCAGGATTTCCCCGGCCCTTCCCTCGGCCCTTAATTTGATTTCTGCACCGAAGTTGTGCGTATAATTCTCTCAGCAAGGAGTCCAATAAGGAAATTCTGGATGATAAGGATCGAGGTAATAAAATGATGTCATCGAAGCTTTTTCTTGGCTTGATTCTGGCTTTTCTGACTTTCGTTGGTAGTGGACTTTTCCTGTATTCGCGCCCGGCTTTTCCAGCGGTTGAGTCCTTTCCCGATCCGGTGGTCGATATGGATCGCTCCGTCACGAAAGCTAACGGAATGGCAGTACTTGCGGGCGGATGCTTTTGGTGTACCGAGGCGGTTTTCGAGCAGCTTGCAGGTGTGGGTGAAGTTGTCTCTGGTTATGCCGGCGGCAAACTGGAAACGGCCAACTATGATCTGGTGAGTTGGGGGAAAACGGACCATGCCGAATCCATCCAGATCACTTTCGACCCTTCAAGTATCTCTTACGGAGTGTTGCTTAAGGTTTTCTTTAGCGTGGCGCACGATCCGACCCAATTAAACCGGCAAGGTCCCGATTATGGGCCGCAGTACCGCTCAGCGATCTTCTTCGCCGACGCACAGCAGAAACAGATTGCCGAGTCCTACATCAAGCAACTGCAGCAGGCCAATGTGTTCAGCAAGCCGATTGTCACCGAGGTCAGCGAACTCAAAGGCTTCTATCGGGCCGAGGAGTATCACCAGGACTTTGTCAAGCGGAACCCCAAGCATCCCTACGTCGTCGTCAACGCGATCCCAAAGATACAGAAAACGAAGAAGGCATTCTCGTCCTTGGTAAAGAAGTAGCTGCAGGGGGTAAAAGGCTCTGTGAAAGCGCTATGCGGGGGTATTTTCGAGCAACAGGAAAGTTTAAATCAGTCGTTCCCCGTCGGCACCCGCTGCTTCAGCTCTTCAAACCAGCTTTTCCAGTCTGCGCGCCTAACTTCTCAATGGATGCACGTTGACCTGGTAGAGTCCCACGAAACCTCGTGCCTGGCCAGTGAAGCTCTACAACGCTGGCACACCTCAATGGTCAGGCTGGGAAACGTTGTGGTTTCAGACAGGGGGGCTTACGATCTCTTTTTTCCTTGGGCTCCGTCATTGCCCGGATCTTTTCCCTTACTCGAACGTCTCCTGCCCGGTTCTCTTCCCGAACCCTAACATGTCATCGCACCGGACGCGTTCCATAATTTCATAGCCCGGCGGCATCAACTGGTAGACTTGCCTTGCTCTCCCGGACTTTGTATACGCCTTCGGGTCGTGGAACGTGGTCTCGATCTGCAGGGTGTCATGGTCAATGCGCCGGATGCGCTCCACAAGGTGCAGAGCCTCGCTATGCGGATGACCTAGAGAATCAATCCAGGTTTTGTCATTTGTATCAATCGTGTCAATGACGAGTGTGTCTCCGTCCCACTTGCCAATCGAGTGCCCCATCCACGTGATCGGATAACCGTAGGGATGTTCTCGCCCATCCGTGTAGATTCGACGCACCCAGTGATCGGCCTCGGAGAGGATGAGCACCCGGCCCGGCAGCTGAATGAACTCGAAAGGATGGGAACCAAGCAGCCGTGACGGACCGGGCGGAAAACAGTTGAATTGTGGGTCGAGTTCTTGTCGTCCGTCAGAATCTGGTCTCTCTATGCCCCTCCTGTTTTCCTTGTATATCTCCAATGCCCAAGGCTGCAGCGAGGGCGCCTCCCAGGATACGAAGGCCTTACGAGCATCATTAATGTCTGCCGATTCGGGTACGTCCCAAACTCCGGACAGGTCCGGTTTGCCATCCGGCAAGCGTGGTATAGCTTTACCTCCTGCCGTTCCCGACTGCTGAGCGAGTATCATGGGCGAGAAAGCGAGCACCGCCACAGCCGCAAGGATCGAACCCAAGAAACAGTTTCGCATTTTGAAACCCCTCCTTATGTTCCTCACAGCTTCGGGCACTTTTCGCAATCTCGCCTCTCGCAAGTCACAAACCTCGCTGCAGTTGAACCCCAGCCGCTGCACGAACTCGATTCATCGTGGCGAGGCAATCGCATCAACCCCTCGAGGCAGCCGGTTGCGAATCAGAGCGGCGTTGCATCAAAAGACCCCGAAGATGCCGGCCCCATGCCCCTATGGCTCCGACCAACAAGGTCATGCCGAGCAGAGGAACCGTCTCGTGAGCCATCTGGTCTGCCGGCATAACCGGTAGACCACGCTCCCATCCGCTTCGCCGGGAGTGACGCCTCAGACTTCGGTGTACTCTAGCCCGCGGGGCCCCACCAGCTTAAGAAGACGCATGTTTTTTCTGCCGTTTTTGTCGGGCCCCCCGGTCACCGTGATCTGGTCCCCGGGCGTCAGTATATTCCTGTTCCAGCCTCTCCTGTACATCTTCGAGGGAGGAGATGTGTGGGCAATCCATTTCACCACGTTGCCATTCTCGTCCTTCACTTCAAAATGAATTTGCACATGGGGATTGATAAACCGGAACTCCGTTACGGTTCCCGTCAGTTTGATCGGGTGCTGCTTGTCATATAACGACGGCGAGTGGTGTGCGGACATCGGGCCCGCAACCATGAGAAGACCAACAGCCATGACCAAAACAGCGAATGGCTTCCTATGCATTCTGATACCTCCAAACAATCGGCGGATTCGGTGCTGCCACCCGCACCTAGCGGGCTGAGAACCTCATACGAGCCAAGACGGGCACCTGGGGATAAGGGCATGGATTACCCCGCGATATTGAATAGATCGGGGAAAGATTACAGGAAGGTGGATGGGAAAGCAATTGGTTCATGCGGTGGAGTAGCAGTTCTCCATACCGCGACCATGCTGCCGGGTTGAGATTGAACATGGGCACATGCTGAGAGGGTTCAACATCCAATTGGAAACTATTTATCCAATCTGTGCCCCCTCCAGGTACCGGCTATGGCAGCCTTCACAGGTAGCGTAGACCTGGTCACCGGCTTCTATGAGTGCATCCTCGTTTTTGGCCTCCGCCGCTTTAAATGCGACCGTTCCCGCGTTGACCAGCGCCTGCGCCGCCTTGATCCAGTCGCCCTGGTCCTTAGCGCGGCTTCCGATCATGAGCAGGTTTCCGGACTCCGCCAGCGTCAGGGCGTTGTTCTGCATGGCGGTCCACTCCTCATCGGTCTCAGGAGCTTTCATTGCTACCTGGAATATGGCATCTGAGGTGGGAATGACGATCGCCTTCATGAGCTGATTGACGCTAGCGACAGGTATAAATGTGGGCTGCTGCGCCCTCGCTGCGCTTGTCAGAAAAAGTAGAAGGCTTGCCAGAAAAAGCAAAAGAATCGTTCGCATCTCATCTCCTAGCAAATAGAGTTAGTTTTCAGCCCGGATTCCCATTTTGACCTCCTGGCCATAAAAATTATACGCCCCACTGCCTTCCAGGTGGTGGTGTTCCTGATTGCGGTGGAAGGGCTCAGTTGGAGGCTAGCGGAAAGTTGCTGCTGCGCTTACAAAAATGAAAACCTTGCTGCCGCAGGCTAGAGCGCCGCTGAAAGCAGAGCGAACTGATAACTTGCCGATGAAGCGAAGCGACACGAAGAGGCATGTACTGGCTGCGATGGTTGCCGAGTTGATTCCTACAGAACCACGTCAGCGGCGAGGCAGCCGGAGCAGAAAGCTGGCCGGGGCAAAGTAGCACTTTGCGCGGTACTGTCAAGTTAACGATTTAAGGCCTTTGTGAGCGCTTCATAGCAGTCTCTAAGTGGTTGATTCTTCGTTCCAGAGCAGACCGTTTTCGCCTCGATAACGGGGTAATTCCCCTTAACTTGACAATACCCCCGCCGCAACCCGGCGTCCGATAACGCCCACCTGAAATCACTTAACGAAGCTGATCGGCCACCGCGTCGATACCCGCCTGAACGCAGATCGAATCCGCGCCCATGCCGGCGCCGGAGGCGCCGATACCGCCGATCACCTCCTCGCCAACCCTGATTGGAAACCCGCCCTGTTGTCCCGCCATATCGGGCAGCATCAATTGGAGTTGCGCGCCAGTCTGTCCGTCCCGCAGGCGTTCGCCGAAGGTGGAGGACGGCCGGCGAAAGGTCATCGCCGAATAAGCCTTGCGAAAAGAGTTCACAAACGTATGGACACCCGAATCCTGGCCACGATAAGCGACCAGCGTATCGCCGGCGGCGTCCACAACATGGACGGAAACGCTGTGGCCTAGCTCGTCGCAGGTTTGCTGCGCAACATTGGCCATGGTCTTGGCGGTTTCCACGGGCAGCGAATGACGAACAATCAATTGCGCACTGGCCGGCGCGGCAATGGCGATAGCGACAGATGCCACAAACACAAAGCCAGTGGCGGATTTGAGGGCAAGACGAAACGCGGACGCAGGCATGTTTTCCTCCGTGTAAGAATGGTTTGGGTTATCACGATCATTAAGGTCCGGAGCGGAACCGGTGCTTCCACAATCTAGTGTTGTTTGCGCATCCCTATCGCCAGCAAACAAATTGGTTTATTAATATTTGCCACATTTCAGAACTGCTAAGACCATTTCTGCCAGCAACATTATTGAATATTAAATGGTTATGCGGATATCAGCAACAGTCGATTGTGGAAGCACCGTTCGGATGTACTAAATCATGGCTGCGGTAAGAGGTGCAAACCAGGTGGCAGCTGGTTCCTCCCCTGCGATGCTACTGCGCTCGTGGACGCGGCGGAGCAATGTTGACCGTGTCATTGCTGCCATCTCCCAAAAGGGGTTTTGCCCATCGCACCGCGCCGCGCAAATTATCATTTCCGGATCCGGCTCGAGAAAGGGTTATCGTGTAGGTTTGCTTATCCTTTGGACCCAATCGCGGCACCTGCCAGACGGCCATTTCGGCGTTGTTTTGCGAATCGTGGCGGACTCCCTGATATCCACGCCCGGTCGTGCTCACCACGGCGGAACCGGATGGCAGTGTGAGAGAAATTAAAATGTCTTCCGCCGTAAGCCCCTTCCCCGGGAGACCTCCGTTCTCCACCGTCAGAGTGTAGGTAACACCGTTGGCAGCAGTCATGCCCGCACTCAGTTGCGCTCCAATCGGCACGCGAAACCCGAGATCGTTCATGTAACGCCAGATCTCCTGTAGGAGAGACTCCGGCAGACGTGTCCTGGAGTAGTTACCCATGCGAATGCGGACGGCCGGTTCTTCTTCCAACAGACGCCAAAATTCGGGCATCGCTGTCGTATGCTCGTAGACAAATTTCTTGAGCCATTCGAAATCCGCAGCTACGGCACCGGCATCCCTACGCGGTCCTCCAATATCGTGCCCATGGCATTGGCCGCAGCCTACGGTGGCTACAATGAGTTTTTCACCGTCCGTCGCCTCAGCCCGAATCGGAATCCGCCACGGGCCGGGTTCCGCCACTCTAGGGAGACTATTAAAGTAGGCCGCCATATTAGCAATCTCCTGATCGCTGACCTGCTGCTCGGTGAAGGCAGGCATGATGCCCCAGGGCTTGCGGACCGCTTGCCTAAATTGCGCGACGCTCAATTGACGACCGGCCAGATCCGGCCCAAAGGCACCCTCTCCTTTGACGCCGTGGCATCTCTCGCAAAAGGTGGCTGGCCCCTCCCAAAGGGTCTTACCCGCCTGGGCATCACCCGAAGACGCTACCCCTTGCGCCATGGAGAACCGGGCGCCTAGCCCCGCGATTCCAAAGGCAACAAGGAAAGCAACAGATATCCCTCTTACTGATCTCCCGTTCATATTTATGTCTCCCATGCAAAGGTTTGCTGGCCCGCCGCCCGAAGCGGAGTTTCGACTAAATGTTTACCCGGGTAGAAATACTACCCTAGATGTCATTCTAGATTCAAGCCTACCCGTCCCCAGGGTCGCCACGCAAGTAAGGCCCTTAATTGATGTAGGCACGCCCAGCCCTGTCACTCTGGATCCCCGCCATCCCCTTATCTTCAATTACCTTAGGACCCGAGCTGGAGGAATCGTAATAAAGCCTCCCTAGTTGCCTACTGTTTAGTAATGGTCAGAGCGCCGAATCGGTAAACACTACGGCGTAAATCGCGATCTATCCTAGCGAGTGCCGTTCGCCCCTAACTTCCTCGAAGCCGACATCGGGGGCACTTGGCGGATTTTGGTCGAGTGTCGGGCCGGATTGGCAGATAGTAATGGGATGGTCCGCCGCTTCCGAGTACGCCGTTACTCAGGAGTAATCATGTAGGCGACGTCTTTGCATTGCGATCTCGCGCGTGCTTCCGCAATCTAGTGTTGCTAGCGCATCCCTATCTCCAACTAACAAATGGGTTTATTCAATACTCCCCAGCTTCAGAACTGTTAAGACCGTTTCTGCCAGCAAAATATTGAATATTACTGGGTTATACTGATCCCACCAACAGTCGATTGCAGCCTCCCAAATCGCCGAGCTATGTTCGGTGAAGTCGCCGCTCTTAGTATCGAGGGTATGAACAAATCCCCGATTGCCCGAGTCAAGCAGATCGCATGGAATACGGTGGATCGCTGGCAGCAAAATTGCGTTGGAAGAGCTCAGTTGGAGGCAGATGGCTGTATACTCGCAACTACTGGAGAACCAAAAAACTAATTCCGGTCTAAGTAATACGGGTGAGAAAGCAGAGTTATTTAATTTTGAGAATTAGCGCTAACAAAGCAACGGGAGGGATGCAATGAAAGAGCTGATCAAACAATACCTGGATCGGGGAATCTCCCGGCGAGGATTTCTGTCAGGTCTGGCGGCATTCGGAATGAGTTCGGCGGCGGCTAAAACAATGGCGCGTTCTTTGTCTCCCTTTTCGGTTGCCGCGGAGGAAGCGAACACCGAAGCAGCGCCTTCGTGG
>JADFGZ010000209.1 GCA_022567475.1 Acidobacteriota bacterium | reverse complement strand
AAGCTCGGCGGGAGTCCACTGTACTTGATTGGCCTTCCGAACGCGGACTCCTCCGTCCAGGTTCGTGAAGCGTGCCTGCGGAGCAGCAAGGCTCACACCCGCTGCTTGGCCATCCCGACCGGTCCAAAAAAACAAGCTGGTTAGCGCGCTCCTCCACTGTGGGAAGATGATCAGCAGAACCACAACCAGCAGAACCAGCGCTCCCCCGGACCATATGCCGAGAGCACGATAACTGATCGTGCGCCAACGCACGACAGGTTCAGCGGGTTGTTTACCACTTTCTTTCGGGGTCAACGAATCTGGAATTTCCGGCATAGAAGCACTTCCTTGCCAACTTATTTAAAATCTATCACATCGCCCAAAACGTTTGCAATCACTTCTGGAAGATAAACCCAGTGTGCCTTTTCGCAAAACACGGACAGAGACCGCAAACCGGCGGCTATTTCGTCCGGCACAGATTCGCGCAATGCTCGTATGGATATCCTTACGGAGGAAGGCCTTGGACGCTGTTCGCACGACACTGAGCTTACTGCCCGCGATGCACAGTCCCGCCTCTGCCGTGAGGATAGGATATTGTCCCAAAGAATACAATCTGGAGGTACGGTCTGTGGAAGGAATTCTTAGGCGGCCAAGCGGAGTCTGATTCTTATCTTGCGCTATTCTCCAAAACTCTGCTGGGCGGCGAAGGCAACCCCATTCGGGACGGGACCCGCCCATGCGGCGAGGCGCTGGCTCGGAATAGAAATCTGATTCGCCAACTCCCCGGCCAGCGACTTGGCTCTGCCCGCGAGCGGAACAACCTGGAGCGATTGCTCCAGCGTTGCCCTGGAATTTTTTACCAGCAGCAACGCGCAAAACAGCATCATGTAGGAAACTTGTTCTTCTTTCATTGGCTTTTCATCTCATCTTCCCGGGGAAGGTTGTCGGAAACGTGCATTGATCTATCCCCCTTTCACAACTAGTACTATGAGTTCTGTGCGGAACTGGGTCAATGGCAAACAGGTCTCAAATCTTATAGGACTATCAACCTAGTCCGTTTTCCAGGTTCATTCACTTTGCCACGGGTTCTGTTTTACCATCAACTTGCTGTGCCATAACATGTTAGCAGTATTTATATGCAGAAAGACTTGCCGGCAATGGGAAAGCAAATTGGCCCGCTTCGCCATAATCGCATCGGCAGGCGCAGTTGTTATCGCGTGCCCATATCGCGTGCCATGGCGAGGTGAGATTGAGCCAATGGAGCGGCTGGCGTAGAATCCTTCCCCCGAGCGAAACTTGGAGAGCACTCTGTCGACTGAATCGATTGGAGAACAGCCTGCTCGGGAGTATCGGGCGCTTTTCACATCTCGCCTTGATGGTGATGCCCTCGCTGGAGGCAGTCCTCTCGGAAGTGAGCCGGGTTCTGCGCCTCGGCGGAACCTTCGCAGCCGTCATCGAGGAATCGAGAATCACAACGCGACCTACGATCAGTTTTTCGTCGCGGTGGTAGCAAAGGTTCGGCAGGAAATGCCTTCCTAATCCCAAGGGAGGATTCGCCGACAGCAGGCTTCATTCCATGAATGCATTGGCTGCCCTGCTCTCAGAACGGTTTGGCCCCGGCATTTCCATCGCACGAAAGGATTTTGAGGTTCACTTCGCGGGCCAGGCGGATGAAGTCGCCGACCGCGCTCGCCGCTTCTTCTATTCCTCCTACCTGCTGACCGAATACGTCAGACGGTCGGTGAAACAAGCGGCAGAAGCAATTCTTCGTGCCTCCCACCCACAGAACAGCGAGGCGGTCTTCTCCGCGCCGCATACCCTCATCACCGTCCGGAAAGAATAGCTTGTCCAAGGCCATGGTACGGCGGATGGCGGCGCTGTCGCTACCGGCAGGCTAAAATTCGGTGGCTGGCGGAAGAAAATTCAGTGGCGATTGCAGGTGGAGCGGAGAAGTATCGCCGCAATCACCGGGGAAAACAGTAGCTTCAGGTTTTCCCGTACATGGAAGAGACAGGACCGGATGTCTCTGGGGAAGACTGTTGGAATGTATGCCGAGAAATGACGCCGCAAGGAAAGCAGTTGGGCGTATAATTCCTCTGGCCGGGCAATCAAAATGGAAATCCTGGTTCCATAGGCTGCGATATGGGCGGACTCTTTTTCGCGCGGCCATCCGTGCGCGGGCAGAACCGTGCTAGGGTTCGCTGACATTCGCAATTCCATTCTCAGGTAGGAGGTTTCTATGCGCCGTATAAATTCAGGATCGCGTCATGTGACGTTCCTTGCGTGTCTATTTTCAATCGCTCTCTTCTTGGCGACGGGTTGTTCCACGCCGGAGATGGTTGAGGCGCCGCAGACGTCAGACGCGACGGTGTTCGAGGGGGCACGGCTCATTATCGGGGACGACAGCGCGCCCATCGAGGATGCCGTATTCATCGTTGAGAACAATCGCTTCACCGCGGTCGGCCGGAGAGGGCAGATCGATGTTCCGGAGGGTGCGGCGCGCGTGGACCTGACCGGCAAGACCGTCATGCCGGCGATGATTGATACTCACAAGCACATGGCGCAGGATCGAGAGGGTATCGTGGATCAGTTGCAGCACTTTGCGTACTATGGGGTCGGCGTGGTGACGAGCCTCGGCCGGGATTTCGATCCGGTCTTCCAGCTGCGGGAAGAAACGATCCCCAACGCCGCGCGATTGCGCACCGCTGGACTTGGGATTACGTCGCCTGAGCCGGGGCGTTCGGAGGACCCGTACTGGATCACGAGCGAAGAGGAGGCCCGGGCGGCCGTTCAGGAGTTGGCCGAGAAGAGGGTCGATCTGGTCAAGATGTGGGTCGACGACCGAAACGGCCAGTACGAGAAGTTGAGCCCAGCCCTGTATGGCGCAGTCATCGACGAGGCCCACCTGCACGACCTCCGCGTCACGGCCCATATCTTTGCGCTCGAGGATGCGAAGGGGCTCCTCCGGGCGGGCATCGACGCATTCGCTCATGGAATCCGGGACAGGGACATCGACGATGAGATCGTCGAGATGTTCCGGGAGCGCCCGAACGTGTTCCTCGTGCCGAACCTTCCCGATCAAGGGGTGGCGGTGGACATGAGTTGGCTCGCCGAGACCGTCCCCGCCGAAGAGTTGCAGGAACTTCAGGCGGCGAGCACGGACCGGCCGGACGTCCAGGAGGCGTTCGGAATCCAGGCCCGCAATCTGGCAAAGCTCAATGCGGCGGGCGTTCGGATCGCCTTTGGCACGGACGGAAGCATCCCTTGGGAGCCGCACGTCGAGATGGCGAGGATGGTGGCGGCGGGGATGACGCCGGCTCAGGTCATCGTGGCTGCGACGCGCAACTCGGCCGACCTGCTGCAACTCACTGACGTCGGCACGGTGGAGGCGGGCAAGAGCGCGGACTTCATCGTGCTGGACGCGAATCCGCTCGACGACATCACGAATACGCGGCGAATCGCCGCAGTCTATCTCCGCGGAACGGAAGTCGATCGCGCCGCCTTGAGGGCACGGTGGACCGGCGAGACATCGCAGTAATTTGGGGCAGTAATTCGGGATCGAATGGCGCCGCGCAGTGCTGTCCGACTCAAGCTCTGCTCGCCCGACTAATGCTTGCGGATAAACTCGAGAACAGCCCGGTTGAAAATCTCCGGCTGCTCCCAGAAAGTGGAGTGTCCCGCATTGGGCACAATCAGAGACTCGGAATTTTTGATGCTGTCCGTAAAAAAGCGTTGCAGCGGAGGCGGCGCGGACAGGTCCGCGCCCCCGGCGATCAGCAGGGTCGGGACCTCGATCTTCGCGAGAAGAGAGAACGTCAGGCGGTTCCGCAACGGCTGAGTAGCCAGCAGCGGCCCTTCCGGCCGGCTCCTGCTTTCGAACTCCCTCCAGCGGCGAGCGCCCTCCGGGTTGGCCGCCCGGTACAAAGGCCCTAACTCCCGGAACCAGCGAGGCAAGTCGGGGTACTGCGGAGGCCGGAGGGTGCTTACCAATTCCAGATACTCTTCATCCTCTACCCTGCCGACGTTGTTGGCGCTCACGAGGCTCCGCAGCCGCTGGGGAAACGACACAGCATAGTCCAAAGCGACAGATCCGCCAGCCGCCGTAGCCACCAGGTGAAAGCGGTCCACGCCCAGGTAGTCCATCAGGCGCTGCAGGTCGTCGGCGGCGGTGCCGGGCTGCGCACCCGACGGGTCAATCACGGTGCGGCCCCATCCCCGCCGGTCGTAAGCGATGAAGCGGTAACCAGCAGCGGTGAATGCCGGAATTTGGTGCTCCCAGACCTCGCTGCTGCCGGATGCTGCGTGCAGGAACACCACGGGCACCCCACTGCCGCCGGTGTCCTTGAACCATATGCGGGCTCCGGGAAGCTCCGCGTACGCCTCGCGGGCTGGAGCCGCTGCCGGTGCCTGACCGGGCGACTGTGCCGACAATACGGACGACGATGCGGAGGTGGTAAACACCCCGCTGCCCCAGTTGCCAACAAAGATCATAAGAATTGACACCGCAATCAGCCATTGAGCGCTCAGCCCCAGAGCGACTCGCCATTGATAGAACCTGTGCATCTTGTCCTCCTACGCGGTCCCGACATGCGCCAAGCTTACTACGAGCAGAACCGTCACTCAAGGTAGTGGTTTACTGGTGACGGCAAGTTTCTGCAAAGCCGACTCTACGGCCACGTGACACCGGTTCGGTAAACACTGTTGCGTTACTCCCGATCTATCTGCCACCGGGCACGCAGTTTAAGAATATAACTTTTCTTCCTTGGGCGTTGGTGGTGATACCTCGACGGTATATACTCGCGTTTTGAACCGTGGCGGTCGAGGGGTGCACAGCCCGCTCGACCGATTGCGCAAGGGGGTCTCGGTCGGGAGCCGGGGGATTATGCGGACCGAGGCGTCCGCATAACATTCCGGAGACAAATTACCGCATGCAGTGCAAGCCGTTACACAGCAGGCGGTTACGGCCGGGACGAGGCAATGATGCTTTCACGTTAGGCCGACCGGGAGGGGTTTTCTGCAGGTCAGCCTAAACAATAGTTGGGCAACAAAGCGAAGTAGACTTTATGGCATCTTTTGACAATCTGCTTATTACATTGACGTTTCTCGCATCGCTCGGCTGTGGGCTGATGGCTGGACTCTTCTTTGTCTTCTCGGTTGCTGTGATGAAGGCGTTCGCTCGCCTCCCTTCAGCCGAAGGAATTGCTGCCATGCAATCCATCAATGTGGCGATTATCAATCCAATTTTTCTCACGGTTTTCTTTGGCACAGCAGCGGCTTGCACCCTTGTAATTATCGCCTCGCTGTTGCACTGGCGCGAATCAGGTGCCGTCTACTTGATTCTCGGCAGCGTACTCTATTTAGTCGGCAGCTTTCTGGTGACAGTTGTGTTCAACGTGCCTAAGAACAACGCGCTGGCGTCGGTCTCGCCAGCCGATCCCGGCAGCACCAGCCTGTGGGCCAGCTACCTCGACAAGTGGACCACCTGGAACCACGTCAGAACAGTCGCGGCGCTTGCGGCAATGGCATTGCTGGTCATAGGACTATGTTATTAGAGGACGTGATGAGAGAACCGCAGACCTAACGGAGGCAGTGGGATGAAACTACTTATCTTTGGGTCAACAGGCAGCATAGGTCGCCTGCTCATCAAACAGGCTCTTGAGCAGGGACACACTGTCACCGCATTCACACGCGATGCCACGAAGGTTGACATCAAGCACAACAACCTGCAGGTCGCTCAGGGCGATGTAATGGATCCCGCGTCGGTGGAGAGAGCGATACAAGGCCACGAAGCGGTGCTGTGTTCACTCGGGGCGGGCAGGAAAGGTACGGTCCGGTCAGAGGGAACACGAAATATCATCAGCGCGATGGAGAAGGTGGGCGTCCGACGTTTTATCTGCCAATCGACCCTTGGGGCCGGAGATAGTCGGGGCAATCTGAACGTCTTCTGGAAATACATCATGTTTGGACTCCTCCTGCGTCCAATGTACGCCGACCATGTAAGGCAAGAGAACTACGTCAGGCAAAGCCGCCTGGACTGGACGATCGTCCGTCCGGGGGCCTTCACTGATGGAGAGCGCACCGGCAAATACCGGCATGGCTTTCCCAGTACTGACAAGACGACAAAACTGAAAATCTCTCGCGCCGATGTTGCGGACTTCATGTTGAAACAATTGATCGACGATACGTACCTCCACAAGACGCCGGGGCTATCGTACTGAATGAGGTGTTGTAACTCGCTAAGGCGCTGCCCAACAAGGCGCTCCACCTGACCGCAATTCTGCTACGCTCCATTGCGGCAGGTGAGCTTGGTCGTTAGATGGCGCTCTGTCCGCGCCATTGAGGACTTCATCAGCTTCGCGTCGAAAGTGATGAGCACCACTGCCGGATTATCCAGCGCCACTGCCCCGGGAGGCCCCAAAATGAAATCGCTCGTCCTATTCCGTCATTTACCACACAGATTCGCTGTCCTCAGCCTGTTGCTCTTTGGCATGGGATGTCGAACCGATAATAGCGGTGAAATGACCGCAGCCACACGGGACGAAATCGTCCAAGAAATTGCTGGCCTGTTGGACGCCTACAGCGACGCTGTGGCGACCTGGGACATGGACGCCATCAACAGCTTCTGGGGTAGTTCTGGGAGTTTCGTTTTTGCCGGAGACGGTGCCATCCTCGGCGGTCACGAGGAATGGTCGGAGACATTGCGGCAATACGGGGAAGAAGTGGATCGGTGGCTGAAGTTCGAATACCACAACGTGCATGTGGCGGCCCTTTCAACAAACGCGGCCACTGTTACGGCGGAGTTTGAGCACAGTCGGGTCACCGTCGATGGAGACACTTTGAATGTACGAGGGGCCTGGACATACGTATTCAAGAAGTCGGACGAGAAATGGGACGTTGTTCACACCAATGGCACCCACGTCGTGTTCTGAACGGTCGGAGCAGCGCGTCGCTTGTGCTGCCGCGGCGAAGGCACCGCGGGACCTCGCTCGGTGTGACGAACTCGGGATGGAGCCCACGGAGGAATCCCGTTAGTACCACCGGCAGCGCCCGCGCCATCTAACAAGCCCATGCACCTGGCAGGCGCTTTCGTTTTAAAGGAATTCATTGTGTTTGTTCGCTCTTTGGTTCCTTGCAACGTTCGGCTGACTGGACTAACCCTTACGAGTCACCTGCAGGTGATGGGCGGATCCGTTATGCAGCACTCCGCAAACGCGGGCAAGATTGATGGCATCTCCACTCTCTGAGCCGGCCAACATGATTGCCGCGGCCGGTGCGTGGATCAATTACGAAACTTCACTTCGCACGACAAATCCGCACATGGTTCATGACTCCACCTACTTCGATCACCTTCTTCACGGATGTCTAGCATGTGGCTACTCGATGGGGCCGGGCTGGGATTTGTTCAGAGCGAGAGTGATGCCGGTAGACCGCCATGGTGATTCGGAGCCCTTGCCGATCGATGAGATGGGAGCTCCACCTCCCGCAAAGGCAGGATCAGGTCGAATGAATCCTGAAGGCACCGCTTGCTTCTATGCGGCGCTTGAGTTGGAAACGGCAATCGCCGAGTCGCGTCCGTGGACTG
>JADFGZ010000019.1 GCA_022567475.1 Acidobacteriota bacterium | reverse complement strand
GCCCGACTTGGATGAACGGCCCGACATGGAGTAACGGATGGTGTAACGGGGCGAGCAGTCCGGCTCGGCATGTGCGCCGATTGCTAGTTTTTGAAATCAAGAATAGATGAAAGAGGGAGGAATCTAAATTGCCGGCACGCATCCTGAGTGGCATCGCCATTCGAGACCAGATTCAGGCCGAAGTGACCGTGGAGATAGAGCAACTCCGGGAAGCGGGCGTCCGGCCCGGCCTGGCGGTGATTCTGGCGGGCAACGACCCCGGCTCGGAGATTTATACCCGGAACAAGGTGAAGACCTGCGAAAAATTGGGGATTTACAGCGAGCGGATGGTTTTTCCGGAGACGACCACTACGGAAGAATTGCTTTCGCAGGTGAAGCTTCTCAACAGCCGCAGCGAGATTGACGGAATCCTGGTGCAACTGCCCCTGCCCTCCCAGGTCGACTCCAAGCAGGTGCTGCTGGCCGTCGATCCGCAGAAGGATGTGGACGGTTTTCATCCTATGAACGTGGGGAACCTGGTTACGCAACGGCCCGGATTGGTTCCCTGCACGCCTGCCGGCATCCTGGAGATTCTGAAGCGCAGCGAGATTCCGATCAAAGGACAGCGGGCGGTCGTGATCGGCCGCAGCGACATTGTCGGCAAGCCGGTGGCGCTGCTGCTGATGCACCATCACGCCACGGTGACGGTCTGCCATTCCCGGACGCAAAATCTTCCTGCTGTTTGCCGGGAGGCGGATATTCTGGTGGCCGCCCTCGGCAAGCCGGGCATGGTGACGGGCGAGTTTGTCAAACCGGGGGCTGCGGTCATCGACGTGGGCATCGGCAGGATCACCACTCTGGAAGAGGTGGAACGATTCTTTCCCGGCGATCCCAAGCGCAGGAGCCAGGTCGAAACCAAAGGGTCTACGCTGCTCGGGGACATCGATCCCTCCACAGTCCTCCCCGTCGCCGGCGCTCTGACGCCGGTGCCCGGCGGCGTCGGCCCGCTGACCATCGCCATGTTGATGGTGAACACGGTTCGCGCGGCGCGTCTGCGGCGCTCACACCTGGCAGCCTACGTGGCCACCTAAGCGGTCGTCGGCTCTGATTACTGCGTCGGCACCCGTCGCTTCAGCTCTTCAAACCAGTCAGGTAGGTACAGGCCTCCAGGCCTGTACACAGTGACAAGCAGACCTGCCCCGAGCGGAGTCGAGGGGGAATGCCTGTCCTACTTCGCAGACGCCCGCTGCGGCATTTCTGCCGCTCCTACGGGGCCTAAAACCATCGGCTTCTGAACCCCGGGCTCACCACCGGGGCTAATTTCTTCCGCCCCTGCCGGGGCTGGTGAGGATTCCGGGCTAGCTCAAAGCTCGTTGTTGGGACGGGATGCGGAAAGCGTTCCGATAATCTCCGAGTTTTTGCCGTGTTTCACCGAAGATTTCCGATATTTTTGGTTGTTTCTTAGGGTAATTGCCCCCAAGATATAGCCACCAATTCAGAGATGGGTGCTAATCCTTAATATTAGGAGGAAACCATGCGCCTCATTTGGTGTCGTCATCGAAATCAGACAATGCCCAGGCGGGACAGGGATGGAGAATATCGCCGGTGTTTGGATTGCACGGAGCGAATGCCCTGGTGCTGGCCCGACAACTTCCTCATCCGGCCTCCACGGCTGGTGCAGCCGCGAAGCTGGGAAACCTTTTACCGAAGCCTCGAGATCGAGAAAGAAGTGGAGGTGCGCCAGTTGGGCTGATTTTTTTCTTACCCGTTGGCTTTCTGCCTCTGGAAGCTGTATGGACGCTGGCGCCAGCATGAATATTGGAGTCGGAGACCGGTATCAGGTTCGCTTCGGAATATTCAACTGGAAATCAAGCGAAGGGGGCTTACTCCGGCGTAGTGGGGACGAGCCGCTTTTCGAAGACGTAGAGCGTCAGCTCCAGCCGGTCGCCCACCCCCAGCTTATTGAAGATGGCGGAGAGATGGTTCTTGACGGTCTTTTCGCTGATGAAGAGCTTCTGGGCGATGTCGCGGTTCTTGTAGCCCTGGACAACCAGTTGGATCACTTCCATTTCGCGGCGGGAAATTTCGCTCTTGCCTTCAAGCTGCTTGCCTATCGGCTGATTGCCAAAGGCGGTCAGCACCGCCTCGGTCAGTTTTCCATTGAGCCAGATTTCTCCGGCGTGGACTTTCCGAATGCACTTGAGGAACAGGTCGGTGGAGCACTGCTTGACCAGAAACCCGCGCGATCCATACCGCATGGCCTCGACTACGTCTCTTTCCACTTCCATGCCCGTGACCGCAATCGTTTTGCAATCCGGGCTGAGGTTGGGCAGATCGGGCAGCAAGTCCAGGCCGCTTTGCCCGGGGAGTCGCAGGTCCAGCAGCAATATGTTGGGCTTGCTTTTCCCGATGAGGCTCCGGGCTTCCGAGACCGTCCCGGCCTGGCCCACAATTTCGAAGTCCTTTTGCAGGTCCAGTACCGCGATCAGGCTCTCGCGGAATATGGCGTGGTCGTCGACGATGAAGATACGAATGGGAGGAGAATTCATCACAAAAAACAGTTCAGTATAACAAACTAAAGCTCTGTCGGCGAAGCAATTCCTTCCAGGTTTTCTCTCCGGTCTGGATGCCTCCCCCGCCGGCTCGGGATTCCAGTTTCTTCTGTAAAAGCTTGGCCTGCCGGACGCCTTTCCTGATTGCCGGGAGGCCATCGCGAGAGTATAATATAAATCCAGGGAAGCTGAGTTGCTCCGCTCCCGGTACATACCTGAACGTCCCTGCAAACGGGCGGGAGAGAGGCCGCGCAGGCCAGTCCCAAGCGACGGCGCACACTAACCGGAGGGGAAACGTGATCGAAATGCTCCTGCGGGTCCAGACAGCTTGGAGTCACTTTCCTGCCTTTCTCGCACTTCCTTCCAGAACTTTCCGATCTATAATAACAACGGAGTTTTTGTCATGAGAACCTCCTGTCGGAAACGCTTTATTTTGACCCGGAACCGGTTTTTCCCGCTCTGGGCCATCGGCGCGGGAGCTGTATTCTGCCTGTTTTGCATCGCAGGAGAAAGAGCGGGCCATGCGGCAGCCCAGTTCGTTCCGCTGAATCAGGAGCAGACCAGTGAAAACTTTGCGGAGCTTTCCGAATTCGAGCGGCTGGAGCGTCGCGGCGACATCTACATGGCGCGGAAGTATTATCCGGAGGCCGTGGAGGCTTACCGGGAGATCATTGAGCTTCAGCCTGCGAACGCCCAGTTCTACAACAAGCTGGGAATCGCCTATCACCAATTGATGGATTACGGCGCCGCCCGGAAGGCTTACCAAAAAGCGGTTCAGTTGGACCCGCAGTACGCGCAGGCTGTCAACAATCTGGCGGCTATAGAATATGCCCGGAAAAAATACCGTTCGGCGATCCTCACCTACCTGGAAGCTCTGGAGCTGTCCCCCGGCGACGCTGTGATATACAGCAACTTGGGGACGGCGTATTTCTCCTACAAGCGCTACGAGTACGCCGTAAATTGCTACCGCTACGCCCTGATACTCGACCCGAAAATTTTTGACCGGGGTGGCCGCTCCGGAAGCATTGTGCACCAGCGCGAGTCGAAAAACATGGGTGCTTTCAACTTCTATTTGGGCAAGACTCACGCCAGCCTGGGGCACGTGGAGGAAACCTTGCAGTATCTGGTGAAGGCCTGGGAGGAAGGGTTTGCCGATCTGCGCGAGGCCCTGGAGGATGACGTGTTCCTCTTTCTGGCCGAAGACCCCCGGTTTGTGGAACTCCTCGCTTTGGTGGACCCGGATAACGCCGCTGCCAGCTAGCCGCCCCTCGGAGCCATTTTTATTTCCAATTGCCTTGACACTCCCCATTCTTGATATAATACAAAAGTATCTTTCCCCCCCTTGATCACCGGCTTTCGCCTCAAGAAGGCTTATGGAAAACAGAGCGAACTTGTCGGCCAGGCAGCCAGCGCGGCGAAGAGTTTCCGAACCCTCCCCTGTGCCGGCGTTCGCCATGCTTCCCGCCAGCTCTCCCTTTTGGCGCTTTTGCTCCAATCTGGCCGCCTGCATCTCGGCTTCTCCGAGGAGGGTCCCGCCCCGATCCTTTGCGGTGATGTTCCGAAGCGCCTACCTGAGGAGCAGTTTTCCGAGGCAAGCGCTGTTGACGTCTTTGCTTTTGCATGTGACCTTTGGGACCTATCTGGTGAGCGGGCCTTCTTTGCCGGACTGGCGGCAGGATGCCGGCCCGGAAAAATTCCCCAGAAGCAATCAAAAGATCGTCTGGTATACCCCAACCGACACGCTTCCGCCCGTTGCCCCGCTGGAGGAAAAACCTCCCGCAGAAGAACCCGCAGAAGAAAAGGTGGGGAGGGAAATAGAGAAGCAAGCAGCGCCGCCGATCAACAAGCAGAGCCCTGCCATTCATCTCCATCCTACGCAGGAGATTGTTTCCAAGCCGCCTGCTCCCGACAACCGGCGGCAAACCATCATCCAGCCGAAGGCGCCGGAGCTCCAGCTGCAAGCCGAAATCAGGCTGCCCAACATGGTTTACTGGAAGCCGGAGGTCGTGCCTCCCGCGCCTTCCTTGACCGAGGTGCAAAGACAACTGTCCCAGATCAGATTGCCGAATTTGCCTGTTCCGAAGGTGGCTGCTCCTCCTCCCCCGGAACCCCCGAAATTAGCTGAGTTGAATCTCCGGCTCCCCGAGATACAGATTGCCTCCACTGCCATGCTGCCGCTTCCTGAGCTTCCCGTTGCGCCCGGGGCTCCCCCGGCGGCTCCGCTGGAAGCGAAAAAAATGCCGGAACTTCCAATCCCTCCAGTCCTCTTCCCGGAGGCCAGCCCGTCAACGCTCCAGAACCTGATTGCCGTGAGCATGGCTCCCGCGCCGCCTCCCCCGATTGAAATCCACATCCCGGTAGGCAACCGCTTCGGCGCCTTTGCGGTGTCGCCCGAAGGCAGCCCGGAACCGGAGATCTCCGCGGGAGATGCCTGGGACGAAGCCGTAGAGATCAGTCCGCCGGTGCTCGACGGAAGCGAGATGGCAGCGATTCGCGCGCCGCATCTTTCTATTTCCTCCGTTTCGGGAGGGAATCCGCTGGACTTCCCGCCTCTGGTCGTCCAGGCCGTTCCCGAACCGCGCCGCTCCCCGCTGGCACGGCGGCCTGCACCGCAAGACCTGAAGACGCTGCTTGCCAAGGCTACCCGGCCTTCTTTTCTGCCGGAGATGTCTCGCGGCCAGCAGGTTGTTGCGGCCCCGAAATTTTTCGGAGCCAAGCGCGTCCACACCGTAACCATCAACATGCCCAACCTGACCAGCGGGTCGGGAAGCTGGGTCCTGCGGTTTGCGGAGTTGAATGGCGACGGCGTTTGGCGCGAAGAAGACGAAGGCGACCTCTCCGCCCCCGTGGCCTTGAGGAAGGTGGACCCGAAGTATGCGCCCTCGGCGGTCCGCGACCGGGTGGAGGGCACGGTGCTGCTGGCGGCCCATATCCTGCGCGACGGCACGGTGTCGAACATCGAGGTTTTGAATACCCTGGACCCGCGCCTGGACGGCAGCGCCATGGATGCCCTCACCCGATGGGAGTTTCAGCCGGCAACAAAAAATGGAATCCCCATCGATTTGGAAGTCCTGATCCAAATCCCTTTCCGCTTGCCGGTGTTTTGACTTTGGGGATTACGGCTGAAATGGTTTTCCAAGTTGCCGAAAGTTTCCCCCGCCCGGGGCTGTTCCAATTCCCCTACCCGCAGACGCCTCTTGGACACCAGCGCCCATATTCGTTAACATCTAGTTGAGATCCCAGCTTTCGGGGAACACGCGGCTATGATCGCTTTGCTGATTCTTTGCTTCGCGGTTTTCTTCAGTCCTGTCGTTGCTGCGCAGCAACAGGCAGACCCGGAACTGAAAGAGGAACAGCAGGAAGAACTGGAGATTGCCGAAGTCCTTTTTGAGGACTACGACGGATGGATCGGACCTCGCCTGGATGTGGAGGCCGGGAGCAATGTGGCGCTCTCTTTTCGAGTGGAAGGTTTACGGCGCCTGCCGGTGAGAACCGGGAGCGGGCTCAGGGAGCATCGCGTGCATCTCAGCCATTATGTGGAGCTGCGGGACCCGCTCGGGGTTTTGGTGGCGCCGGGAGAGGAAGGGGAAATCGACACGATCTTGGGACCACGGGACGAAGAGTGGAAACCCAAGATCAACTGGTCCGCCACCGTGCCCTCTTCTGCGCCGGGAGGCGACTACCACGTTGAGATCCGCGTGACCGACCGGATCGCGGAACGCGATATCCGCCGCAGCGTTACCTTTCGAGTGCGCGGGGAGGCGGTCCGGCCCAGCGACACGCTGGAGATTCAGCGGCTGGAGTATGCGCGGTCCGAGCGGGGGCCGTGGTTTCCCAGCCGGACTTTCTCCATAGCCGACCGAATTTGGGCGCGGTACAAAATCGTCGGCTACCGCGTCTCTCCGGAGAATCAAGTCTGGGTCGAGCAGGACCTGGCGGTCCTGGTGGATGCGGAAGACCATGTGGTGATCTCGCAGCTCAATGCCTCTGTGCAAAGGGATCAAAGCTTCTATCCGCCGCGTTTTCTCCCCACCGTTTTTGAGGTGGAACTGGAAGACCCCCAACCCGGCGAGTACAGGCTGCAGGTAAATGTCCGCGACCGGATTGGACAACAGAGCAGTTTTATTGAATCGAAATTTTTTCTTCGCCCCTAGGGTTCCGGTTGGATATTCGACAGGTGTGAGCATGCCGAGACAATCGATCTGGCCCAAATTGCTTCTGACGGCGATCTTAGGCGCTGCCACGGGCTGGTGGATTTGGCAAAGACCGCAGGGGAACAACGCCGAGCCGCCGCCGGTTGTTCCGCCGCCGGCGCAGACTGCTCCGGAACCCGCGCCTGCCGCGGCGGCTGTTGTTCCGGATGTATCCAGCATCTCCGATGAGCAGAACAATATCCAGGTTTATAAATCTGTGAGCCCGGCGGTGGTCAACCTGACCAGCACGACCATCCAGTACGATTTCTTTTTCCGTGTTTTGCCCTCGCAAGGCAGCGGCTCGGGCTTCCTGATCGATGCCGAGGGCAATATCCTGACCAACTACCACGTGGTCAGCGGCGCGCGTTCCGTGGAGGTCACTTTGTCGGACCAGAGCCGCCACCCGGCGAAGCTGATCGGGCGTGACCGCCTCAGCGATCTGGCCATCATCAAAATCGATGCCGGAAGGGACTTGCCGTACGTCAAGCTGGGCGGTTCGGACAACCTGCAAGTGGGGCAGAAGGTGCTGGCCATCGGGAACCCGTTCGGGTTCGAGGGGACGCTGACCACGGGCGTCATCAGTTCCCTGGGGCGGAATATTCGAGATCAAGAGGGACGGTTGCTGGAGGATGTCATCCAGACCGACGCCGCCATCAACCCGGGCAACAGCGGAGGGCCGTTGCTGAATGCTCGCGGGGAAGTGATCGGGATCAACACGGCCATCTTCGGCCAGGCCAGCATTGGAATCGGTTTTGCCATTCCGGTGAATACGGCGAAAAGCATTCTGACGGACCTGTTGCAGGAAGGCCGGGTAAGGCGCGGATACCTGGGCGTGGTGGGGAGAGAGATCACGCCGGCGCTGGCGGAACTGCTGGACCTGCCTGCCTCCCAGGGCTTGCTGGTGGCCCGCGTGAGACGCGGCGGGCCGGGCGACCGGGCGGGCATTCGAGCCGGACGAAGCCTGGCCCTGATCGGCAATGAACAGTTCGTCATCGGCGGAGACCTGATTGTAGAGGTCGATGGAATCCCCATTGAAAGCTCCGTGGCCCTGTCCCGTTACGTCCTGAGGATGAAGCCGGGAGAGGTGATCCGGTTCACGCTGTACCGGGGCCGCGAGCGGATGGAGATCGAGGTCGAACTGGGCGAGCAGCCCGAAACGGGTTAGAAGAACGCCGGTTGGGAGAATGCTGGGTTGGCGAATGAAAAAACTGCAATGAAAAAACCGCTCGCCCCGGATGCGGCTCAGGAGCAAACACGGGACCTGGCCCGCCGCTGGACCCAAGCGATGTGGAATGACTCGCTATGGAAGCAGGTCCGGTGGCTGGGCGTGCCGGTCTGGCAGTGGCCCACAGACCTCGTGATTTTGCAGGAGCTGATTGCCAAGCTGCGCCCCCGCGCCATTGTCGAGACCGGCGTGGCGCTGGGCGGGACGGCGGTTTTTTATGCCTCCATCCTGGAACTGCTGGGGATTGACGGGCGCGTGGTTTCCATTGACATACAGATCGACCCTGCCGCGCGCAGCAACATCGCCGCGTTTCCCTTCAGCCGCCGGATTCATTTGATTGAAGGCGACTCGGCGTCAGAGGCCGTCCACAGCGAACTCCAAAAGGAGCTGGCGGGAGAGAGCAATGTTATGGTCTGTCTCGATTCAGACCACAGCTATGCCCACACCCTGGCTGAGCTGCGTCTGTTTTCCCGGTATGTTCCCGTCGGCGGATACATGGTGCTGTTCGACACCATCTGCCAGCAACTGGCCGGCGCGCCGAATGGCGACCCTTCCTGGAGCCACGACAACCCCCTGGCGGCCCTGAACCAGTTTCTGGCGGAAAATCCCGGCTTCGCGAGCGACCCGGATTATGAGAAGTATCTGGTCACCTTTTCCCCGCAAGGTTTTCTGGTCAGAAGAAAGTAAGCGGCCGGAGCCTTTGTCTTCGGAAGCGGGCAACCTCCCTTAGGAATACGAAAGCGCGGCAGCAAGCCATGGAACTCCGGTCCGTACTCGGTCGCAGGGAAGTCATGGCGCTGGCCTTCGGCGCCATCGTCGGCTGGAGCTGGGTGGTGTTGTCCGGATCGCTCATCGCCCGAGCCGGAACGCTGGGCTCCATACTCGCCTTTCTGGTAGGCGCTGTCATGGTGGGTTTTGTGGGGCTCATCTATGCGGAGTTGACCTCGGCTCTGCCGCGCGCCGGAGGCGAGCTGACCTTCACCTACCGCGCCCTGGGGCCTGGCTGGTCCTGGGTCTGCGGGTGGTCTCTTGTCCTCGGTTATGTGGGGGTCTGCGCCTTTGAGGCCGTAGCTATCTCCACGGCCTTCTTCTATCTGTTTCCCAATTTCCAGCTAGGGTATCTCTACTCGGTTGCAGGGTCCGAGGTGTACTTGTCCTGGATTCTGCTGGGCGTGGGCAGCGGAGTTCTTCTCGCGGCGGTCAACTGGCTGGGGATCAAAACCAGCTCCCTGGTGCAAGGTGTGGCAACCATAGGCCTGCTGCTGGTGGGGTGCGCATTTTTTCTCGGCAGCAACCTGTTCGGCGACACGGCCAATTTGCGCCCGCATTTCACCAGCACCACGGGCATTCTGCGCGTGGTGATGCTGACGCCTTTTCTCATGATGGGGTTTGACATCATCCCGCAAACGGCTGAAGAGATCAAAATGCCGCGACGGCAGGTGGGGAAACTGATCCTATTTTCGGTCGCGCTGGCGAGTGTATGGTATGTGCTTGTGCAATGGGGCGTAGGCTTGAGCCTGCCCGAGGAGGCGCGCCGCGCCAGTGAGATGCCCACGGCGGACGCCGCCGCCCGGGTCTTCGGCTTCCCGCCCGCGGCGAGCATCCTGGTTCTGGGCGGACTGCTGGGAATTCTGACCAGTTGGAACGCCTTTTTTGTGGGAGCGACCCGATTGCTGTTCGGCATGGGGCGCGCCAGGATGCTCCCCGGAGCCTTCGCCCGCCTCGACGCGCGCCATCAGACACCCACCTTCAATATTCTGTTCATCACGGCCTGCTCCTGTGTTGCGCCGTTTCTGGGGCGCAGGGCGCTCACATGGATCGCTGATGCCGCCAGCCTGGGCATTGTGGCGGCCTATTTCCTGGTGGCGATATCCTTTGTCATCCTGCGCCGCAGGGAGCCGGAGATGCCGCGACCCTACCGGCTCCGGCACGGAAAGCTGGTCGGCTACGGAGGGATCGCGGTCACCTTCGGATTTCTGCTGCTCTACATGCCCTTCAGCCCTTCTTCATTGCTCTGGCCGTATGAATGGGCCATCGTTCTTGCATGGATCGGGCTGGGAATCGCAGTCTACGCATACGCCAAGCACAAGCATCCACACATCGACCGTGCGGAACAGGAAGCCATCATTTTTGGCAAGTACGCCCGAGACGCTGCAAAACTCCGTGAGCAACCGCCGCCGGTCTAGCCGGAAGGGAGCGAGCCAGCAAGACAGAAATCCATTTTGAGTCCGCCAAATGGAAGCCTCCTCCCGCCGGCAACGTGGAGGAGTGTGAAAATACGGAGGAGTGCAAAGACGATTGGCGGGTGAGCTACTTTTCCCAATTTGTTTTCTGGCCGTTGGGCCGCGCAGCCTCGTCTGGCTGTACAATTTATCTATGCAAGTGCTATCAAGCGTAGTCATCGTGGGGAAGCCGAACGTCGGCAAATCCACTTTGTTCAACCGCATCACGGGCCGGCGGAGGGCCATTGTGGGCAACGAGCCCGGCATGACGCGGGACCGCATCTATGGCTGGGTGGAGTGGCTCGGCAAGGAATTTGAAGTGGTGGACACCGGCGGAATGCTGGTGGGAGACTCCGCAGAGATTCCGGTGCGGATCATTGTCCAGGCCCAAGTCGCCATCGACCGGGCCCAGCAGGTGGTGATGGTGGTGGACGGGCGAAGCGCAATCACCGCATCGGACCAGGAGCTGGCGAGGTTGCTCCGGCGCACCGGCAAGCCGCTGCTTTTGGCGGTGAACAAGATGGACACTCCCAAGCATCTGCCGCCTGCCGCCGAGTTTTATGCTCTGGGCGTTCCCCGGCTTTTTCCCATCTCGGCGGAAAACGGCATGGGACTGGATGATCTGCTCGATGAGATTACCGCCGCGCTTCCCACCACCACCTCCGAGGCCGCTGAGAAAAGGGACGAGATCAATGTCGCCATCATTGGCAAGCCGAACGTGGGGAAGTCCACGCTGCTGAACCGGCTCTCGAGGAGCGACCGTTCGATTGTCTCTGAGACGCCGGGAACCACGCGCGACGCCGTGGATACGCTGGTGGAGCAGGGCGGAACTTCCTACCGGCTGGTGGACACGGCGGGCATCCGCCGCAAAGGCAAGACGAAGCTGCTGGCCGAAAAGCTGAGCGTGGTGATGGCCCGTCGCCATCTCCGGATGTGCAACGTCGCCTTGTTTTTGCTCGACGGGACGGAAGACATCGCAGCCTTGGACGCCACCATCGCCGGTTACGCTCACCAGGACGGGAAATCCATAATCATCTTGGTAAATAAGTGGGATCAAGTGCAGGAGCGCGGCGTTGCCCAAAAGAAGCTGCTGCAGGAAGCCGGCCAGAAGTTCAAATTTCTGGAGTATGTGCCGAGGCTGTTTATCTCGGCCAAGACCGGCCTGGGAGTGGGGAAAATATTTCCGGAGGTTCGCCGGGTGGACGAGGCGCGCCGTCTGCGGATCACCACCGCGGAACTCAACCGTTTTCTGCGGAAGATCGATCTCGACCGCGCCACCAGCCCCTACCGCCTGCGGCCCAAAATCTACTACATGACGCAATCCACCGTCAGCCCCCCCACCTTCGTGCTGTTCACCGACAAGAAACGCCGGCTGCACTTTTCCTTTGAGCGATTTCTGATCAATCAATTGCGCAAGCAGTACGGGTTTAAGGGAACTCCCATCCTCATCAAGCAGCGGTACCATCGCGCCTGACCGATGTCTACGGCGCGGCGGGTGGAGGCGGGATGGGCGCTTCCTGCCGGGATGTTCCTGCCTGAATGTAAAGTTAAATTCCCAGACAGGTTCCCGCCAATATCCTTTACAATTCCCCCAGGCTAGGCGGCAACAACAAGCCTGCCTCTGGAACGCTCTAGGTGCGAGTTGAGCCTAGGGCGCCTCTGGCACCCCGACGTTGGGCGGCATCTCCCCGGTGAGCGATTCCAGGAATGCCAGCAGATCGGCGCGTTCCGGGAAGGTCAGGAAGTCGAGAGCCTTCATCTCCTCGTCCAGCCACGGGTTGGAGCTGCCTCCGCCGACATAGAAGTCAATCACATCTGACAGTGTCTTCAGGCTCCCGTCGTGCATGTAGGGTGCGGTCAGAGCGACGCTCCGTAGGGACGGGGTCTTGAAGGCACCCTTGTCGCTCTCGTTTTGGGTGACTTCGTAGCGGCCCAGGTCCTTCAATTCACCCTGAGGGTCAAGGTCCACGCCTAGGTTGTGGAATTCGTTGTCGGTGAACAGGGCGTACGTCTCGCCGATGGTATGGCAGGCAATGCAGTTGCCTTTCTCGGGGTCGCGGAATACCGCCAGGCCGCGTTGGGCTGACTCGCTCAAGGCTTCCTCGTCGCCTCCGTAGAAGTAGCGGTCAAACGGGGAGTTGCCGCTGAGGATCGTCCGTTCGAACGAGGCGATGGCCTTCTCCACCATCTCATAAGTGATTCGCCCAGGGCCGAACGCCCTTTCGAATTCGGAGCGATAGCTGGAATCGGCCATTAACTTCTCCTCGACGCCCTCCAGCGTTTGTCCCATCTCAACCGGTGCCTGCACCGGTCCCTCAGCCTGCTTCTCCAAGCTCGGCGCACGGCCGTCCCAAAATTGCGTGGTGTAGTAAGCAACGTTGAACACAGTGGGAGCATTGCGCCCACCCTTCTGGCCTTTCACACCCTCAGAGAACTGCTTCCCATCGGAGAACCCAAAGTCTGGGGTGTGACAGGTAGCGCAGGCAACGGTGTCGTCTACCGAGAGGAGGGGGTCGTAGTAAAGTTTGCGGCCCAGCGCGATGGTCTCGGCCGTGGGCGGATTGTCAGCCGGAATTGGAACCGGTGGCAGCCCCAGTGGGACGCCAATCAGTACCGGGGTCCCTATGGGTAGGGCGGCATGGGGCGGCTCCGACTTGCGGGTGCGGTAGATCCATACTACGGCGATTACCACAACAATCGGGACGACCAGCAAGAGCGCTTTGCGAGAAGTCATCGTTAATGTCCTCCTTGATACCACAGCATAGAATCGAAATTCCCTATTTCAACTTTCGTTTCGCGCAAAAATCATACGCTAGCCGCCCTGTCACCGCAAGCTCAGGTTGCAACAGCCTGTTTTGGGGTGGCAGTGTGCCCGGATCGCCCGGCAGGCAACAAACCGGAGAGCGGCGCCGGGCCGGCAAAACACAACCAAGCGATGAGGAAGAATTCTCCCGCTCGATTCGCCGTAATTTCCGCTACAATTCTCAAAGCCTGGAGGGCAATCCGTTTCCTCAAAAAGAAGGCGACACCCTGGCCGGCTGGATTTGGATAAGGCATATGGCATACGAAGAATTTTCTGCTTCCTCTCCCGCCGGCGGGAAAACATACCACTGCCGCTTTTCCACCCTGATGACCGGCATTTCGCTGCGGCATAGCGATACCGTGGATGTGAAGTTTCTGGTCGACGGGAAAGGGGTTGTGATCGCCCTTCCGCACAGCGCTTTTGCCGAGCATCAGCGGCGCACCGGACGGGCGCTGACCGACGCCATGGCAATCCAAATGGCGGGCCTTTTCCTGAAGGAGCTGCTCGAAAAAGGAGAGGCGGTGGAAGAGCCGTTTCTCACCCCGGCTCCGAAGCGGGCCATCGAGCTGGCCGGGCAAGCTGAGTCGCTGGTCTCCGGGTAGGCGGAAGACCGCCAAGAAAGTCCACCCACTAACGCCGGGGCAGGGGCCGGTTGCGCCTGGGAAGAGTGTAGCGGGTGCGAGTTCGGGGAGCTGGGCGGGGCGTCGGGGCGTCGTCTGCGGCATTCGCAGCCGCTGCACCCGGCATGCTCGCCATGACGGAAGCCAGCACCTGCTCGTATGCCGAGAGCTTCGGTTTCTTTTTTTGTCCGCCCTTGCCGTGCCGGAAATTGTGCTCGTCATTGCAGGTGCGGCAGCGCACCTTTTTTACTTCCTCGCCCATCAACGCCACGACGGAGTGGTCTGTCAACAAACGGCAACGCGAACAGTGATCGTCGATGGTGTCTCCCAACCGGATGGCTTCCATGCTTTCCTCCCTCCAGGGGTTCGTTCTGCGGGAAAATGAGTTTTGCCCGGCTGCGGACGGCCGGAAATTCTATGATGGACCGATTGTGCCACAAGAAAATCCGGCAAAACAAGCCGCACCCGGAGCGTCGATTCCTGGCCCCCGCCCCATTCCCGGCTATAGGACCGGCTATAGGAACAGAGAAGCTTTAAGCAACTCCGCCAGCCATCTCAAATTGATGCGCCAGGCGAAGCAGCCGGGCCTCGTCAAAGTGCTTGCCCAGCAATTGAATTCCTACCGGGAGTTTTTTAATTTCCGAGGAGCTTCCGCCGTCGCCTTCCGCCGAACTCCACCCGCAGGGGACCGAGATTCCGGGGATTCCCGCCAGGCTGCCGGGGAGTGTGTAGACATCCGACAGATACATCTCCAGCGGGTTGGCCGTTTTTTCTCCGATCCGGAAGGCGGGCGTGGGAGCGGTAGGCGCCGCGATCGCATCCACCTTCTCGAAGGCATTTGAAAAATCCGCTGCGATCAGATGGCGGACCTTTTGCGCCTTCAGGTAGTAGGCGTCGTAATAACCGGCGCTCAAAACATAAGTGCCCAGGATGATCCGGCGTTTGACCTCCGCTCCAAACCCCTGGCCGCGAGTCTTCTGGTACATTTCCGAAAGCGAGGCAGCTCCCGGCGCCCGGTAGCCGTAGCGGACGCCGTCATAGCGGGCCAGGTTGGCGCTGGCTTCGGCGGTGGCGATGATGTAGTAGCAGGCGGTGGCGTACTCGGTGTGCGGCAGCGTGATCTCCACCATCTCGCACCCCAGTTTGCCGAGCGCCTGAAGGCCCGCTTCCACTTGGGTGCGGACTCCGGAGGAAAGGCCCTCGGCGAAGTATTCCCGGGGAACGCCGATCTTAAATCCTTTCAGATTTCCGTCTAGCTCCGAGACGTAGTTTGGGACCGGGACAGCCGCCGAGGTGGAGTCCAAGGGATCGTGACCGGCGATCGCCGACAGCAGCACGGCCACGTCTTTGACGGAGCGACCGACGGGGCCGATGTGGTCGAGCGAGGAGGCATAGGCCACCAGCCCGTACCGGGAGACTCTGCCGTAGGTGGGCATCAATCCCACCACGCCGCAAAAAGAAGCCGGCTGGCGCACCGATCCCCCGGTGTCGCTGCCAAGCGCGGCCACCGCCATGCCGGAGGCCACGGCCGCCGCCGAGCCGCCGCTGGATCCTCCTGACACCCGCTCCAAATCGTAGGGATTGCGGACCGGCCCAAACGCCGAGTTTTCGTTCGAGGAGCCCATGGCGAACTCGTCGCAGTTGGCCTTGCCTACCACGATGGCTCCCGCCGCTTCCATCCGCTCGACGGCGGTCGCCGTGTAGGGCGGCACATAATTTTCCAGGATGCGGGAGCCGCAGGTGGTCCGGGTCCCTTCGGTCACGATGACGTCCTTGACGGCCACCGGAACCCCGGCGAGCGGGGGCAACCGCTCCCCGCTGGCCGCCATGCGGTCGATGGCAGCGGCGCGAGCCAGGGCGCGCTCTTGGGTGACGGTAATCAGCGAGTTGTTCTTGGGGTTCTCTGCGGCGATCCGGGCAAGGCTCGCCTGGCAAATTTCGGTGGCGGTGGTCTCGCGCGAGCGAAGCGACCGCAGCACATCCTCGATTTTCCAGTTGCTGATGTCCAGGCTCATTCTTGAATCACCTTGGGCTTGAATCACCTTGCGATTATCACCTTGCGATCACCTTGGCAACCTTGAAGTGTCCGGCCCCGCTCTCCGGAGCATTCCCGAGCGACTGTTCCTGGCGGAAACCCTGCCGGTCGCGGTCCTCCCGGAGCGCGTCCGTCTCGGCGGCTTTATGGAGCACTTGCGCCATGGGTTCCACGGTGGAGGTGTCGATCTGATTCAGTTTTTCCACGTAGGTTAGGATCGAATCAAGCTCCGCCACATACTGCGCGGTTTCTTTTTCCGTGAGATCCAAATGGGCCAGGGCGGCCACGTAGCGAACGTCTTTTTCGGTGATCTTCACCTTGGGCTTTCCTCCTGGGGGCTTTCCTCCTGCGGGCTTTCCTTCTGCCGGGCAAGGTATTTGCTTGCGGACTGCAGAATGAGCTTCCGGAGGGAAACATCCGCCACGGTTTCAGCGGCTGGCAACTCCACCGGGGGCGGTTCCCGGACCGGCTGGGGACGCCTGTTCCGTTGTGCTTGCGGTGGAGGGGCCACGCGGGGGTCCTCGAAGAACTCGATGGAGTGGCAGACGGGCTCTCCCCACAAGCTGTTCACGGCGTCCAGAATCATTTTCTCTATATCCACAGACCCAAGCGATGCGCGCCAACTGCGGTCCGGCACAGCGAGGATCAGCCGGCCGTTCTGTATCCTTTGCAACCGCGTATTGTCCGCCAGCCGCCGGCCGACAACAACAGGCCACAGCAGACGCAGGCTTTCCTCGCGGCCCACTTCGCGCTCGATGTTTTTCAGGAAATTCGCCGAAAGGCTCTCTCGGAAAGACTTCATGGGTTTGAACCACTCCGCTTGAACCACTCTGTTTGGACTGCTACGGGATTCTCAATGCGGGGCATTGTAACATACCCGTGTAACATAGCCTTCTACGCGCTATTTTCGACAGGAGGACCGCACATGGCACCGCCCTTGTCTTTATCTGGACGTTCACCATCTGGACGTTCACCATCTGAGCGTTCACCGTCCGGGTTTCCATTCAGGAACAACCCGGCGAGAAAAATCATCCTGGCCTCGGCCTCTCCCCGAAGAAGTGAAATCCTCCGGGCCGCCGGAATCAATTACAAGGTGATCGGCACTTCCATCCGGGAGCGGCAGAGAAAAGGCGAGCCCGCAAGCAAGTTCGTCGCCCGGATGGCCGCCGAGAAAGCTGCAGCTGTCCTGGCACGGCTTCCAGAAGCTTCCCCCTATCCAATTTTGGGGGCCGATACGGTGGTCGTGGTGGGACGGCGAACGCTCGGCAAACCGGCTTCGGTGGAAGAGGCGCGGCGGATGCTCCGGTTGCTCTCCGGGAAAAAGCACACGGTCCTGACCGGGCTTTGCCTCCTGTGGCCTTCATCGCAAGGAGCGTTGCCAGGGACGTTGCAAAGGTCCGCGCCACGGCCCTCGCGGAAGGCTGCGCGCAACAAGAGCGTGCGCGTGGTTGCGACCACCGTAAAATTCTGCCGGCTCACCGAACAGGAAATTGAACAATACGTCGCCACCCGGGAACCGCTCGGCAAAGCAGGCGCTTATGCGATCCAGGGAGGAGCGTCAAAGTTCGCGGAGTGGGTCCACGGCTGCTACTTTAACGTGGTGGGGTTGCCCGTCTCGGTGGTCTATCTGATGTTGAAAAAAATCGATACCGCGGGACAAGACTAGGGAAGCGGCAACAACCCGTGAGAGCGTTGCAGTAGGGAAGAACGCACAGGAGGTCAGTTCTGTGGCTCAGGAAGAGGATTTCGTAGACTTCTCCCCCTCCACGGCCTTCTCCTCTTTCCCGCTGACGGCGCTCCGGAAGTTGCGGATGCCTTCCCCCAAACCTTTCCCTAAATCCCCGAGACGCTTGCCGCCGAAAACCAGCGCGGCAATCACCCCAATGATAACCAGTTCCATCGGCCCGACGGGCCCGATCATAAACATGCCAATAGCTTGTTCCATTTCCATCCTTCGCCTCCGCCTCTATTCTAGGCCCCTACTGGTTCTGATACAACAACAAGATACAACAATATTGAGTGGTGGGCCAGTTTCCGATAAGGGCGTTAGGACTCCGCATTCCGCCACGATTGAACGTCATCTGCCGGAGCACTTCCGACAGAGAACTAGCGTTATACGGCCAAGTGGAAGTCGCCGACCTCGTGAAGCGCCTGTTAGATCGCGCTCACACCAATCGACAAAATGAGGAACGAGGTTTCGTCCTGTTTCTCAAAGGCCTCAACACGTTGGCGCTCTCGCCGCAACAGCCCGGCGATCATCGAGGTCCCGGCGGTTCCGACATCGAGCCAGATGATCTTCGGAGGAAAGCCCTCAACCAAGCTCCGTTCTCGGAAGTCAGTATCCTTAGAGACGATTACGAAGCCCCGCGCAAGCCGTAGTCCCAAATCTGTTGATCGTCAGCTCCGCGCAGGCCAACCTCCCGGACGTGTACGCTGCCGGGAAACTCGTTGGCGAGCATTTGCGGCAACTGCGGGCTCACGTTCTCCTCAAAGAGGAGTTTCACGCTACGGAGTTCGACAGACGCCGTTCCCGCGCCGCGGCGAAGGCCAGACTCGCCCGAATATCGTCGCGAGTGAGGTCTGGAAAGTCGGCCAGAACCTCATCCTCGCTCATGCCGCCCGCGAGGTACTCAAGCACATCGTACACGGTGATCCGCGTCCCCCGGATACAGGGCTTTCCGCTTCGCACCGCAGGATTTACCGAGATTCGTTCTTGCCAGTTCATGGTTCCCATTGTACCTTGTCACCGGCAGTTATGCCACACCACCTCGCCGGTTGAGAGGCGGCCTAACACCCTGCCGCTGAGCCGCCGGCGGCTTGTTACCCGCATTTTCCTGTCCCGGTATCCAACAACGCGGTTTGCTGGAAACTCGGGTGATAATCACATCCTATAATCAACATTGTTCTAGGCAATCGGGATGAAGAACTCGGGCTTACAGCAAGATGCGTTCATCGCCGACCCGCCGGGTAACGCGTTCGCGGTCCAAATATTCGAGCAGCGGGATGGCGTATTTGCGGCTGATTTGCGCCAAGTCCTTGAAAGCGCCGACCTTGATGCGGTCGCTCGTGGTCTTGTACTGAGCCAGCGTTTGGCGGAGCTTCCGGATGGTGTCGGCGTGGAATACCAAATCGTCTGAAACCCGGATCAATAATTTTTCCTGGAGCAGAATCTTGAGAATTCTCTCCGCCCGTTGCCGCTCCAGGGGGAGTTTTCCGAGAACCTCTTTCACGGCGGGGACCCTCAACCCGGCTCGCTCAAAGGCGCGGGTGATCTGCTGCTTGGCCTGCTGCTCTTCGTCCTTCAATACGATTTTGTGGCCTCCCAGCTTCACCAGTTCTCCGGCCACGGCAATTTTTCCGAGATCGGCCAGCTTCTTCAGGACAGGCTCAGCGAGGGCGGGATGAGCGCGGACAAACAGCTTGGTGCGGAGCGCTTCCTTGGACATGCCGGGGAGGAGGGGATTTTGTTTGTGGAATTTTTCCAGTGTCTCGATGGTTCTCCGGCGCAGCTGCTCCAGGCGGGCTTCCTCGGCCACCAGCAGAGGCTTTTCCGAGAGGACAGATGCTTTGCCCGCCTTCTGCAACTGCTGTGCCGCTTGGCTGCATTCGGCCAGCAGCCATCCCGTGCGGGCAATCAACTCGTCCGCGTTCAGGCAGCCCCCCGGGCTGTTGCGGAGCAGGGTTTCCAGGATGTTCGCGCCGGTTCCGTTCTGGAGCACCCGCAGAGATTTCACCGCGTCTTCGCGCGTCATCCGGCGGAGCGAATGGCGCGGGACCCAGTTTTCAAGCACCCTTCCGCCTCCCATCGTGACCACCGGAGAAATCTGGCGGATGATGAAGCGGTCGCCCGGCAACAGCAGCACCGGGTCGCGCAGGCGGAACTGCACGCAGGCGCTTGCGCCCGGCTCCATTTTATTCTCCGTGTTTTTTTTCGCTTGGCTGGCGGCCCCATAACCCGCCGGCTGTTCCAGGAGAAACGCCTTGCCGATCACCTCGGCGGTCGCCGAGTGGAAATGCACCGAAGCGCCATTTTTGAGAGGCCGAGCCGTGGGCAGCAGATGCAGCAAACAGTCGGCGCGTTTGGTGGCATGGAATCGGCCGGGGTCCGACAGCGTCATGCCGCGAACAAGCTCTCCGGTCTCGACACCGCTCAGGTTCAAGGCCGTGCGTTGCCCGGCGGAGGCCGCCTCCACCGCATGGTTGTGGACCTGAATGCCCCGCACGCGCAGCCTCTTTCCCACCGGATGGACCTCCACCTCCGATTCTTTGCGAACCTCGCCCGAGATGAGCGTGCCCGTCACCACCACTCCGAAGCCTTTCATCACGAAGGCACGGTCGATGGGCAGGCGGAAGTGGCGGGAGGAGTCCTTGGCGGGCGTCTCGACGGCCAGGCGCAGCAACTGCTGTTTCAGCGCGTCCATGCCTTGGCCCGTGCGCGAGCTGACGGCCAGGATCGGCGCGCCCTCCAGGAACGACCCGGCGGCGAATTCCTCCACCTCCAGTTTGACCAGCCCCAGGATGTCCGGCTCCACCAGGTCGGCTTTGGTCAGCAGGATGATCCCCCGGCGGACCTCCAGCAGGCGGCAGATGTCAAAATGCTCGCGCGTCTGCGGCTGAATCGACTGGTCGGCGGCAATCACGAGCAGCACCAAGTCAATGCCGCCGATCCCCGCCAGCATGTTCTTGACGAACCGCTCGTGGCCGGGAACGTCGACGAAGCCCAGGCGGTGCTCCGCGTCCAGGTCGAGCGTGGCAAAGCCGATGTCGATGGTGATGCCGCGCCTTTTTTCCTCTTCCCAGCGGTCCGGGTCGGTGCCGGTCAGTGCCCTCACCAGCGCGCTTTTGCCGTGGTCAATGTGTCCGGCTGTGCCGACAATAATGTGTTTCATCTGGGTGCATCAGCTGTGCTCATTTGCGAGCAGCAATCTCCAAAAGACGATACTGCTCGGCCCGTTCGGTTTGCAAGGGTCAATTCCGAATCCCGCATTCCGGGTCCTGCATTCCGGGTTGTAAGGTTCAGATGGGATGGTCCGTGGGCAGATCAGACGGCATGTCGCCGGTCTCTGTGGTCCCTCTGCGGTAGGACTCCAGGCTCCATTCATCGGAGGATTGGTGATACTTCAAGATGTACAGGTTCCCGTCGCTTGCCTGGACTTTGAAATATTCCGCGTCGGGTCCGTACCATTGATCGAGCATTTGCTCGACCTGATATTCGTGGCCGTCGAGCGCAAACAGGAGCGGCCTTTCATTCGCCTTAAACCCGCTGTAACTATTCACCGTTAGTTTCATGTCACCGTTAGTTTCACGGACCACCGCCAGCTTCCCGGTCGTCACCCTGACCGCCATCCTGATGAATCATCATTAATCATCCGAGACTTCATTATCGCCCGAAAAACCTCCTTGTGGACGGGGAAACAGCGAGCGGGCTGATTTTCGCCAAGTGCTTTTCCGCTGGCCGCGCAGTGGGCGGGTTCGTGCTATGCTGCCCGGCAGAGGCTCTTCCGCAGGTCGGCAGAAAATAGAAAAAGAGGAATCGCATGAAAGCAGCTTATCTTGACATCGAGACGAGTTACCTCGGTCGGCTGCCTTTTCCAAAATTATGCAAGGATTTCAAGAATCACAAGATCACGGTACTGGGAATTCGAGTGATGGATAGCACCAACGACTCCTTCTGTCAGCTGACCGGTGCGGACATCTCGAAGGACCAATTGATGAAGGCGCTCGATGGAGTCGGGCGCATCGTGACCTACAACGGCCGCTCGATTCCTGACCGGATCAATCACCGCATAGGATTCGATTTTCCCGTGATCGCCGCCCAATTCGGAGTTGTGCTTGACGAAATATTCGAGCACGTTGACCTCGTGCCGCTGTGCTGGGAGCACGGCCTTTATGGAGGCCAGAAAAAGGTGGAAGAAACACTGGGGCTGACGAGACAACTCTCCGGCAAAGACGGCACCTGGGCCAACGAGACTTGGAAGAAATACGAGGAATCCAAGGATGCGGGTTACCTGAACGAGCTGCTGACTTATAACAAAGAAGATGTATTCATGCTGCACCGCATCGAAGAGGCGCTGAGGAAGGGTTAGACCCATTGCAGAGTTGGGCGTAGAGTGCTTCACAGCCCTGCAAGGGCGGCAGAATCTAGCCCAGGGCGCAAGACGCTTCGGCCCTCTTCTTTACTTCTTCCGCCCCTTCCGGGGCTGATCCGGCGTGGCTTTTCCCACCCACGGCTGGCGCCGTGGGCTAAACTCTTGCGCCCCGCTGGGGCTTCCCGATCGTTCTGGAAAACTGTACAGCAACTATGAAATTGCTCTAGCCTTTCCATGTTTTCGTGGTTCCTGCTTCCCGATGCATCCCTCTTCCGCCCGGCTCTATACTATTTTTCACAATAGGTGTAAACCGTGGATTGGTTGCAAAACCTTCTGGGATGTCATCCGAGCCCTTCGGCGTTGCTCAGGATAAACTCCGCGAGAGCCTGCCCCGAGCTTGCCGAGGGGAATCTGTTTTTAGCGACAATACCCTATGGAACAAGCAGATTCTTCGGGCGACAAGACCCCACGCCCTCGGAATGACAGCGTAGCGTGGGTTACTTCAACGGTGGATACGCCCTAGCCGCCGAGCGAGGCAATAGCCTCCTGGTGGTAGCGTTCGTCAACGTACTTTTCCGGCGAGGGCAGCGGTGCCTCCATCTCGCCCATCACCTCGCGAATTTCCAGGATGGTCTGGATGCCATCGCGCTCCACCGCCGCGCGCGGGATGACGCCAAACTGGGGATCGAGCGCTTCCTCATAGATTTCTTCGGCCTGTTCGGGGGACTCCGGGTTCTCGCTGCGAAAGACTGCAATCGCCTCCGCCTCATTCTGTGGGTCCAGCAGCCAGTCGGTGGCGCGAACCATCGCCCGGATGTAGCGCACCAGCAACTCCTCGTTTTGTTCCGCCCAGCTCCGCCGTGCAGCCCCCACTCCCCGCGAATAGCTGGTGATGTAGGTGTCACTCCGGGCCAGCAGATAGAATCCCCGTTGTTCCAGTTCTTCATCCAGGCTCATAAATCCTCCGACGGCCTCTCCTCGCTTGACTGCATCTCTCCTGAGCCTTCCTCCCCCCACGGATTTCATCTCGTAATCCTGCTCCAGCGTCAATCCTTCCTGCTTCAGCATGTACACCAGCACCGGAGCATAGCCCGTGTTGTAGGCATCCACCGCCAGAGTTTTTCCCTTCAGGTCATCGAAACTCTGAATCTCCGGGCCTACCACCAGCCTCTGAAGCAAACCCTTTCTCCCGCCCATGAAGATGACAAAGTCATGAGGCGTCCGGTCTAATCCCTGTCCCTCTGCCCACGCGATAATGTTGTCCGCGTTCGTATGGATCACCTCGAACTTGCCGTCCACAAATCCCTGCATCAGTTCGAACGAGGAGTTCACTCGCGTGTACTCCATCCGAAGGCCTTCTTCTTGCAGGAAGCCTTTTTTGTCCGCAATCAGGCTGGCCGGTTCACGGCTGAAGCCTCCTATCTGGAACAACGTCAAATCCTCCTCCGGCGGCGCGACGGGCGAGCAGGCGAGAAAAAGCATGGGAAGCAGCGCGGGAATCAGCGCGATGAGCGTCCCTGGCAACCCGTGCGCTGTTTGCAACCACTGCCAAGCGATTGTTTTCAAACTCCGGTTCCGATTGGCTGGCAATAATTCGACTGCTCTCATTTTTCTCCTCCCTGGCGGTGAGCACTTCTCGGTGGAGATTCTCGGCTTAGAATCCATTTGGGAATCCATTTGAAAATTCGTTGGGGAACCCGCTTGGCCGATCCTGCGGGATTCTCCGCTATGCGGGCAACCCTTGCTCCCCATCGCTCTTTTACCGCACATTGCTGTTACGGCAAAGCGAAAACATAAATCGCATTCTGGCCGCGCGGAGAACTGACACCGGGATTCGCCGGGCAGAGCGGCCTCCCGGTTACGATGGTAGGACAAGGAACCAGGGCCGTGCCTTGCCCCGTCTACTCCGCTGCCAAACCGCGCTTTGTCAGCACCTCTGTCTTGGAAGGAGTGTGCTCCTCCGGCGTGTTGCAATCCGCCGGCAGAACGGGCAAAATGAACTTCAGGGAAAGCTGGCGAAATCCTTTACAATTGCAGTTGAGATGGCAATGATCGAGCCTCAGAGCGCGCGAATCCTTGATGATGCAGAGCTGGTCCACCAGGCCAAAGAAGGCAGCGTGGAAGCCTTCGGCGAACTGGTCAACCGGCACGACCGGAAGATATTCCGGTTGACGCAGCACATCACCCGGAATCGGGAGGACGCCGAGGACGCCTTGCAAGAGACCTTCCTGAAGGCGTACTCCCGCCTCTCGCAGTTTGCGGAGAATTCCCAGTTCTACACATGGCTGGTGCGGATTGCGGTCAATGAATCGCTGATGAAGCTGCGGAAGCGAAAGGGCGACGCGTCGGTTTCGCTCGACGATCCCATGGAAACCGAGGAAGGCTTTGTCCCCCGGGAGATCGGCGATTGGGGAAATAACCCGGAGCAGCAATACGCGCAACAGGAACTGCATGAAATTTTGGACCGGGCGGTGCATTCGCTCCCGGCGCCGTTCCGGACCGTGTTCATCCTGCGGGATATGGAGCAGCTATCCACGGAAGAAACAGCCGAGGCATTGAACCTGTCGGTTTCGGCGGTAAAATCGCGCCTGCTGCGCGCCCGGCTGCAACTGCGGGAAAAATTAAACCGACACTTCCAGCGAGGGAAACTCTCTTGTTAACGTGCAGCGAAGTATTGGCCGAACTTTCCAACTATCTGGACAATGAAGTTTCTGCGGAGCTTCGCCAGGGGTTGGAAGAACACCTGAAGGATTGTCCCAACTGCTGGGTGCTTTTCGACACGACCCGGAAAACCATTCAGATTTTCCGGGGAACTGAACCCTACCCTCTCCCCGAAGGCCTCCACGACAAACTCCAGGAAGCACTCCGCAAGCGCATGGAGCAGGATCCGCCCGGCCAGAATTAGTTGCCATGTTTAGTTCGTGACTCTTCCTCCTTCCCGCCTGTAAGAAACCATGAACTCATAAAGTAACTGCCTGGGAATCGCCCAGACGGAACACGATTAGATTCTTTTAATAGTAGAATCGCAATATCGTGACGAAGAGTAGAACGGAGAATCTTAACTCCCAATACGAGCATCGAATCATCACGGGTGCGCAAACAGGCAGCAGCGGCGGGCAAGCGGCATTCTGTGGCCGGAGTTGTTCTGGGTCCACTCAGCAAGCAGCGAGTTGGTAAGTATCGAGGTGAAAGAATCATGAGCGTGTGGATGGATTATCTGTTCGGCTGTACGCATCGTAATACCAGCTTTCCGATTACGCACCGGCGGAAGGCGGCGGCCGGGGGACAACAATCGGGTGTGCCGCGGGCAACCTACATTGTGTGCCTCGATTGCGGCAAAGAGTTCCCTTATAGCTGGGAAAAAATGAAATTCCTGCGGGGAAAGGCGAAAGAAGGCATGGCGGTCGGGGCGGCTGCCGGCTCGTTATCCCCCAGGGGATAGTTCTCCCGAGCGGCATAGACTCGCTTGGACCTGGCCTGGGCCTAACTTTAGCGCTAACTCGGGCACGAACCCGCAGACCCGCTTCCAATCCTCCCCGCACAGAACTGCTTCCGGAAAATTTTACGCTCCGGAAGAGACGCTTCCTGCAAGACTCTTCCTCTCCACTCTACATTTTGCTTTTTTGCCGGTTGACCGGGGAAGGATAACCTTCGCGGGTACAGCAGCGGAAAATCAGGTGTAGAATACCTCGCGACAGGCGTCCTCATCAGAGTTAGGCGGCAGAACCCCAGTGGGGACCGGATCACATTAACAGTCGGCAGCATGAAGGAGCAAAAAATGAACTGGTACATTGGAGTGTTGAAGAAATACGCGGTGTTCAGCGGGCGGGCCCGGCGGAAAGAGTACTGGATGTTTCTCTTGTTCCACATCATCATCATCTTCGCGCTAAGCATAATCGAAGGAATCGTTGGAAGTAACCCAGTGCTTACCATTTTATATATGCTAGCAGTTCTACTCCCCGGCTTGGCTGTAACGGTGAGGAGGCTTCACGATACGGGCAAGAGCGGATGGTGGCTGCTGATCGGCATAGTACCGCTGATCGGGATTGTGATTCTGGTCTTCATGGTGCAGGACAGCCAAGCGGGCGACAACCAGTACGGTCCCAACCCGAAGGCTGCTGCGGCAACCGCCTGACAATCCGGTCGCAGCGGAAGACGTTGCGGGCCGCCGCTGAACCGGGGCGCGATAGACCTGTTCGGCAGAATTGATTCCATTTCGCCCCCCGGCGGGGAAACAGCTTTTCACGGAGGAGACCATGCAAGCAGATC
>JADFGZ010000208.1 GCA_022567475.1 Acidobacteriota bacterium | reverse complement strand
GGTCCTAAGGAGAAAACATCGCCCGCCGAGATCTGTCCCATGGGAAGACCCGGCGCGAAACCCAGCGATTCCGTCCCCTCCACTGTCGCTGGAGAAGAAAAGCCGAGCGACCGGTTGAACCCAAACCGGAAGGTGTTGAGCAGGTTGGGGCCGAAGATATGGTCTTCCTGAACCGTAAGTAAGTGCCGGGAAGTGTTCGAGGCTTGATCGGAAAGCAACTGGCTTACCGAACTCGAATCGGCCCGGCTCACCGTGTAGCGGGCGAAGAAGAAGTCGTTTTCCGACAGATTGTGGTCAATTCTCCCTGATCCAAAATTTTCCGTGGTCGGCTGGCTCGTGTCCGCTGCCAACAAACCCACGCCGCCGCCGATATCCTTTCCGTTGGGAAGCGGATAAAGATTGAGATAGGGAACGATCCGGGGATCGACAACCTCACCCGGCTCCAAAACTCCGATTCCCAGGCGCCCGTCGGCCGTGGGAACATCCCACACCCGCGACTCGTTCAGCCGCTGCCGCAATCCTTCGTATCCCACGAAGAAGAAGCTCTTGTCTCGCTGGATGGGCCCCCCTAAGGTGACCCCGAACTGGTTCCGCTTGAACGGCGGCAGGTCACCCAGATTCTCAAAGCGCCGGGCGTCCATCTTGTTGTTCCTAATGAACTCGAAGGCCGACCCGTGCCACTCATTGGTTCCCGAGCGGCTGACGGCGTTGATGACGGCGCCAGCGTTGCGGCCGTACTCCGCCTTGCCATTGGCGGTGACTATCTGAAATTCGCGGATCGTGTCCACCCCGAGCTGCACCCCGGCCGCGCTGCCGGGACTCTGGTTGCGGGTGTCCATCAAGTCGGTGCCGTCAATCCGGAAACTGTTGGCATCCGTGCGGGCGCCGGCCACCGACAACTGCGGGGCAAAACCATAGTTAGCCCCCCGGCCCTGGCCGATGTGGGGCGTAACCGCCCCTGGGTTTAACGTGACCAGGTCCGCAAAGCTGCGCCCGTTGAGCGGCAACTCCCGCAACTGCTCCTGGCTTACGTTTGTCGCGACCGAGGAGATGGTGGTCTCCACCACCGGGGCCTCGCCCGTCACCACCACTTCCTGCTCCACCGCGCCGACCTGGAGGGTGAAGTTCAGCGTCATTTCCCTGCCCACCTGCAGGACGAGGTCCCGGCGCGTCTCGCGATTGAAGCCAGCCATCGAAACCGTAATCTGATAGGTCCCCGGCTGCAGATCGCCGACCCGGTAAAGCCCAGATGCACCGCTCTCTCTGGTACGGGAAATCCCGGTATCGACATTGGTGACAGTCACCTCGGCCCCCGCAATCACGGCCTCGGTGGCGTCCCGCACCACGCCGACGATGGCGCTGCTGGAAATCTGGCCCCAGGAGGCCCTCGGCACTCCCAAACATACCAACAGTCCGACGATCAATACCCACTGAATCTTTTTCATGGTTTTCTCCTCAAGGTAGACGATCCAAACCTCTTACAGAGCACCCCCCCAACGGGGCCAGCCGCTTCAAATAGACCGCTGAGAATAATAGACTAGACACACTATATCGTTACCTAAGGTACAATTCAGGAACCCTTACTGTCAAGCCCTTTTCAAGCATCGAGCCTGAAAGATCACGACTTCGCATGCTGCGGGGAACTAGTCCAAAACCGGCTTCCCTCTTTGCTACTGCGAGGTCGCGTACCGGGATTCGTTTCTGAATTCCAGTTGCGGCCCGACGGGATCTCTGCCCAGCTCCTGGGCAAATTCGCTTCGCAAGACCTCGATCTTTCCGCCCACCACGGTCAGGACGGGGAAGATGCCGGGAATCTCTTCTTCGGGAGCTGTGAAATAGTCCTTGCTCAATACCACAAGATCGGCCAGCTTGCCCGCCTCGAGCGTGCCGATTTCCTTTTCCCGCAGGACAAACTCGGCCGGCCAGGAGGTCATCATTTTCATCAGCGTCATGCGGTCAATCGCCTCTTCCGGCGCCACCATCTGGCCGTACTCGTTTCTGCGGGTGATCAGGGCATAACCCTGGTTGAAGTAGGTTTCGCTCACGTTGCCCCTCACCCCGGCTTCGTTTTCGTAGACCGTTCGCACTCCGCCCTCAATCAAGCTCTTGACCGGCGAAATCCAGTTGGCATACTGCATGCCGTAGCGTTCCAGCCACGGGTAGCTTCGGCTTAGCACGTTGCCGCCGCAACTGATCATCATGCCGAGACGGGCCATGCGGGGAATCTGATCCGGGCGCGGATAAAAACCGCAATGGTCGGAGCTGAAACGCCGGGAGCGGATATAGTCGAGCGTGATGGTGGGGTCAAGCGTCATGGCCTCTTCCAGGGTGTCCATGAAATAATCCACCGCTTTATCCCCATAGGCATGGCCTGCGGCCACTCGTGCCTTCGAAAGGACGGCGGTCAGAACTGCTTTTCCGGTGGCGGTGCCGGGCGCGTCCCGGCAATACTCTCTCTCTTTAATTTCCGGCGGAGCCTCCATGGTGCTGCAAATCATCGGGGGCCCGGAATCCAAGTTGCCCAGCCCCACCCCGGCAGACCAAAAGTAGTCGTTTCCAAGCCCTGCCATGTCGCCCAGCCGCATGTAAAAAGAGGCTGGGTCGGGATTGCCCTGGAATCCAAAGTAATGCGTGTAGGCATACCGGATGGGCATGCGGTTTTCCCGAATGAGAATCTGGTACGCGTTCAGAAACTGCAGCCCCATCATATGCGATGAGAACGTGGTAATTCCCGCCGCCGCATTTTTTCTCAGGCCTTGTTCCACAATATCCGCCAGCTCTCTGGGCCTGGTCCGAAAGTAGCCGTCCACCAGCAAACCCCTTCGATATTGCGTCAACTCGCCGACTCCGGCGTCGTCGGAGGTGTCCATTACCACTTCTGGGACTTTCCCGTATATCTTTTCAATGGCCTCTTTCCCCCGCGTATTGATCATGTACGCCGGATGGGACAGAAGAAATACAGGATTGTTGGGAGCGAGCGCGTTCAAATCCTTGAGGCCCATTTGATCTTCCTGCAAAAATTTCACTCCAATCCCTGTTCCAGAGCCGGGATTTTCCGGATCATTGGTGGGCAAAGAAATAAAGGCCCACTGGTCCGGATCCGCTCCGGCCATGCGCTCCTTCAGTACCAGTTCAATGCCCTTTTTCAGATCCTCGTAGGACATCCCTCCGACCACAAAGCGTCTGCCCATGGTATCGAAGGCAGCCGGATTCTGGCTGACCCACCAGTTCACCTCATTGTTGTGGATGTGCGTGTGGGAGTCCACAAAGCCCGGGACCACCGTTTTGCCCCGCAGGTTGATTTTTTCGGTGTTTGGGCCGGCGTAGGAAAGGATTTCGGCGTCGCCGCCGAGCGCCTGAATTCTGTGGTTGTGGATCGCGACTGCTTGGAAGACACTTCCCGGCGAAGAACCCGTGGAGGTGTCATCCATCGTCACGATCTTGCCGTTGTAGAGGATCAAATCCGGATAGGAGATGATGGCCACCGGCACGGTTGCTCGCTCCTGCGCAGCCGCCCAGGAAACCAGCACACACACTACAGCTAGAGCATTTCTCCATTTACTGTATAGGCGGAATGTAGCGCCGCCATCCTGACGGCCCAAAGAGCCAGCGGAGATGCTGGCGCTACGTGGCTGCCAGAACTCTACACCTATGGGAGAAATGCTCTAAGATTCGCACCAGACTACCCATAGAATCACCGCCTTCCGCAGATGTATTACGGTATCACAAATGGAGCCGCAGCTTACCTAAAAGCCAATATGCTTATCCTGAAAATCCGCAGCCCTCTGCTATTGCGCCGTCGCGTACCGGGATTCGAATACAAATTCCAGTTGGGGCCCGATGGGGTCGCGGCCCAGTTCCTGGGCAAACTCGCTGCGCAACATCTGAATCTTTCCGCCGACAATCGTCATGAGTGGGTTCGTATCTTCCAACTCCTCCACCGGAACGGTGAAATAGTCCTTATTGAGCACCAGAAGATCGGCGAATTTTCCCGGCTCGAGCGTCCCCAGCACGTCCTCTTTGAGGACAAAACGCGCGGGCCAGGAGGTCATCATCTTCATCAAGGTAATGCGGTCAACGGCTTCTTCCGGGACGGTAACCGTATTCTGCGCGCTTGCTACCCCTCAAAAAAGGAAAAAACTAATACAAAAAACCAAACTAACCCTTATTTTCTCCATGGGAGACGACCTCCCTGGTTTCGCTAAAGTCGCTGGTTTGAAGTCATGGTTTTGGCCGCGGCAGCGTAGACCACCGTTGCTTTGCATACTGACAGCTATTCTGCAACACGACACCCCTGGAATGACCAAACCCGGACTGCCTACATGGCCGGCCGTTCCGGACGGGAATAGAGGGGGTCGTTTCGGAACTCGATCTGCGGCCCGACTGGATCGCGGCCCAGCTCTTGCGCCAGCTCGTTGCGCAACACCACGATCTTCCCGCCGACAACCGTCATGAGCGGGATCGTGTTCGGCATCTCCTCTATCGGAATGGTGAAATAATCCTTATTGAGCACCAGAAAATCGGCGAATTTCCCCGGCTCCAGCGTCCCCAGCACGTCCTCCTTGAGGACAAAGAGCGAAGCCCAGGAGGTCATCATTTTCATTAGGGTGATGCGGTCAATGGCCTCCTCGGGTGCGACGAATGCTCCTTGTTCGTTTTTCCGGGTCAGCAAAGTGGAGGCGTCCCGAAAATAGCTGGCGGCTGTGTTGCCGCGCCGGACGGTGCTTCCTCCTTCGTCCTCCAGCACCACCCTCACTCCGGCCTCGATGATGCTGCGGACCGGAGAGATGCGGTTGGCGTATTCCGGGGAGTACCTTTCCAGCCAGGGATAGCTCCGGCTCAGCATATTGCCGCCGCAGGCGATGATGAAGCCGAGCCGTTTCAGACGGGGAAGCTGCTCCTTGCGCGGATAAAATCCACAGTGATCCGTGGTGAGGCGCCGGGAGCGGATATAATCCAGCGTGATCGCCGGATTGTCGCGCATCGCCTCCTCCACCGCATCCATGACGTAATCGACCGACTTGTCGCCATAGGAATGGCCCACCGAGACCCGCTGGTAGTTGGCGATGGCCGTCTTGGTGGCCCGATAGGTGAGAGTGCCCGCGAAATTCTGGCAAAATTCTTTTTCCTTCACGGCCCGAGGCGCTTCCATGGTGGAACAGATCCGGGGCGGGCCGGAATCGATGCTTCCCAGACCCACGGCGGTCTGCCAGAGATAGTCATTCCCCATCCCGGCCATGTCGCCCATCCGCCGGTAGAAGTTCTCCGCCTCCTGGTAGCCCGCCTGGAAACCAAACCAGTGGGTGTAAGCAAACCGGATCGGCATGCGATTTTGGCGGGCCAATACGTTGAAGGCGTCCAGAAATCGCAGGCCCATGATGTGAGAGTTGTAGGTGGTGATTCCCACGGCGGCGCTTTTCGCCAGCCCGTCCTCGACGATCTCAGCAAGCTGGCCGACTCGCGTATGGAAATACTGATCGATGATCAACTCCCGGTTGTACTGAGCCGCCGTATTGTGGGCGTTGCCGTACTCATCTACTGCCTCGGCGGAAAGTTCTGAGCCGTAGAGTTCTTCCATGGCGCGGATGGCCGCTGAGTTCATTACGTAGGCCGGATGGGAGTGCAGCAGAACCGGGTGGTTCGGGGCTATGCTGTCGAGCCGCTGCTTGGGAAACTTCCTTTCCTGCAGGAACGCCACGCCCGGCGCCATTCCGGAGGGGCCTTCTCTGCTTCCAACGGTAACAAAGGCCCAGCGGTCGGGTTGCGTATCCTCCACATGCTGCTCCACCGAGAACACAATCCCCTGTTCCAGCTCCGTGTCTCGCGTGCCCGCGATCACGTAAGAGTGGGAAACCGATTCCAGCGCCTCCGGATTCTGGCTCAGCCAGTAGCTCAGGGAGGTGTTGTGAATGTGCGTGTGAGCGTCGATGATGCCGGGCATCACCGTCCTGCCGTTCACGTCGATTTTGTCGGTTTCCGGACCCGCCATGCGCAGGATTCGATCATTGCTTCCGACCGCCTGAATCTTGCCGTCCCGGATCGCCATCGCCTCCGCCATCGTTCCCGGCGAGGTATTCAAGCCGAAGGAGGTGTCGTCCATCGTCGCAATCTTGCCGTTGTGGATGATCCGGTCCGGGTAGATTACGATCTCCTCCGGGACGGTAGCCATATTTTGGGCTTCTGCTATTCCGCAGAACAACAACAGGCTGAGAGCCGCCAACATTCCCCTTGTTTTGCACATTTGGAATCGGCCTCCTCAATATTTATGAAGTCGCTCTTATGGTCCTGGTAATGCGCCAATAGTAAATTCGCTCACTGAAAACAGTCAATGAAAATCTAGCTGGGCGGCAGGAGCATCCGGGTTGGTGCGAAGCGAGTTGTGGGTGAATCCATCCGAGCCGCGACTGCGCGCGGCCCTGACTGCACAGAAACTGTGGAAGCTCCAGATTCTACCCCAGCACGCTGCGGACCGATTCCGCCAGGATATCGCTGATGCGGTCCAGTTGTTCTTTCGTGGTAATGATCGGAGGAGCGAGAAGGAATACGTCTCCGCGGAGACGGCTCATCAGCCCCCGCTTTTGCGTTTCTGCATGGATCCGCGCGCCGACCTTTTCTGCCGGGGGAAACTCGGCCTTTGTGGACTTGTCCTGAACGAACTCGACGGCCGACATCAGCCCGATGCCGCGCACCTCGCCGACGTGCGGATGGGCGTCCAGCGCGGCCTTTAGCTTTTGGAGCAAGCGGGCCCCCTTTTCCGCTGCCTGGCCAGGAAAATCCTCTTCTTCAATGATACGGATGGTGCGGAGCGCCACGGCGCATCCCACCGGATGGGCGCTGTAGGTGTAGGCGTGCATCCAGGCGGCTTTGCTGTCCTCCAGAACCTTCGCAATGGCATCGTTGACGCCGATTCCGCCGAACGGGAAATACCCGGACGTAACCGCTTTGGCAAACTGCATGATGTCCGGCTCCACACCCCAATGATCCAGGGCAAACATCTTCCCGGTCCGTCCGAATCCGGTAATCACTTCGTCGGCGACAAACAACACCTTATATTGGTCGCAGATTTCCCGAATGCGGGGGAAATAGTCGTCCTGGGGCACCAGCACGCCGCCCACTCCCTGGACCGGCTCGGCCAGAAACATGGCAACCGTGTCGGGCCCTTCGCGCAGGATCGCCTGCTCCAGTTCGTTGGCGGCGGCGACGCCCTGGCTCACACCCTTCGGCCCCTGGTAACGATAGGGGTAGGGCGAGGGGATGTGGATGAAACCGGGCACGCGCGGCTCGAACATCGGCCAGTAGGCGCTGATGCCGGTGGCGCTCATGGCCGCCAGCGTGACACCGTGGTAGCCCAGTTGCAGCGAGATGACTTTGGTTTTTTCCTTGTAACCCTGCAATTTCCAGTAGGAGCGGGCCATCTTGAAGCTGCTGTCGCTGGCCTCCCCGCCGCCGGATGTGAAGAAGAAATGGTTAATGGAAGGATAGGCCAAACTCGCCAGCCGTTCCGCCAACTCGATAGCCGGCAGATTCGAGTTTCCGGCGTATCCGGAGCAGTAGGGCAGGGTTTTGATCTGCTCCGCAGCCGCCTCGGCCAGTTCCTTGCGGCCATTGCC
>JADFGZ010000207.1 GCA_022567475.1 Acidobacteriota bacterium | reverse complement strand
CAGCGAGAGTATCGAATCCTTTTTCGAGCGTGAGGTTAAACCCCACGTCCCGGACGCATGGATCGACACCAACAAGCGGGATGAGAAGGACGGCGAGGTCGGGATCGTCGGCTACGAGATCAATTTCAACCGCTACTTTTACCGTTATACTCCGCCGCGCCCGCTCCACGAGATCGAATCTGACATTCGCGTGATTGAAAGCGACATCATCCGGATGCTGGCCGAAATGACTGGGAGTGACCGGCGCTGATGTGTGAAAACGTTGACAGAACGGCGTAACTGCCGACTTTCAGTACCGTACCGGGCTAGATTGTGAACTAAATGTCGGCACTTGAATGCAAGTGCCGACATTTGTTACCATACGTGCATGCGGACATTCATCACCAAGGAAACCTTGCAGGCCTCCGGAGTTGGGGCCTTCTTTCGGCCTCGAGACATCAAGCCACTTGGAGTTTCGTTCCGGCAGCTTCAAAACCTCGTCTCCAAGGGCGTAGTTGAAAATCTCGGGAGCGGCCTATATCGGCTATCCCAGGTGGAGCCGACAGAACTCGAGACAATTGCAATGGTGGCGTCCGTGGTGCCGAACGCCATCGTCTGTTTGCTCACGGCGCTTCGCATCTCCGAGATCGGCACACAGTCTCCCCACGAAGTCTGGATTGCGCTCGATCGAAAGAGCCGCAAGCCTACACGCCTGCCAGCCAAGGTACACATCGTACGCTTTTCGGGCGCGATGCTCACTTATGGAGTGATTCGCCGTCCAATGCTCGGAGTTCCGGTCCCGATCACGTCGCCGGCGCGAACAGTCGTGGATTGCTTTCGCTACCGCGCGGTGCAGGCGAGGCGGGACGGCTAAACCGGTTTGCCACCCGCTGCCGGACGCACAAGCGATTCAAAAAAAACCGCGGCCTCCGAAGAGACCGCGGTGGGAACGAACGGCGGAAATAGGCAAGTCGTCAGGGATTATTACCCGGGACCGAAGACCCACATCATGCCGAGGCTGAGCGTGCCTTGCGAGTTGTTGATCCCGCTGGAGCCACGGCTGAAGAAGTCTGGGGTTGTTGACCAGTCTCGACGGTACTCAAAGCGCGTAATGAAGCGTGGTTCTGGAGCGTATTCGAACGTCAAGGTGTACTCCTTGAGGATATGCTCCACTCCGGTTGACCGGGCTTCCGTGTCGTCGAAGTACTCAAAGCGCTGCGCGATGGCAAACTTGTCGGCGGGGGCGAAGCGGGCATACCTGCTGAGGCTGCGACGGGACGTTGCGTAACGGGTCCGGCGATTCCATAACGATGAAGCTCTCTCAGGACAACTTTGCGCATCAAGTCGACGCAGTAGGCATGATACACGTGGCCACAGCCAAACAGCTACTTGGCCCTGCATCGCCGCAGAGTAATACCGGCAAAAAGGGTCAATTCGCTAAGTCATTTCTGTAGTGCTTAGTAGCGGTGGGTAATTGGTAGCGCTACCGGGAATCGAACCCGGGTTTTGAGATTGAGAATCTCACGTCCTCATCTTCCTGTCGCCGCGGAACGCAAACTCAGGCAGATCATTGCCAGGACCCGTCTTTTCATCATCGTCCTGCTCTTTTCCTCATTCTTGCTACTGCCCGCGGGCCTGCTCAGCCAGCCGCCTGGCAGAGATTCAACTCATAACGCGGATTCAAGAACCGGAACGCCACAACGACCGGGGAAGCGGTCCCAGAGCTCTCCAGCCGGCGGACTGAAAACGCCGTTGAGCCCGCTTCCTTCCTCTCAGAACGTCAGGCTCATGGTAATGCCACCCCACACCGTGTCGGCGAAACTTCTGGGAGTTCCCGAGGTCCCCAGAAAATCGGTCCGGGGATCGGAGAACTGGCCGTCGCGGTAGTCCCCAAGCAGCGCGCTATAGGTGATGAAGGCGCCAAACGACCAGTTGTCGTTGATTGCGATGGGAGCCGAGATCGAAAAGCTGAAGTCATGCGGGCCGCTATGGTCCAATCCGTAGTAAAAATTCCCAAAACCACTGTTCGCGAAGGCGATTGAGGCCGACAGGTCCAAGGAAGTGAATACGTCGTTGCCGGTTGCGATGCTGTGCCCCGCCCCTAGCAGGAAATAGATGCCCGTGTCGCCGTCTCCGGCGCTGGTCTCGTCGACATCTATGTAGAGCGTGGCGCTTGGCGCCAGGGGAACCGAGTCGAAACTGATTGACCCGTAGATCTCCTCAGTCGTCGCCAGCGTCGAAGAACGCTGGGGGAAAGTATAGAAGATGACACCACCTCCGAGGGAGACGTTTTCGAAAGAGTGATCGTAGGAGAACGTATAGTCCACCTCACTGAATTGGCCTCTCAATCCATTGTCGTTGTCTCCGGGAGTCACAGCCGGATCCTCGGGAATCGTGATCCCGTCGGCCGGGTTCACCGCAGTGAGGTCCATGGTGCCCCATGCATTGAAGGCGAAACCTCCTTTGCCGACCGTTAGCGAGGGTTGAAAACTCAAGTCGTTTGTCAGTCGCTGTCCGCGCCAGATATATTTGCTGACAAATGCGGTATCCACACCCGCCGAATACTGGGCTCTGGCAGTACCCGCAAATCCACCCCACACTGCAATCAAACCTGCAATCAGAACAGGAATCTTTGATTTCATTAGACTTTTCTCCTTATCAAATCAAGTGTTCGTTGACGGTTCTTCCGGCTAAAGGATAAGACTCCTGATCTGCCGACGGTGACCGGTTCGTTCTTCTCGAAGTCTCCGCCCAATCCTCAGACTCCCACTTCCCGGGATGCTCCCATATCCCGCCCGCCGGGCGCCTGAATTTTCCAGGACTGCACGGGCCGTTCCCTACAGTAACGGCCGGCAAGAGCACAATCCTATTGGCAGTTCGTCGTCTCAGCAGCACGGCTCCGGCCAGGGCCATAAAACCTCCCACAACATGCGCCACGCCGGAGCCGCAAAGTTCGCTACTCCCAAGCCGCCCTTTGGAAACCAGCGTAGGCCTCCATGCCATGTTCCCCGATATCCAATCCCTCCTGCTCTTCCTCTTCCGAAACACGGATACCCACTGCGGTTTTCAAAAGGAAGAAGATCAACAGGGCTATAGAAAAAGTGGCAACGCCGTAGGCTGCCACGCCGGTGAGCTGTTTCAGGAAGGTGTGCTCCGGGTTCATGCTGAAGAGCCCGACGGCCAGAGTCCCCCAGATGCCGCATACCAAGTGCACGGAAATCGCGCCCACGGGGTCGTCGATCTTCAATTTCGAGTCGATGGTGATCACCGCCAGCACGACGAGGGCGCCCGCAACCAGACCGATGATTACCGCGGACATCACCGACACAGTGTCGGCGCCGGCCGTGATGCCGACCAAACCGGCTAGGCAGCCGTTTAACACCATTGAAAGGTCGGGCTTCTTCTGCAACAGACTGGACGCGAAGTAGGCCGCCACGATGCCTGCCGCCGCCGCCAGACAGGTCGTCACCAATGTCCTCGACACGGCTTCGGGATCCGCCGACAGCACCGAACCGCCGTTGAACCCGAACCAACCCAGCCACAGGCAGAAGACCCCGATCGTCGCCAGCGGCATATTCGAGCCGGGTATTGCGCGCACCTGGTTCCCAACGTACTTCCCGAGCCGGGGACCTAACAGCAACGCGCCGGCCAGGGCGCCCCAGCCGCCAACCGAGTGGACCAGCGTCGATCCGGCAAAATCGTAGAAGCCCATCTGATCCAGCCAGCCGCCGCCCCACTTCCAGCTGCCGACCCAGGGATAGACAAAGCCCACGAAAAAGAACGTGAACACAAGAAAACTGCGAAGCTTGATGCGCCCTGCGACAGCTCCGGAAACAATGGTGGCGCCGGTGGCCGCGAACATCGCCTGGAACAGAAAATCGGTCCAGTAGGTGTATCCGCCGTCGGCATAGGCTATCAAGCCAGCCGCGCCCTCGGGCGAGCTGATACCCCAGCCCGCAAAACCGAACCAGTTCCCGATGCTGAATTCTCCGGGATACATCAGGTTGAAGCCCCACATGGCATAAGTCAGCAGGCCGATGGCCACGATCATTGTGTTCTTGAACAGGATGTTGACCGTGTGCTTGGCCTGGACCAAACCCGACTCCAGCGTGGCAAAGCCCAGATGCATGATGAACACCAGAAAGGTCGCTACCATCATCCAGATGTTGTTCGCCACGAATACGGCGTAATCCCCGGTGGCCTGGGCGTAGGCATAGGAACTCATGCATACGACCACACCTGCCAGCATTATCAATCTACGAGTCCAACATGTACTGAGCATGCTCCTCCTTCTCGCTTCTCACTGTCATCTTCGAGGTGGAATTCCCTCTCAAAATTTTTCCTTGCCCGGCAGCAGAACCGCCTTAAACTGCTGCTGCCGGGCCTGTTCTAAGCTGTTAAAACAATCCGCGTCGCCGCCCGGCAACCAGCCCGCGCGGCCCGCGCCTGCCCTAGAAGTTCATCATGACGCCTAATGTGAACGTGTCCTGCGAAGAGCTTGTCGCATCATCCCCATCCGCGAAAAAGAGGCTGTTGGACCAGTCGTGCCGGTATTCAAACCGCGTGATCAGGTTTTCGGTAATCATAATTTCCGGCGTGATTGTAAACTCCTTCCACTTCTGCACAGTCCCGGTGGCGAAGCCCTGCGGATCGCTGAAATACTCAAACCGGGGGGTCAGCGCGAAACGGTCCGTGAACTGGAAGCGCAGATAGTTCGCCGTGCCGATCCAGTGCGACGAAGCCCCGCCGACCGAACTCTCCGTGCCGTAGTCGAAGTTCGTCATGAAGGTGACCTTTTCGTGCAACTGCACCGTGATGATGCTGTCGATCAAGTGCCGGAAGTTGCCGTTTTCATTGTCTTGTTCCGGGCCGACCATGTAGTTCTGCACGAAGGAAAAGTTGTCGTTGGGAGCCCAGATCAGCTGTGCTCCGAAGGTTTTTCCGCCGTTGTTGTCCACCACGTTGTTCCAGCCGTTCACCAGGTAACCCGCCAACGTCACCGTGTCGTAGACTGGCTAGGTGGTGCGTATCCCGAAATGATAAAAAGGAATTGCCCAGGTGAACAGAATGCCCCGAGTATAGTTCCAGTTGGGGCTGCTCTCGATCACCTCCGCGCCGTGCTGCGTGACGAATTTGCCCACGTCTATCGTCAAACCGCCGGTTCCCGGAAACATGCCGCTCAGGTAGTACTGAAAGAGATTGTCGCCGGTGGTGCCGGGATCGCCGCTGTTGACTATGTCGGAGGTGAGTCCGTAACCGAAGGTCAAATGGTAGCCCAGCGGATCGCTTTCACTTGCGTCCTTGGCAATGTCCAGTTCGATCAAGTTCAGAGCCAGACTGTTGTGGCTTACAGCGAAAGCGCGGGTATCCAGAGTGCGGGAACCGGGTTGGTTAAAATCGTACCCGTAGTAGGTATCCAGCATCCCGCTGAAGCGAACACCGTTGAAAAAGCTGAGCCCTTCGAAATCGGCACTTTCTTCGATCTCCGCCACCGATTGCTCCACCGCAGCCACCCGCGTCTCGGTTCCCTGGGTTGCCGCCAACTCACTTTCCAGTTGCTGAATGCGCGCTTCCAGCGCCGCCAGCTTTTCTTCCACCGTCTGTCCCTGTGCAACGCCGACACCAAGCACGATCATTGAAAATAGGCCCAGGCACCGAAGCAACCGCCCGCCTATTCTGTTGCCTGCAAAAACCGTTTCCATCCGTACCCCCTGCGCATTTAAGTCTGTTCGGTTAAGCAGGTGACCGATAACCTCAGCGGGTCGGCTCACCTCAACCGATAACGGGGTGTAGATTAGAGGGGAAAGAGGAGCGTGTCAAGGGTAAAATTGAAAATTGCTATAATATTTTTGCATATAATGCATAAATTTATCTATGAATTTGTATTTTTATGGCTATTTATTGTCTTTTTGACATTATTTTGTGCTCTGTTTGCATTTATAAATAGATCATTCGTGTTCGTATGCCAGCGCAAAGATTCGATAGGATCAGACTTATTCTTGATACATAACTCATTTTATATCAATAAAATGAATGTTTATGACGCTTCGCCGGTATATTCATTGCGGCCTCTGGGCAATAAGGGCCCGGCGACAGCCGCCCAGAAAGGGGGCAACTGCCAATAACCGCTGATCTTCTGTGACGGTCAATAGGTATCTCGGACCCGTGCTAACATGACCGGGCCAGCTAGGAGCGACCCGGTTATGAGTGGGAAAGAAGATTTCGAACCGATACTGGAACAGATGCGGCGCGACTGGAACGAACGCGCCACCCAAGACGCGCAGCAATACGTCTACACGCGCGATGTAGCCACCGACGAAAGCGACTTCGAAGCCTCCGGCCGGGTTAACTACGACCAACTGGTGCGGCCGTTTCTTCCCGTTCTGCTCTGCGGGCGTTCCCCCAAGAGCTGCCGCGTAGTGGAGATCGGCTGTGGTTTGGGCCGCATCACGCGCCCTTTCGCGGAAAACTTCCTGGAGGTGCATGGAGTCGACGTTTCCGCCGAAATGATTGACCGGGCGCGTCAGCGATTGAGAGATTGTCCCAATGTCACGCTCCACCTAAGTTCGGGGATGGATCTGAGCAGCCTGCCGGACAAACACTTTGACCTGGCGTTCTCATACCTGGTTTTCCAGCACATTCCCTCCCGGACCGTCATCCAGAACTACATCCGCGAGACGGCGCGGGTGCTGAAACCGGGCGGAGCCTTTAAGTTTCAACTGAACGGATACCAAGCCCCCGACTACCGCTGGGGCAAGAAAGACACATGGCATGGGCAAACTTTCTCTTTCCCCGAAGCGGTACGGATGCTGGCGGAGGCGGGCTTTTACCTGCTGAGCGCCACCGGCGAGGGGACACAATATTTTGTTCTGACCGCGCGGAAGCTCGCAGAGGAGGACCGTCCCTTATTGTCCTACATCCTTCCGGGCCAGGGAGGGGTGGCCGGACAGCTCCTGGAGGGGTGGCGCCACCCGGTCCCGGGCGATTGCCTGTCCATCGAGCCCCGTTGCCGGACGATTCTCTCGGTTCCTCCGGGACCGGAGTGCCGTTTTTTTCTGCACCTTCATTTTGCCCGGGTGGAGCCTTTCCCGGCGACTACTCTCCAGGTAAGCGTGAACGAAATTTCTCTCGGGTCGGCGGCCATCGACCGCAGCGGGGACCATCATTTCGAGTGGCCCGTTCCACCGGATGCCATCAGCGAGTCCCGGGCGGTGGTCACCATGGAATTCCATCCGGCCGATGAGCGTGTGGGCACCAGCGTTCGTTGCCTGGGAATCTATGCCCCGAGCGAATCGGTCCAGTCGCCGGAAGCCAAACAGCAGCAACTGGAAGAGCAGTGTGCTTGGAGCCGCCAGTTGGAGGCGCAACTGGAAGACGTGCATCGCCTGCTGGAGCCGACGCGTTCGGAATTCGAGGAGGAGTTGGAGAAGGCCCGCCAAGCTCTGGCCTGCCTGCAGAGCGAATTCGAGGAGCGCACCGCCTGGGCGCTGAGGTTGGACGCCGAACTGGAAGCCGCTCGCGCTGACCTGCGCCGCATCTCCGGCTCGTTCTGGTATCGGCTGGGCAAGAAGCTGCGGCTGATTCCCGCGCCGCCTTCCGAGCGCGGACGGCAGGGCTGAACAGGATGCCTCT
>JADFGZ010000018.1 GCA_022567475.1 Acidobacteriota bacterium | reverse complement strand
GCAGCAGCATGGTCTTGCCGGTCCGCGGCGGAGAGACGATCAGGCCCCGCTGCCCTTTTCCGATCGGCGTCATCAGGTCCATCACCCGTCCGGAGAGGCTCCCTTTGTTGGTCTCCAGCCGGAGCCGTTCCTGCGGATACAGAGGCGTCAAGTTGTCGAAGAAAATCTTGTTCCGCGACTCCTCCGGCGACTCGAAATTCACCGCCTCCACTTTGACCAGGGCAAAATAGTTTTCTCCTTCTTTGGGAGGCCGCACCTGCCCGGAGACGGTGTCGCCGGTGCGGAGGTCAAAGCGGCGGATCTGCGAGGGGGAGACGTAGATGTCGTCCGGCCCGGGCAAATAGTTGTAATCGGGCGAGCGCAGGAAGCCGAAGCCCTCGGGGAGAATTTCCAGGACGCCTTCGGCAAAGATCAGCCCTTCTTTTTCAGCTTGCGCTTGCAGAATTTTGAAGATCAGATCGGCCTTCCTCATGCCGGAAGCGCCGGGCAGTTCGAGGGTTCGCGCGATGCGCGTCAACTCGGTGATACTTTTCTCTTTCAGCTCGGAAATAGTCATAGCTTGGCGGTCACGCTCATTTGAATTGTTGGGATAAGAGGGACTGGAATTACCCGACCCACCGCTGGGAATTAGACTAGCAGGTTTTTTCTCCGCTGGCAATCCGGAGAAATGGTTCCCCCGTCCGGACGGTTTCATAACCCGTACTTTCCGACAACCGCCCGCCACTTATTCTGTGCCTTCAAAATTAATTCAATTGTTTCCCGAACCGCGCCGCGTCCCCCGCGAGCAGTCGTGACGTACCGGGCTTGCTTTTTTACTTCCGGACGGCCGTTGGCCACGGCCACAGCGAGGCCTGCTCGCCGCAGGACGGGAAGATCGGTCAGGTCATCGCCTATAAAGCAGACTTGAGAATCGGTGAGACGGGCATGCGCGAGAATTTGCTCGTAGATTTCAAGCTTGTTCAAATGATCCTGATAGATGTAGCTCAAGCCGAGCATTCGTCCGCGTTCCTGGACGGCAGGGGAGAGCCTGCCGCTGATGATGCCGGTGACGAGGCCGGCATCCACTGCCCAGCGCAGGCCGATGCCGTCCTGCGAGTCAAATCCCTTGGTCTCGACCAACGCGCCCCCGGCGGAAGGGACGTAGTAGAGTGAGCCGTCCGTCCAGACTCCATCCACATCCATCAACAAAAGTTGGATACGGGCGGCGCGTTGTTTGATGGCGCGCTGCTTGGCAGCAGCAGAGCTTGTTTTAGCCACCGGATGCCTTTCCTCCAGTCTCGGTTAAAAGAAGGGAATGAGTTTGGCGGATATTATATGACGTCTGCAGAGAGAGAAAACGGTTGCGTGGCAGCGCAATCAGCCTGCTTGTTGCTGTCCTGCCACTGCGGACTGCCAATGCCCGCAAGCTGCCGGCACCGGGACTGTCAGGCAAGGCCAATCAGTCCTGGGGCAGAAGCTTGTTTTCTTTTTCAATCGCGGCCACTTTATCCAGACGCCGCCGGTGCCGTTCCAGCCCCGAGAATCTGGCCTTCAGCCAGATTTGCACTAAATCCAGCGCCAGAGAGCTGCCGATCACACGGCATCCCAGACACAACACGTTCACATCGTCATCCTCGCGTCCCTGATGCGCCGAAAATGCATCGTGGCACAGGCCGGCGCGAATTCCCACGAACTTGTTGGCCGCCACCGAGGCGCCGACGCCGCTGCCGCAGAGCAGAATCCCGAGGTCGGCCTTTCCTTGCTGGATGGCCTCCGCTACGCTCCTGGTGATATCGGGATAGTCCACCGGGTCCGGACTGTGTGTGCCCATGTCCAGCGGAATATGCCCTGCGGTTTTTAAGAGTTCAATAATCGGGGGTTTCAGTTCGAACCCGCCGTGATCGGCTCCAATGGCGATGCGCACTATCGACTCCTCAATAATCGGCAAATTTTCCCGGAAGTCTCCGCCGCTGCTAACCTTTCCGTTTGGTTTTTCGCGCTGTCTTTGGGCTCCGTCGTTCGAGGAGAGCTTCGGCTCGTGCCGCAACATTTTCCGCCGTAAAGTTGTACTGCTCCATCACAACGGGGCCGGGAGCGGAAGCGCCAAAGCCGTCGATGCCCAGGATGTCGCCTTCCTCCCCCACGTGTTGCCGCCAGCCGAAGGGAGAAGCCGCTTCAATGGCCAGTCGCGCCTTCACCGCGGGAGGCAGGACTTTTTCGCGATATGACTGCGGCTGCTCTGCAAACAGTTCCCAGGACGGCATGCTGACCACACGCGTGCCGATTCGGTTGGCTTCGAGCAGCTTCCTCCCCTCCAGAGCCAAGCTGACCTCAGAGCCCGTGGCGATGAGGATCACTTGCAGCGGTTTGGTTCCCGTGTCGGCTAATACGTACGCTCCTCTGGAAACGAAATCGTCCGAGGCGGGCCGGTCCAACACAGGAAGCTTTTGGCGCGTGAGGATCAGCGCCACCGGTCTGTTCCATTCCTCCAAGGCGATTCGCCAAGCGGCAGCGGTTTCCGTTGCGTCTGCCGGACGGAGTACGACCAGATGCGGGATGACGCGAAGCGCCGCCAGATGTTCGACAGGTTGGTGCGTAGGTCCGTCCTCTCCCAATCCTATACTATCGTGTGTGAAAACGTAAATAACCGGCAATTTTGTCAGAGCCGCCAGGCGAATAGAGGGCCGCATGTAGTCGGAGAAGACCAGAAAAGTGGCTCCGTAGGGCCGGATGCCTCCGTGCAGTGCCATGCCGTTCAGGATGGCGCCCATGCCGTGCTCGCGGATCCCAAAATGGAAGTTTCTTCCCCGCGTCGAAAGATGGGAATCTTCAAAATCTTTCAGATGCGTGTTGGTGGAAGGCGACAGGTCAGCCGATCCGCCGATTAAAGCAGGCAGGCGGGGGGCTATGGCGTTCAGCACCTTTCCCGAAGCTTGGCGAGTCGCCATGCTTGCTTCCTGGGGGCTGAATGCTGGCAGGCTCTCCTCCCAGCCGGCAGGGAGCTTCCCTTGCAGGATATCGTTCCACTCCTTGGCGAGATCGGGGAAAGCCGAGGCGTAGGTGTCGAAGCGGGTTTGCCACTGTGCTTGCCCGGCTTGCCCTCGCTTGACGGCTTCGCGGAAATGATGCAAAGCGTCCGGAGGAATATGAAAAGCGGGCTCCAGCGGCCACCCCAAAGCTTCTTTGGTGAGCCGGACTTCTTCCGCGCCCAGGGGGGAGCCGTGGGCTCCGGCCGTGTCCTGCTTGTTGGGGCTACCGTGGGCGATGTGGGTGCGGGCACGAATGAAGGAAGGGCGGTCCAGTTCGGCGCGCGCCGTGGCCAGGGCTTGGGTCACTGCATTGAGATCGTTGCCGTCGATCTCTTGCACGTGCCATCCGTAGGCTTCAAACCGCTGGGAGACATTTTCCGTAAACGCCAGGCTGGTGTCGCCCTCGATGGTGATGTGGTTGTCATCGTACAGATAGACAAGCTTGCCCAGCTTCAGATGACCGGCCAGGGAGGCGGCCTCAGAGGCCACGCCCTCCATCAGGTCTCCATCGCTCACGATGGCATAGGTGAAGTGGTCCACAATGGCATGTCCCGGACGGTTGAAGGTAGCCGCCAGATAGCGTTCTCCCAGCGCCATTCCCACCCCGTTGCCGAAGCCTTGCCCCAGCGGGCCGGTGGTCGCTTCCACGCCGGGGGTCAAGCCGTGCTCGGGGTGGCCTGGGGTTCGGCTGCCCCATTGTCGGAGCCGTTTTAGTTCATCCAGGGGAAGATCATACCCAGTCAGATGCAGCAGAGCGTAAAGAAGCATGCAGCCGTGCCCGGCCGAGAGAACAAACCGGTCGCGGTTTGCCCATTGGGGGTTGCTCGGATTGTGGCGCAGAAACTGCGTCCACAACACATAGGCCATCGCAGCCGCGCCCATGGGCAAGCCGGGATGGCCGGATTTGGCCTTTTCCACTGCGTCCATCGCCAGGACGCGAATCGTATTGACGCACAGTTCGTCCAGCCGGTCCTGTTCGGTAGAGGGCTTGGATTCCATGCTCAATTTTTCAGCCACTGGACCACCTTCCCTGTTTTCGCTTCCCTGTTTCGTTTCCCGTTCCCCTCTTCTTTTCGGCTCCCTTTTTCGAGCGCGCTGGCCGCGCATGGTGGCAACAAGAGCGCCTGCGGCAGCCAAAACGGGTGGGAAGGAAATGATATCACATCGTCTGGGGAGCGCTACCCTGTGGCGGTGATCGGCCCCTTCGCCGAAGCGTTCAGGCCGGTAAGACGGGTGGGATTGCTGTCGCGCCGCGGGCACGCGGCGGAGCGCCATTCAGCGTCATGGACTTGACAACTCGCCAGCCGCTTCGCTAAGTTGAATCTGTCGCTAATGATCCATGTTTCATCAGGGATTCATCCGGAACAGGCCCGGGAGGCAAGCGATCTGGCCCGGAAGCGAGGGGTTAATATTTTTTAAATCCAACTGGCTGCGATGAGAATCAAATCAGCTAGAAGGTTGTAGCGATTCGGAAAGATTGGGAGGTCTTCCTATGGCTGGAAAGAACGTGATGGAGTTCACGGACCAGAGTTTTGAACAAGAAGTGTTGCAAGCGGACCAGCCCGTCCTGGTGGATTTTTGGGCCGCCTGGTGCGGTCCATGCCGGATGATTGCGCCTGCGGTGGAAGCTTTGGCAGATGAGTATGCAGGCAAGGCCAAGGTGGGGAAGGTGAACGTGGATGAAAATAGCGCCACTCCTGGCCGGTACAATATACGAAGCATTCCCACGTTGCTGCTTTTCAAAGGCGGGGAAGTGCAAGAGCAAATAGTCGGCGTCAAGAGCCAGGATGAGCTTGCCGATCTTCTGAAGAAATATCTCTAGCAACCGCCTCTTTATTTTTCGTCAGAAATTTTCCGCCGGCCAGCCGGATGGACCGTCCCTGACATCTGTTTTTCATTTCAGGTTCCTATTGTTTGGTGTGCCAAACGGGTTTACGATGGGCGGCGGTGTGGAAGTGTGCGGATTCACGGTGGAGCGGTGTGAACATGAGCAGTCTGATCACGGTAGGAGCCCAGTGGGGCGACGAAGGAAAGGGCAAGGTGGTGGACTTGCTGGCCGAAAAGTTCGATATTGTCGCCCGTTACCAGGGAGGACACAACGCAGGCCACACGGTGGAGATCGGCCAGAAGCGTTTCATTTTGCAGTTGATTCCCTCCGGTGTGCTCCGCGAAGGAAAAAAAGCAGTCATCGGCAATGGCGCGGTGGTCGACCCGGAAGCCTTGCTGAAGGAAATCGATGGCTTGGGGAAGAACGGAATTTCGGTTGAAGGGCGTCTTTTTCTCAGCAACCGCGCTCACCTGATTTTCCCGTATCACGGTTTGCTGGAGAAGGCGCTGGAAAATTCCCCCCATCGGCAGAGTATCGGCACCACGGCCCGGGGCATTGGCCCCACCTATGAGGACAAAGCAGGAAGACGCGGAATCCGCGTTGGGGACATGGAGGATGAAAGCAACTTTCGCTGCCTGATGAAAGCAGCGTTTCAGGAAAAACGAATGGCGCTGCGGGCCTGCGGCGGCGAACTTTCCCTCGACGAAGACCGGCTGGTGAAAGATTATCTGAACCTGTGCCGGCGGCTGCGCCCGATGGTCGTTGACACGGCTGTCTTTCTCAACCACGAACTGGATGCTGGGCGGTCCGTGCTGTTTGAGGGGGCGCAGGGAACCATGCTGGACGTGGATCATGGAACTTACCCCTACGTTACTTCGTCGAGTTCCACGGCGGGCGGAGTCTGCACCGGCTTGGGCGTTGCACCCACCCGAATTTCGGGCGTCATCGGGGTGTCCAAAGCGTATACCACGCGCGTGGGGGGCGGTCCGTTTCCCACCGAGGACAAAACGGCAGCCGGGGAACTTTTGCGCGGGCGCGGAAAAGAATTCGGGGCGGTGACCCAGCGTTCGCGGCGTTGCGGCTGGCTGGACCTCCCCGTGCTCCGCTATAGTGCAATGATTAACGGCCTGGACAGCCTCATCGTCACGAAGCTGGACGTGCTGGACGAGTTGGATGAGATTCCCGTTTGCACCTCATACGAGTTGGATGGCTCTGCCTTGCAGGAACTGCCTCCCCAGGCGGACAGGCTGGAAAGGGTGCGCCCGGTTTACCAGACCCTTCCGGGTTGGAAACAATCCACTTTCGGAGTGACCCAATTCCACGATCTTCCCCCCAAAGCCCGCGAGTATCTGGAATTTATCCAGGGTCAGATGGGGCTTGAGATATCCATGGTTTCCACGGGACCGGAGCGGGAGCAGACCATTGTCCTCCCGGGCACGCGCCTGGAAAAGTTGCTCCCTGGACCGCTAGCTCCTCAATGACATACTGACTGAATGACACACTGAAGGTAGACTGTGGCCGTTTTGAAGTTCCAAGATGCGCGGGCGACTGTCCTCAAGCGTGTGCGAGCCGGAGCGGTCGGCCTCGACCGGGAGCCGCTGCCGTTGCTCCAGAGCCAAGGCCGCGTGCTGGCCGAGCCGGTCTATGCCGACCGGGATTTTCCTCCGTTTCGGCGCTCGACCCGGGACGGCTATGCGGTCCGGTCGGCGGACTTGGCCAGGCTGCCGGTGCGGCTGCAATTGCGCGGGCAGATCAAGGCAGGGGGCGAGTTGACTGGAACCGTTGGAGAGATGGAATGCGTGGAGATTATGACGGGCGCCGCCGTTCCGGAGGGGGCTGATGCCGTGGTGATGGTGGAGCATACACGTTTGCAGAACGGGCTGGTCGAGCCCGGTCGAAGCGTCTCTCCCGGTGAAAATGTGGTGCCGCAGGCGAGCGAGGCCAAGCAAGGCGACCTGCTGCTGTCGGCGGGCCTCCGCATGGGCTATGCGGAAACGGCTATGGCGGCCGCCGTAGGCGCCGAGACCGTGACGGTTTACCGAAAACCCCGGGTTGCCATCCTTCCCACCGGCGATGAGGTTGTTGAACTCGGAGTTTCCCCGGGTCCTTTCCAGATTCGCAACAGCAACAGCTATTCGTTGCAGGTGCAAGTGACTGCCGCCCACTGTATTCCGGTGACCTTAGGAATTGCCCCGGACCAGGAAGGCCCGCTGAGGAAAATGATAGAAGAAGGCCTGCAGGCGGATCTGCTGGTGCTGAGCGGCGGGGTCTCCATGGGCAAGTTCGACTTGGTGGAAAAAGTTCTCGCTGAATTGGGGGCGGAAGTTTACTTTGACGGGGTTGCCATGCAGCCGGGCAAACCGCTGGTTTTCGGGCGGGCTCAGGGCGCTTTCTTTTTTGGCCTGCCGGGAAATCCGCTGTCGACCATGGTTACGTTTGAGCTGTTTGTCCGCCCCGCGCTGGCGTTGCTTTCGGGAGAGCCCTCCGCGCCGCTGGTTTTTTTGCAGGCACGGCTGGAGAGGGATCTCCGCCGAAAACCGGGCTTGGCTGCTTTTTTGCCGGCGATGCTTCATGGCAGCACCTACGAACCTGTGGTGTCCCCGGTAGCTTGGAAAGGCTCAGGAGACATGGCTAGCTTGATTCGCTCCAACTGTTACTTGAGCGTTCCCGAAAATGTGGAAGAGATTCCGGCAGGGGAATGGGTCTCTGTCCTGCCGCGCTGAGTGGCTTGAGAGGAAGGGTGCTGCGATGGGTGAACTCTCTCATTTTAACCAAGACGGTTCGGTGCGCATGGTGGATGTCACCTCCAAGCAGGTCACAGCACGGCGGGCCCGCGCGGGAGGTTTTGTAAAGATGGCTCCGGAACAGCTCCGCAAGTTGCCGGAAAACCCCAAGGGGAATCCGCTGGAAATTGCGCGCATCGCCGGGATCGCCGGGGCCAAACAAACGGCGGCGCTGATTCCGCTCTGTCACCCGCTCCCCGTGACTCATGTGGACGTCAAGCTCCGTCTGGTTGCCGGGGGTGTGAAGATTGAATCCAGCGTAGCCACCAACGCCGCCACCGGTGTTGAAATGGAGGCTCTGACGGCGGTCAGCGTGGCCGCCCTGACCATCTATGACATGTGCAAGGCGATTGACAAGTCGATGGTAATTACCGATATTTGTTTGTTGGAGAAAACCGGCGGCAAGAGCGGCGACTACGTCAAGCCGGGCGCCGGGGAGTAAGGGAACGGACGTGGCAGCGAAAACAAGCGCAACGAAAGCAACCGCAGAGAAAGCAAGCAAGGTCATGCTGGTCGATGACAATCGCCTCATCCTCGACCTGATGAAGCGGGGCATCGAGCCGCACGCCGAAATCCAGATGTGCACGGACGCCACCGAAGCGCTGCTCCAATGCGTGGAAAACCCTCCCGACCTGGTGATTTGCGACTACCGGATGCCGGGATTGAACGGCAGCGAGTTTGTGCAGAAGCTGAAGGCGCGGGCGGAAACCCAGGGGGTGCGGGTGATCTTGGTGGCGGTGAAATCCGACATCAACGAAAAGCTCCGGCCGGTGGCCGACAGCGTCGAGGAGTTTTTCGTCAAGCCTTTTTACGTGCACGATCTGGCCTCCCGAACGAAAAAGGTGCTGGAGAGGATTTACTGGGAAAAGATGCAGAAGCAGGGCCAGCAAGACGGCGTCATCCGCGGTCGATTGGCAGAGATGAACATCATCGATCTGTTGCAGTCCTTGGAGCTGGGCCAGAAAACCTGCGCGCTCACGATCTCAGGCGGCGGTGAGAGCTGCCGGATGTTTTTCTCCGAAGGCCAGATTCGCCACGCGGAGTCGGGAAAAACGGAGGGAGACGCCGCCGTCTACCGGGTTGCCCAATGGACCGACGGCACGTTTCAGATTGATTTTAATTCCCGGTCCGATAAGCACACCACCACGCGCACCACGCAAGGCCTGCTGATGGAAGCACTCCGGCTTTTGGACGAACAAAACCGCGACTCCTAGGAGAAATGAGGAATAATGTCCCAACCACTGCGCGCCGCCGTCCTGACTGTAAGCGACTCGGTCTTCCAGGGTCGGCGGAAGGATGGCTCCGGGCCTGCCGTAAAAGAGTTGCTGGAAAAAAGCGGGTGGAAGGTGGTGCATAGTCAGGTGATCGCGGATGATCTGGCTGTCCTCTCTGCCACCTTGCGCGAGATGAGTTCCAAAGGGTTGGAGGGGATTTTTACCACCGGCGGAACCGGGGTCTCCCCGAGGGATGTTACTCCGGAGGCGACTCGAAAGGTGATCTCGCGGGAAATTCCCGGCTTGGCGGAGCAGATGCGCCACCAGGGTTCGCAGGGCACGCCGACTGCTATTCTTTCCCGTGCATTGGCGGGAATCTGTGGCAACTCGCTGATTCTAAATCTTCCCGGCAGCCCCCAAGGGGCCGTCGAATCTCTCCAGGCTGTCCTGGCCGTTTTGCCGCATGCGGTGGGTTTGATCACAGGCAAGAACGTCCACTAAGCCTGGCCGGTTTCCTGCGAATAGAAAAATTGTTTCTTCATTTACAGTTATTCCAGGCAAGGGTATAGTGGCCCCAGGCAAGTGCAGAGCGCCGGGTGGGAACCGGAGGCAGGCAGGTAAAGGAGAGTGGCCGTGAATTCCACTGATCTGGTCCGAGTCATTGAGCGTGAGGGGCGGCAACTGGTGGAAGGTTTGCATGGCGAGTTAAAAGCAAACCTGGGTACCAGCTACTACCGCGCTTTGGGAGAGGACGAGTTCTTCGAGCGGGTCTACTCTATGTTTCAGCGTTTGGCGCAATGGCTCGTTTCAAAAGATGACGCGCATATCCAGAGTGTCGCCGAGGAAAGAGGGAAGATGCGGTTTGCGGAGGGAATTCCGCTGGGACAGGTTGTTCTCGCTTTGATGCTGACGGAAAGACATCTGTGGGATTATTTGGGCGTTACGGACAGGCAAGTGGATGAGAGTCTCCGGAGCACGGTAATCGCATTTTTTCAAAAGACGGTTTACAGCACGGCCAGGGGATATGAAGCAAAATTGACAGAGAGCAACCGGCTTGCCCGGCGTGCCGGGGCTGGGCAGGGTGCGGATGTGCCCACGGTGGGGAAAGCCTCCACCAAACCGCTTGCTGCAAAAGAAAAGCCCAAAACAGACGCACCAAAAAAAGATGCTCCCAAAGATGAGGATGACTTAGAGGTCAGCCGGGGAGGGCAAGTGGGCGAGTTAGGCGGTTAGCGCCCTGTCGCCCCACCGTAGGTTCCGGTCGCTGCCGGGACCCGGCTGAGTACGAACCCGGCGCTGCAGGAACCTAGCCATGCGGGGCCCCAGCCATTTTGGATGAGATTTCGCAAATTCCATTGGGCCTGCAAGGCAGGCTCTTCCGCAATTTCGCAGTTTCCCAATTGTTATAAAATATGTGCAGGGCGCCGGGCCGGCCTGGAAGTGTCGGCGGGATAGGAGTGCGCGTAAGAGCCGGGAGATTTTTACCCTGATTCGCCTATGACCACCCCGCATACAAAAATTCTAGTCGTAGATGATGAGGCGGTGATGCGGGAGGTGCTGGAGATGCGTCTCCGGGACTGGGGCTTCGACGTGCGGCTTGCCTCCGACGGGGCAGAGGGAAAACAATGCGCGGAATCCTACGATCCGGATATCGTCGTTTCCGACGTGGTGATGCCGGGCTTGAGCGGCCTGGAGCTGTTGCGATCCCTGAAGGCGGGCAATCCCTCCCGCCCGGTGATCCTGATCACGGCGCAGGGGAGCATCCACATGGCGGTGGAGGCCATGAAGCAAGGAGCGGAGGACTTCATCACCAAGCCTCTGGACTACGCCAAGTTAAAGGCGATCCTGGATATTGCCCAGAGAGACATTGCGCAACGGCGGGAATCCGGGAAACCACCGTCCCCGCTGGACAAGGAATCGGGTTTCGGACCTTTCGTCGGAACCAGCAAACGGATGCGAGCGGTTTACGACCTCATCCAGACGCTGGCTCCCAGCGATACCTCGGTCCTCATTACGGGAGAGAGCGGCACCGGGAAAGAGCTTGCAGCCCGCACGATCCATGACCTCAGCGCGCGTTCTAAGGGCCCTTTCATTGCGATCAACGCGGCGGCCATTCCGGAGGGCTTGATGGAGAGCGAAATCTTTGGCCATGAGAAAGGGGCTTTTACCGGCGCCGTCGGGGTCCGGGCCGGATGCTTCGAGATGGCCAGCGGAGGCACCCTGTTTCTGGATGAGATCGCAGAGATGTCCACGGCGCTGCAAGCCAAGCTTCTCCGTGTATTGGAAGGAGGCAGGGTTCGCAGGCTGGGAGGCAGGCAGGAAAACACTTTTGATGTGCGAGTGATTGCGGCGACCAACCAGGAGCCCAGGGCGGCTCTCCAGAAAGGCCGCCTGCGGGATGATCTATATTACAGGCTGAATGTTTTTACGGTGGCGCTGCCGCTGCTTCGGGAACGCAAGGAAGACATCCCTGATTTGGTGCGGTATTTCATCCGCGAAGGAAACCGGAAGCATCAGGGCAGCGTGGAAGGCCTCCGCCCGGAAGTCTTGGAAAGACTGCAAAACTATTCTTGGCCGGGCAACGTCCGGGAATTGAAAAATCTCATGGAGAGGGCTGTGATCCTGTCCAAGGGCAGATGGATTGAATTGTCGCATCTTCCTGCTTACGTCCGGAATCCGGCGGACGATCCAGGGCTGGAAATCACTCTGCCGCCGGGAGCCAGTGCCGCCGAGGCGGAAAAAGAACTGATCTTGCGAACGCTGGAAAAAACAGGAAACAACAAAGCAGCAGCGGCGCGCCAGCTCGGGCTGGACGTGAAAACAATACGCAATAAGCTGAAGTCTTACGGCAAATAAGCCTGACTCGTGAGTCGCCTGTTTTGCGCCCTGCCTTCCGCACTCTCGCCAGGAAAAATTTCGGCTGGCGCCAGCAAAAGGCCTGGCGGATTCAATGAAAATTGCCACCAAGATCGCTGCCGGGTACGGAATTCTCATTGTTCTGATTCTCGCAGTGCTCTCCTACCAGGTTTCTTCCATTCACCGGATGCAGGCCATCAATCAGAACCTTTCCGGAATTCACTATCGCGCCGCCAGCCTTTCCTTGCAGATGCTTCGGGACCTGGATCAGGTTGAGGAATTCACGCGCAAATTCTTCGCCACGAGAGGCGATCCGGGATACGCCTCCCAGGTGAAGCAGATGAGGGACGCTTTTGCGCAGTCTCTCCGGCGGATGCAATCGCTGGGCTTGCCGTTACAGGAAGAAGAAGAGATTAGCCGCCTTGCCCGCTTGTGGGATGAGTTTTCAGATGTTTCTTCGAGCCAGACACAGGAAATTTCCTTGCGAAACTCACGGCAGATCGAGGACGCGCTCTCAGACCAAATCGAACATTTCACCCGGCTCAGAACCCAGACGCAGACCGTCGTGGCGGTAACACGTCAGGCGATTGATTTGCAGGCTGAGGAGTCTGCCGGGGCAGGGCAGCAAGCCGAGCGTGTCTCCTGGATAGTGGGCGGAGCGGCGCTGCTGCTGAGCCTGCTGGTGTCGTTGATGATCGTTCGTTCCATCTCGGAGCCGCTGGGCCACCTGACGGAAGGAACCCGCGCGGTGACGGAAGGGAAGTTGTTTTATCAACTGGACGCGACGGGAAACGACGAGTTTGCCCAGCTCGCCGGAGATTTTAATGCCATGGCGCGCCGGTTGAATGAGCTGGACAAGATGAAAAAGGACTTCGTCTCCCACGTATCCCACGAGTTCAAGACGCCGCTGGCCTCCATGCAGGAGACGGTCCGGTTGCTGCTGGATCGAATCCCCGGACCGTTGAACGACAAGCAAAAACGCCTCCTGGAGCTCAACCTCCAGAGCGGGAGCCGCCTTTCCTCCATGATCGGCAACCTGCTGGACGTCTCTCGCATGGAGGCGGGCGTGATGGAGTACGACATCCGGCAGCACGATCTTGCCGGTTTGCTCCGGACCGTTTTGGCGGAATTCGAAACACAACTGCGGGGAAAAGAGCTTCGCATGGAGGCCCAGCTTCCGGAACAAGCTGTCAGGGTGGATTGCGACGGGGACCGCATCATTCAGGTCATCGCCAACCTGCTGGGAAATGCTTTGAAGTTCTCGCCGCCCGGCGGTGTCATCGGGGTGTCCCTGCGGCTTGCTTCGGAGATGCCGGATAACGTTCCGGAAGGCTGGCGGCTCAAGGTTGCCGGCGCTGCCAGCGGCGAGGGGTTTGCGCTGGTTTCGGTCTCCGACTCAGGTCCCGGAGTTCCCTCCGGCGAAAAGGGAAAGATATTTGAAAAGTTCCACCAGGGGAGGCAGGCTGCGATGATCCCCGGACAGGGCGCGGGGTTGGGCCTTGCCATTGGCCGGACGATTGTGGAGGCCCACCGGGGAGCTATATGGGTGGAGGACAGGCAGGGAGGCGGGAGCGTGTTTTATCTTTTGCTGGGAACAGGGACCGCCGGGGATCAGACCGGGCGCCGCGCTTCCTTTCCGATCTGAGCGTGGTCCGATCTGAGCGTGGTCTCATCTGAGAACGGCCTGACCTGACAGTGCTTCAACAATAGGCGATAATATTTCTCGTGCTGATGAAATATGAACGGCGGACTTTACGGAGTGTATCGTCGGTCAGTTTTCTGGTGCTGGCTTTGCTGCCGTGGTCGTGCCAGAAGAGGCCGCCCACTGTTCCGATCCCGCCGCCTACAGACTATTTCGAGCTGGCAGAGGAGTATTTCGAGACGGGAGATTACGCCAGCGCGGTTGACGCCTACAACGCCTATCTGGGCGACAATCCCTCCGCGTCCAACCACGACAAAGCCCTCTTCCGCCTCGCCATGAGCCATGCTTTTCCCGGCAGCCCTGTACGGGACCTGCTGCAAGCTATGGAACTGTTCGGGCGGCTTGCGAGCGCGTTTCCTCAAAGCCCGTTTACGCCCCAAGCAGAGTTTCTGCTGCGTCTCCAGGCTGAGGCTGACCAGCTCCGCTCCGATCTCACGGCGAGGGACGAGCGCATCCGCGCTCTCACGCAGGAACTGGAAAGGCTCAAGCAGATTGACATGCGCCGTCTCCCCGCGCGGTCCCCGGATTGAGGCCGGATTGAGGATTGATGCCTGCGATCCCTAATCCGTTCGGGGCTCGGAGAGGATTTCGTCAATGAACGCAGCCCGGTTTTCATCCTGCATTTCATTCCGGCTCGCATTTTGGGCATCGCCGATCTGCGGTTCCAGGATCTGAATCACCACGCTTCGATTCAGCGCCCGCCCTTCCCTGGAGCCGTTGGGAGCCAAGGGCCGCGCCTCGCCGAAACTCATCTTGTAGAGCCTGTGTATGGGAACGCTCTGGTCCACCACAAGGTAGCGGATCACTGTTTCGAGACGCCTCTCGCCAAGCCGGATATTGTAGGCATTGTTTCCGGTAGAATCGGTGCGTCCTTCCAGAACAAGGATTGCATCGGGACGCTCCTGCATCCGCCGCGCCACGTCATCCAGAAGTGGGTGGTGCGATGGTTCCATGCTGGCGCTGTCGAATGCAAATCGCACGTACTCTTCCGAGAGCAATCCATATTGGTTCCGGTTCGCAAAGTCTTCTTCCAGAATCAACACCTGAGTGGCATTCCGTTCGGCGGAATGCTGCGCCCCTTCTCCCACCGCCATGGCGTACCCTGCTCTTTCGTCCACCTGCTGCAGGTTGCTATCCAAAGCTGTGATCTTCCGGGCGTGCTCCCTGTTCAAGGAATTCAGTTCTTCCGTTTGATGCGAGAGCGCCTCGATGCCGTGTTCGGTATTCTCAATCCGCACGGAGAGGTCCTGGGCGGTGGCCGTGACCTCCTTGCGGACGTAGTTCTTGGTGGCGCAACCGCTCGCAAGGCCGGCGGTCGCCACCACCAGCAGCGCGGCAACGGTAGCCTTGTGCCAATTCACTTTCTGTTTCATATGTTCCTCCAGTCGAAAATCCGGGCCGGAAGCTTCCGGCTTGGGACAGGCGGAGATCAATTCCCGCGAGATGCCCGAATTAGAAAACTTACGGAAAATCACCAATCCGAGTAAGGCAATTGAGCTTCCAGTTTGCGGCGAGGAGTTACCTTTTGTGGTTGCAATACGTTGCAACGGACTGCAAAAGAAAGTTTGCTGTCACGGCATTGAGATTTCAGGGAAATTTTCCCTGGTTTTACTGCATCGCCGGGAGCAGCAGTGAGCAAATCTTATTGCCGTGGGAGCCTTGGCGTATGATTCTACGCAAGGTTGTAGTGGGAATTGGCTATTGCCGTCTGCCCAACTAGCATAGAATGAATTCCAAACTGTTGAAGCAATTGCAAGTCTGGGGAAAGTTCTTGTCAAAGCGACTACACAATATTTGTTTGCGCGGGCTGCCAGGGAAGGGGCGGACTCTTACGGCGGCTGGAGGCGAGCGAGGCCGGGCTGGGTCGACGAAGGCGAATTTAGATGAGAAATTGTTGTTTTCTTGCAGGCGATCTGCTGTCGGCTGTGCCCTTCAGGGCAGCGAGATATAGCAGTGAGTGAACTGTCCAAAACACGGGGAGAACAAATATGCGATCCATTCTGGTGATGACCATCGCGGTGGCGTTCGGCTTTGGGGGTGGCACCCTTCACGCCCAATCGTGGCAGATGCCCGCCGACAGTCAGCGTTGTCCGTCAAAGTGGGGGGCTGGCGACCAGCGCGGTTCCGGCAATTGGATGAAGCCCGACACGGTCCTTCGGGCAGCCAGGTTGATACGAACCGGAGAGGTGTTCGAACTCGGCGAGGTGCTGACTCCTGATCCGAGCGAATCGTATATCAACCGCAACCGCGTCTACAACATTTACACCAAGCCTTCCGTTCCGGTTCCGAACACGCGCGTTGGGAACGAGGAGCTGATCGTCACCGAGCTGGGCCAGATCGGCACGCAGTTTGACGGTTTTGCCCACCAGATGTACGGCGACAGTTTTTACAATTGCTTTCAGGCCGGCGACATCATTACGCGATACGGTTTTCAGAAGCTCGGTGTCGAGAACGTCGGCATGCTCATGACGCGGGGCGTGCTCATCGACGTGGCTGCATTCAAGGGCGTGGAGATGCTGTCGGAGACCTACGTCATCACGCCGGAGGATCTGCAGCAAGCGCTGGCGCGGGAAAATCTGGCGTTGCAGCCGGGCGATGCCGTGGTCATCCACACCGGCTGGGGCAAGCTGCGGGGCAAGGACAACGCGCGCTATGGGAGGTCCTCTCCCGGCGTTGGAGTGGCGGCGGGGGAGTGGTTAGTGCGGCAGGACCCGATGCTCATTGCGGCGGATAATTGCTGTGTCGAGGTCAGACCGTCCGAGCCGCAAAGGAATCTGCCGGTTCATACCATGACGCTGGTCCAGCATGGTGTTTATCTCATCGAAAATCTGGAGTTGGAAGCGCTGGCGGCGGCACGCGCATACGAATTCGCTTTCGTTGTTCAGCCCCTGAAGCTCAAAGGCGCCACAGGCTCCACGGTGGCGCCTGTCGCCATTCGCTGATGGATGATGGATGATGGATGAAAGATGAAAAGGGACAAAATCACCTGAACCAACTTGCCTTTGCAGGTTTCGTTTGCTGGGTCAAATACCCCGATATTGATGCAACTGAGAACACGCTGGCGCACGGCCCGTGCGTGATTTGCCCACAGAGCATAGAGGCAAATATCTGGGAAAATTGAATAAATCGATCATGGTTTGCCGATTTTCAGGCTACCCCCAAAGCGCGCAAATTGCTTTCCAAAATAAGCGGATATTTCTTTGCTAACCGTATGAAATATTTACAAAAATACCATTGACTGATAGAGGTAAGAAATGTATGGTACGAGCAGGGGAAAGAATATTTTTGTGATGCCAGGATGCGGTTTTCCGAAACGGTCCGGTGGCTTTTTTAATGCTTGGTGGGGATATACGTAAAATAATAGAGGTGGGTTTATCCCCCTGTTGTTCAAAGGGTTGGCTACAAAGAAAAGGTTTAACACTGATGTTTAGATCGATCTTAAGCTGGTTTGCAATTGTGATGGTCAGTGCCTATTCTGTGCAGGCAGCTAACCAGGAGTCATCGATCCCCGCTCCGCCGGATGCCTCACAATACAGCGCGGTTCTCAAACGCTATTGCGTGACCTGCCACAATGAAAAACTACGGACGGCAGACTTGGCCCTGGAAAATATGGACGTCCAGGATGTCGGCGAAAACGTGGAGATATGGGAAAAGGTGGTCCGCAAGCTACGCGGCTTTACAATGCCTCCTGTCGGTATGCCGCGACCGGATGAGCATTTCTACGAATCCTTTGCTGACTACCTGGAGACGGAGCTTGACCGTGTGGCTGCCGCCAAGCCCAACCCTGGCCGGACGGCCGTTGCCCATCGTCTCAACCGTGCCGAATACGCCAACGCGGTCCGCGACTTGCTGGCGATTGAGATCGATGCCGCTGCTCTGCTTCCCGCCGACGATTCGGGAGGCTTTGACAATTTTGGGGATCTCCTTTCGGTCTCGCCGGCGCTGATGGAAAAATACATGTCAGCGGCGCGTAAGATCAGCCGCCCCGCCGTTGGAGATCCCACGATCCGCCCGGACATCGCGACCTACACTATCTCCCCGTTCCTTCTGCAGGGCGACCGCATGAGCGAAGATCTCCCGTTCGGCTCGCGCGGCGGAATCGCGATTCGCCATCACTTCCCGCTCGACGGCGAATACCTCATTAAGATCCGCCTGCAACGAGTGGATAATGAGGGATTTGCCATCGGGATTGCCGAACCGCACTTGCTCGATGTCCGCCTGGATGGCGCCAGAATCAAATTGTTCTCGGTTGGCGGCGAGAATGTGGGCTTGGCGATGGGTGCGGGGGCCGCGGATGCGGTTCCGCCGGATTTCGATCAGGCGCAGTACGAGCGCTTGGTGGATGCGGATTTAGAAATCCGCTTCCCTGTGAAGGCCGGCAAACGGCTGGTTCAGATCGCTTTCCTGAAGGAAACCTCGGCGGCAGAAGGCATGTTTCCGCCGCGCTCGCAGGCGACCTACGCGGAAGCAAGGCTCGGATCAATGCGAGAACGGGCCTGGGCTGAGCCTGCCGTGAGCAACGTCTCTGTCAGCGGGCCTTTCAATGTAAAAGGGCCGGGGGATACACCCAGCCGCCGCAAGATTTTTGTGTGCAGCCCAGCCGGAGCCGCTGACGAGGAGCCCTGCGCCAGGAAAATTCTCTCCACTCTGGCTCGCCGCGCCTACCGCCGTCCTGTCACGGATGCAGGCGTCGAGTTGTTGCTCGGCCTCTATCGGAATGGCCGGAGCGATGGCGGAGACTTCGAAGCGGGAATCCAGATGGCGCTCGAAGGACTGCTGGTGAGCACGGAGTTCCTGTTCCGCATCGAACGCGAACCGGCCAGCGTCGCGAAGGATTCCCCTTATCGGGTGAGCGATCTGGAGATGGCCTCCCGTTTGTCGTTTTTCCTATGGAGCAGCATACCGGACGAGGAACTCTTAGAGGTCGCGGAAAAGGGAAAGCTCAAAGAGCCGGCTGTCCTGGAACAGCAGGTTCGGCGCATGCTGGCCGATCCCCGCTCGAAGGCGCTGGTAGATAATTTTGCCGGCCAATGGCTGTTTCTGCGAAATGTCCGAATGGTGAATCCGAACCGGGATGTGTTTGCCGACTTTGACGAGAGCCTGCGGGAAGCCTTCCAGCGAGAGACCAACCTTTTTCTCGAAAGCATGTTCCGCGAAGACCACTCCGTGCTGGACCTGCTGGATGCGGACTATACGTTCCTCAATGAACGGCTGGCCCGGCACTATGGGATTCCTGATGTCTATGGCAGCAAGTTTCGGCGGGTCACGCTGGCGGATGAGAACCGGAGAGGATTGCTGGGGCAGGGAGGCATCCTGACGATCACGGCGCTTGCCAACAGAACCTCCCCGGTGATGCGAGGCAAGTGGGTGCTGGAAAACATCCTGGCCGCGCCGCCGCCGCCGCCGCCGCCCAACATTCCCGCCCTAAAGGAAAAAGGCGAGGGGGGCAAGGACCTCACGATGCGCCAGCAGATGGAGCAGCACCGCGTGAATCCTGCATGCGCGATTTGCCACAACCGGATGGACCCGATCGGCTTCGCGCTGGAGAACTTTGACGCCGTCGGAAAGTGGCGGACCCTCGACGCGGGCTCCCCGATCGATGCCTCCGGGGTGCTCCCGGACGGCTCCAAGTTCCAGGGCCCGGCGGAGCTTCGGAAAGCGTTGCTGAGCCGTCCCAAAATCATTGTCAATTCCGTCACTGAAAAACTTCTCTCTTACGCCCTGGGCCGAACGCTGGAGTATTACGATGCTCCGGCTGTTCGCAGCATCTTGCGGGAAGCTGCTTCCAGCGACTACCGCTGGTCGTCCATAGTTTTAGGTATCGTAAAAAGCCAACCCTTTCAGATGAGGAGGTCACGAGCGTTATGATGATTTTCAAGAAGGCCATTCCCCGGCGCGCGTTTTTACGCGGTGTGGGTGCAACCATCGCTTTGCCATTGCTGGACGGAATGGTGCCGGCGTTCGCGGGCCCTCTGGATCAAACGGCGGCCAACCCGGCCCTCCGCGTGGCCTACATCTATTGTCCAAACGGGATCATGAGGGATGTATGGCTGCCGGCGACGGCGGGCGCCGACTTCGAGATGACCTCGGTTCTGAAGCAATGGGCTCCGTTTCGGAATCAGATGCTGGTGCTGAGCGGACTCGACGGCGGAAAGGAGTTTGTAGGAGGGCATGTCCGCGGCAGTTCCATGTGGCTGACGGGCTCAGAGCCGAAGAAGTCGTTGAACGACGTTCACTGCGGAGTTTCGGTGGACCAGGTCCTGGCGAAGCAGTTCGGCAAGCACACCCAGTTGGAGTCGCTGGAGCTTTGCATCGAAGACGCCGCTGAAATGGCGGGCCAGTCTGCGGGTGGCTATAGCGCCGCCTACACCAACACGATCGCATGGCGTTCTCCTACGATGCCGCTCCCGATGGAACATAAGCCGCGCGCGGTATTCGAGCGCCTGTTCGGCGACGGGGAGAGCACGGACCCGGCAGCGCGGATGAGCCGAATCCGCAGGCAGCGCAGCATTCTCGACTTTGTGAGCCAGGATGTAACCCGCGTCCTGGGAGGGCTCGGCAAGAGCGACCGCTCTAAGCTGAACGAGTTTCTCGACTCCATTCGGGATGTCGAAACGCGCGTCCAAAAAGCCGAGAAGCAATCCTCCGTGAAGCTGCCGGAGATGGAGCGGCCCATCGGCATCCCGCCGTATGAAGAGCATGTCAAGTTGCTGTTTGATATGCAAGTGCTGGCCTTCCAGACCGACATGACTCGCGTCAGCACCTTCATGCTGGCCCGGGAATACAGCGAGTTGGTCTACACCAACCTCGGCCACACCGAGCCGCACCACCCGTTGACGCACCACAGGGGCATTCCCCAGCGGATGCAGCAGGCGGGCGAGGTCAACGTCTATCACGCCAAGCTGTTCACGTATTTCCTGGAACGGATGCGGTCTACGCCGGATGGGGACGGCTCATTGCTCGACCATTCCCTGATCGTCTACGGCGCCGGCATGGGCGATGGCGACATCCATAACCAGTGGAACATGCCCATCGCGTTGTTCGGCAACGGAGCGGGCAGGATCAAGGGCGGTCGTCATATTCGGTCTCCCAAGGGCACGCCGTTTTCGAATTTCCACGTGGCCATGCTGAACACAGTAGGGATTCCCACGGAGAAGTTCGGCATCAGCACCGGCAAGCTCGATCTCCACTCCGCCGCGTAGTTGCGGGACGCAGTTGCCGGATGTAGTTGCCGGGCCTAGTGACCGGGCTTGGTTGCTGGAAATATAGTTGCTAGAAATATAGTTGCTGGGGAAGTGGGATCGTGCGGGCGCAAGCTGGCCTGGAGCGCCTTGTTTCCAGGCGGGGTTCGCACGTCCTTCCGGCGCTCTAACAGGAAGATTCATTATCCCCAGGTGAATAACAGGTGAATAACTGTAGGGAGGAATGCGCATGAGCGGCAAAGTCACAGGCAAGGTTAAATTCCTGGCGGGTTGGTGGGTGATAGCGCTTTTTGGGGCAGTCAGCCTCGGAGCCGCCGGTATGGACCTTCGGCTGGTGGAAGCGGCCAAGAACCAGGACAAGACAGCCGTGCGTTCCTTGCTGCAAGAGAATGCCGATGTGAATGCGGCCCATCCGGATGGCGCGACGGCGCTGGCCTGGGCGGTCCACTGGGACGATCTGGAAACGGCGGAACTGTTGATTCGAGCGGGAGCCGACGTGAATGCGGCCAACGACTACGGCATCACGCCGCTCTCGCTGGCCAGCACCAACCGGAACGCCGTCATGGCGGAGAAGCTGCTCGATGCCGGAGCGGACGCGAACGCCGCCAAATGGACCGGTGAGACGCCGCTCATGACGGCCGCGAGCACGGGCAACATGGATGTGGTGAAATCTCTGCTGGCTCACGGAGCGGACGTCAACGCGGCCGAAACCCGGCGGGGGCAGACGGCCCTGATGTGGGCGATCTCGTTTTGGCACCCTGAAGTCGCGCGGGTGTTGGTCGAGAGCGGAGCAGACGTCAGTGCCAGGACGCACAAACTGGAGTCGGAAGGTTTCACGCCGATGGTGGTGGAAGGATATGGAGGAGACCTGCAAGCTACTTCGGGGGGTGGTTATACTCCGTTGCTGTTTGCTGCCCGTGCCGGCGATATGGACACTGTCCGGCTGTTGCTGGAGGCGGGAGCGGATGTGAATGAGTCCACGGCGGAGGACGGCAGCGCTTTGGTGATCGCGAGCGCCGGCGGCTATGAGGAACTCGCCTTATTTTTGCTGGATAACGGCGCGGACCCGAACGCAGCAGGCGGCAATGGGATCACCGCTTTGCACTACGCGCTGCGGGACGGAATAAAAGTCCTGCATGGGATGGATATCGTCAAGGTGAGGCGGATTTGCGCTGCAGGGGCAGGAGCAAGATGCAAAGCCATTGAAGATACCACGGCCCTGGATCCTGAATTGTTGTTTGATCAGCAAAGGCGAAGCCGCGGGGAAGAATCGATTCTGCCGGGACGCAACATGACGGAATTGATGAAGGCGCTTTTGGCCAGCGGATCGGACCCGAACGCCCGGCTTATGATGCCCCCATCTCGGTTGCGCTTGCGCCGCAAGCCCCTGTTAAGCATGACCGGCGCGACGCCTTTTCTGCTGGCAGCCGCAGCCGCCGATCTCAGTTCCATGGGCGTTTTGGTGGAAGGGGGAGCCGAGCCGCTGGTGTGGACGGTGGTGAATGAAAATGAATTTCGCAAAGATGGGAACGGCGACGACAACCAAATCCAGGGCAATGGAACGCCGCTGATGGTGGCGGTGGGGATGGGCCGTCGCGACGACTTCTCGATGCAAGCGGAGCAGAGGGCCCTGGAAGCAGCCCAAGTGCTGCTGGGACTGGGCGCCGATGTCAATGAAGCCACCGCCACAGGCTGGACTGCGCTGCATGCTGCGGCATTCGCGGGAGCGAATTCCCTGGTGGAGTTTCTGGTGGAGCAGGGCGCCAAGATAGACGTGCAGAATGGGTGCGGACAAACCCCGCTGAGTCTGGCGGAGGGGACCGACGCCCGGGGGTTGTTGCAGAGGGTCACGCCTCACGAGAGCACAGGACAGTTGCTTCGCAAATTCGGCGCTGGCACCACCCCATTGTCCGGTCCGGTGGGACGTTGCGTGAAAGGCCGCTTCGGCCTGGAATATGCCACGGTAAAACCCGGAGAGGATAATCCGCACGTTCGCTACCCGGAGGGACAGCGGCCGCAGAAAGCAGCGGAAGAAAAAGAACAAGAACAAGAGTAAGTCATCCGAGGAAGATGGCGGGGCGAACTTGGCGGGATTTTATTTCCGCTGGGGTGGCCGCGTGTCACACATACCGAAGCGGGGGGGAAGAGTTTTAGGCGGAAATCCCCCGGAAGAATCCTCAAAAAAAATACTGCTCGCGCCGCTTTGCGGAGAGTGCCCGGAAGCGGCTGCGGCCCGCTGTGTTTAGGAGAAGCCTACTGCTTGGCGGCCAGGATGCGGTTGATCTCCGGATTGAGACCCTCGGCAAACCATAACTCGACCAGCGCCAACTGCTCCGGCGTGAGAGCTGATTTCATGTCTTCCTGGAGCTGTTTTGTCGCCGCATCAACGGCCTTGTTATAGCGGCGCGCAGCCGCCACCCAGCTTTCCCGCTTCGCTCCTGACAGCTTCAGCGCGTCGGCAGTTCCGTGGGAGCAAAGCTGGCCCGTGGTCATCGTGGGGCAGAAAATCGTGGGAGGGGTCTCCGAAGAAGTTTTCGTCGCGGACGACTTTTCGTGGCTCATTCCCTCGTGTTCCTGGGCATAGGCCGTGCCTCCCGCCAGCAACAGAGTCAATACGAAAAGACTGGCCAACCGCACTATAGCTTGATTCATAAAAGCTAGATTCATAGGTTTCGCTCCTCGCGCGGACTTTCCAGCCCGCAAAAAATTACCGGCCCGAAAGGAAAGCCGGAACGCTCACACTGTCTTGTGGCAGCCCGCCTTCTTGCTCCTGGGCGGGAGGCTAGCTTCCTGTTCCTGACTCGCCCTTCTTCGCGACTGACTCCTCATCCTCATCCTTCTTCAGCGGCCTGAAATCGGCGACCTTCAACTGGAAAGGATCGGTGGAGTCGTCCACCACGCCCATCACGCCGATGCGGATGCCGGTGGGAAGCTTCGGCGAGTCCACCACCAGATAGCGGTTCTCACCGGAAACCAAGAACTGCTTTTCGCCTTCTTCCTCCACCTGTCCCAGCACGGAAACGTGGAAGCGAATGACCCGAATATGGGCCGCGGTAGCCGCGTCGCGCAGGACTTGGGGATGAAAGCTGGACCCCGGCTTAAACGTCACCGCAAACATCTGCTTTTGCCTGCTGATCACCACTCGGTCAACGCCTTCCAGGCGTTGTAAGGCGACCTGCATGATCGCCTGGCAGTCTCCTCAGGGAATTCCCCTGGATTCAGCTATCACCCGTTCCAACTGGGCAAGAGCCGGAAGGGTTGCCATCACAAACCAGAAGGCCACCAGGATTGTCTTCTTCCATAGGTTCATGGGATCATCCCCCTTATGCACAAGGTAAACCATTGAGCATGCGATAGCAAGTGCAAGGCCGCAAGGCGTCGTCTCGCCTCAGTTGCTGGTCCTCATTATCGCGCAAAAATGAGAAATATCTTCCGGTCGAACAGATCGTTGTGCTCTTCCACCAGGGAGAAGCCGGCGTCACGCATCCACCCGGTAATGTCGTTCTGGCTCATTGTGTAGACTGGATCATCCTTGTGGGAAGCGCGGGGGTGGTCCTTGTCGATATCAATGATCGCCACGCGACCGTCGGGCTTGATGTATTTAGCCAGCGATTGCAGAAACACCGCCCGGTGCTCGATGTGGTGCAGGACGTCATGGAAGAAGGCCAAGTCCACCAGTTCCGGCAGCTTCGGATCATCCACTTCACCGCGAACGGTCTGCAGGTTGGTGACCTTGAACTCCTTTGCCCGCAGTTCAACGTGGGTGAGCAGGCCCGGATGGATGTCCTCCGCAATGAGCTTTCCTCCCGGAGCGACGGCCCTGGCCAGCGGTATGGAGAACTGCCCGGAGCCGGAGCCGATGTCCACAACGATATCTCCCGGCTGCAACTGCAAGAGCGGGATCACCTCTTCGATCTTCATCTCCGCGACCCGCGTGGGCCGGTCCAGAGTTTTGATCCATTCGCTGGCTTCCCGCGCCCCCAGTTGGAATGCGAGAACGTCCGTTCCGCCGAACCCAAATAGCAATAAGCCGGCAAGCAATACAATTTGAAGTTTCATTTTCATCAACATAACAATCCTCAAACTTCCCGGAACGCGCAGAGATTTTTTATAGGAAATTTTCTGAGCCGGGGTTGCAGATTGGCGCCCCGGGTTCCCAGCGAGTATACAATAGGCCGCGCGTCTGTGAGGACTTTCCCGGCAATGGCGCAGCGTTACTCGCCCGAGCGGCTCCGCACCTTGCCGGTAAATGGGGTGGCGCCCAATTGGACAAGCAGCTCCGCCGATTCCTTGTGCGCGCGGGGTCTCCGGAACCTGTCGTCGTATCTGCCGCCCGTGATCTGCCGGTACACCAAGCCCTCCGGGTCGCCCAGCGCGATACTCAGCGGCGTCTGTCCGTACTTGTCCTTCGTGTCCAGGTTGGCGCCTTTTTCGGCCAGGAAGCGAATCATTTCGTTCCATCCTAGATATGCCGCCGCATGCAGCGGGGTCCGCCCGTCGTCATCGATGGGAGCATTGACGTCGCCGCCCAGTTCCAGCGCCAGTTGAGTGGCCGCGAGAGCGCTCTTCTCCCCGCGGCGGCTGAGCTCGGTGCCCATCCCTGCCGCCACCATCAACGGGGTCACGCCGCCTAGCGTTGTTGCTCGCGGATCGGCCCGTCCTTCCACCAGGATGCGCATGGCTTCGATATCGCCGGATGCTGCTGCCAGCATAAACGGCGTTGCGCCGACCGGGTCCAATTGGGGAGCGTCTTCCGTGGAGCGGCCCAGAAATGGGTCGTCCAGGGTAGGGAAGTTCTTCCCGATTCGGGCGTTCGGATCGGCTCCGTGCGCCAGGAGCGTCTTCACCAAATCCGGCATGTTGGGCCGCAACCAGCCGAAACGGTCCGTCGAGGAGCGCTTAGCGCCCATCAGGGTCAACAATCCTTCATGCAGCGCGTAGTGCATAGCGGAAATCCCAAAGCCGTCGGTTGCGTTCGGGTCCGCGCCCTGCTCCAGCAGAAAGACTGCTAACTCCTCGTGGCCGCTGGCTGTCGCCACCACTAAGACGCTGCCGTTTTCCGCCGTGGCCTCATTCACCTCCGCGCCCGCTTCCAGCAAGATTCGGGCTGAGTCCACATCGCCCTGCTGGGCGGCAAAAAGCAACGGCGTGAATCCGCCCTTCGTCTTGGGAAAATGGACCGTCGTTGGATGGTTGAACCCTAAAGGGCCGGGGGTCTCGATAAGGAACGGCTCCGGCAGTGGAATCACATTCGAACGGGCATGGACATCCGCTCCGTGCTCCAGCAGCGTCCGCACGATCTCCGGATGTTTTTCCGCCGCCGCCCACATCAGAGCCGTCTGCCCTTCCTGGGTTTCGGCCGCGTTCACGTCCGCTCCGTGGGCCAGCAGCGATTTCACCGCCTCCACCGCGCCCGTGCTCGAGCAGGTCATGAGCGGCGTCTCTCCGGTCCATTGGGCGGCGTTGGGGTCCGCCCCGGCCTCGAGCAGCTTTTCCACCATCGCTGCATTCCGGTTGGTGCAGGCCAGCGAGAGAGGGGTGACGCCATAGTCGTTCGCCGCGTTTA
>JADFGZ010000206.1 GCA_022567475.1 Acidobacteriota bacterium | reverse complement strand
CCAGGCTCGGCAGAATCGGAATAATCGGAATAATGTGCTTGCCTCCGGAATTTGCCGCGAGGGATAATCGTCCCGGAGGGCGTTTGGGAAGCTTCCGGGGAGGCTGGTTGGGTAAAAAGGTTATTTTTGCGAAACGAAGCCAATAAGCTGTTTGAAATCAACAGGAGGATGCTTCGTCGGAGCGAAGCAAAGCCACTCAAGCCACCAATTACAATCCCCAGGAGGTATTTTGGATGAATAATTACCGCAAAGCAGTGACGAGTGACGAGAATGGTTCCCACAGAAGCATTAGATAGCTCCTCATCACTAACCACTTGTCATCGGTTTTGGTCCGCTTGCTGATCCCTCGGCTTCGCTCGGGACAAGGCTCGGGACAGGCGCGCGCGGCCCGCCGGACCGACCCGTCGCCTGTAGGCTTTGGGCCGCAAGGCGAAGGTCCTCTTGGACCGCAGGCAGGCTCGTATGAGGTCTGCACTCTACTATGAAGCTCTAGTCCGCAGGAGCCGCAGGAAGCTCAAAGAGGAATTCAGCTCCGTGGCCGGGGATGCTTTCCACCCAGATTTTGCCCCGCTGCTGTTCCACTAGAGCGCGGCAGATGGCAAGCCCCAGTCCGGTGCCTTTCTTGGCTCCCTCCAACTGTTGGAAGCGGTCAAACACCTTGTGAATTTTGCTGGGGGGGACTCCGGGACCCTGGTCGGTTACCGAAACACGGACGGTGTCATTCCGGCTGCTCGTGCGGATGTGCACGACGCTGTTGGCGGGAGAGTATTTTAGAGCGTTGGAAAGCAAATTCGTGATGATCTGCTCCAGACGGTCGCGGTCGGCAAATACGGACGGGATGTTTTCCGGCTGCTCAGTCTGAAAGGAGACATGGTGCACTTCCGCCAGAGAGCGGATGCTGCGCATGGACTTCTCAATGCACTCGGCCATGTTCAGATGAGCCAGATTAAATTCCATCTTTCCGGATTCAATCTTAGCGATGTCCAGCATATCGTTGACCAGCCGGATCAGCCGGTCCCCGGCTGTGAGGGATATCTCCAGCAGCTCGTTCGCTTCCTGAGGCATCTCGCCCGCGTACCCTCCCAACAGAAGCTCCAGAGAACCCTTGATGGATGTCATGGGGGTGCGTAGTTCGTGAGAGGCCACGGAGATGAATTCGCTCTTCATCTCATCGATCTCCCCCTCGCGGGTGGCGTCGGCAAACGTGAGGATGTAACCGTCCGCTTGGGAAGGCGTTGGACGGTAGGGTTGGGTGGTGATGCGGATAAATTTTCTCTCCGGTGTGTGTACGCTGACCGTCTTCACCTCCGTTTGCTCCGGAGGCGACGACGTCAAATGGGCCAGGTAGTGGAGCAGCTCGCTCGAAGAATCTCCGAGACCCGATGTATCGGGAAGCAGGTGGAGGGGCGTTCCTAACAGGTCTTTTTCAGAAGATTCCATGGCTTGCAGCAAAGCCCGGTTCACATAGCGAATCTGCCAGTCGCTGTCGGTCACCAGGACGCCATCCGGCAAACCTTCGAGAATCCTGGCCGGGTCCAGGGGAAGTTTTGGAGCCGTGGCCGGGGCGCGCCGGGATGGCTTCTTCTGGAGCGGCTTTTTCCGGGGCGGTTTCTTCATGAAGGGGTCTCTTGTTCAGTCAGGAGAATCTGCTGGATTTCTTCAGCGAGGGTCATGGGGTTGAAGGGTTTGATCAGGTAGCCAACCGCGCCAAGCGAAAGGCCTTTTTTAACTTCTCGTTCCTGCGACTTGGCCGTCAGAAAGATCACCGGGATATCCCGCAGCGAGGGATCTTGCTTGAGCCTGCGGCAAGCCTCATAACCGTCCATTTGTGGCATCATGCAGTCGAGCAGGATCAGGTCAGGACGATTCTGGGCTGCCTTGGCTAAACACTCCTCGCCGTTCGTAGCCAAATCCACTTCCCAGCCTCCCCGAAACTGAAGGCTGATCTGAGCTACCTTTTGAATGTCCTCGTCGTCTTCGGCCAGCAAAACCTTGCGAATTACCATAAATTTTATCCTGCAGCGGCTGGTGAGCCGGATTCGGCTGAGCCGGAACCGGTGCCGCAGACCGCGTTGATGGCGCTCAAAAGCGTAGCGGGCTCCAGCGGCTTCTGAATGAACTGGACCGCCCCCGATTGGAGCGCCTCGGCGGAGAGTTCATCGGAAATCGAAACGCAGATGACCGGGATTTGACGCGTCTGCGAGTTTGCTTTGAGTGTCCGCAAAACCTCCAACCCGTCCACCTCCGGCATGATGAGGTCCAGGGTGATGACTTCCGGACGGTGGCGGGCCGCCAAATCAGCCGCCTCCAAGCCGTTGCCCACCTCCAGCACAAAATGCCCCTGCGATTGCAGCATCCGGGAAAGAACATTGCGGGTGTCGGTGTCATCATCGACAACCATCACCAAATGGTGCGCCCCCGGTTGGGGCAGAGAGGCAGGTTTTGCGGCGGGGGAGGCCTTGCGCATTGTCTGCGATTGGGCTAGCGGCAGGCTGATGAAAAAGGTGCTCCCTTTGCCAAGCTCGCTATCCACCCAGATACGCCCGCCGTGTCCTTCCACGATTCCCCGGCAAATGGCCAGTCCCAGTCCCGAACCCTGATGCTGGCGCGTCATCACGCTTTCGGCCTGTTCAAATTTCCCAAATATCCGTTGCTGGGCTTCGCTGGGAATTCCCACCCCGAAATCCTGCACGGAGAGAGTCATGAATTTGGGCTTCGTCTGCATCGGCTCGGCTGCAATTCGCACGACACCTCCCCGGCTGGAAAACTTGATGGCGTTGGAAAGCAGGTTCTCCAGGACCAGTTGCACCTGTTCTGCATCCACCAGAGCCGGAAGCATGTCCGGTGTTACATGAAGTTCCAAACGAATCCCCGCCGCCGCCGCTTCTTGTTTTACCTTTCCGCAAGCCTGGTTGACCATCTCGGAAACGCCGACGATTTCCGGCCGCAACTTCAGCTTGCCGGTCTCCATGCGGAAAACTTCCAAGATGTCATTGACCAGCCGGATCAGCCGGTCGGTATTGTTGCTGGCAATCTCCAGCAATTCCCGAATCCGGGCCGATACCGGGCCGCCTGCTCCTCCCAACACCAGCCCCAGCGCGCCTTTGATAGCCGTCAGCGGCGTCCGCAGTTCGTGCGAAACGGTGGAGATGAATTCGGTCTTCAACCGGTCCACAGCGGAGGAGTCGGCGCTCTCTCCGGGCGAAATCACGATACCCACCAGACTGCTCATCTCTCCAAAGATCGGCACACAATAGATGCGGAGGTTTCCGGAGCGGTCCTGCAAAGCAACATTCGTGTCGCGGGGGGCCGAGGGTTCCCGGAAGATTGCCTCGGCAGCCGCCGTCAACTCATCGGGAGCGGAGACGAAGTTCTGCAATTCCGAGGCGACTTGCAACAAGTCCATGGATTTCAGCTTGGCCTGTTCCGTTCCCAGGAAACCGCAGAATCGCTGGTTCACCTGCAAGATATTGCCGTTGGAATCAAACAGGCAGACCGCCAAATCCACCGAGTTGAGAGCCGTCTCGAAACTGGTGGCCTGTTCCTGCAAGGTTTTTGACATCTGCTGCACGGCCTGAGTGCGTTGCTCCAGGTCCCCGATCCAGGTTTGTTCCTTTTGCTGCAGTTCGCTGGTCATCAGATTCACGGTGTGAACCAAGGCCGTGATCTCACCCGATTGTTCGGAGGCTTTATCTAAGGTGCCCGGGGATAGCTGCTCGGCCGCTTTGGCCAGTTCCTGCCCCGCTTCGACGATACGCCGTACCAATCGCCCTCCCACTACGAGCACCAGCAGGATGAGTAGCACGGTGTACGACCACAAGACGACGGGGCTTGGCCTGGGGGAAATAGTGAAGAATACCGCAGCAGCCAGGGCGGCCAAAATGATGAAAAAGAAGGGCTGCCAAATGCGCCGTTTTAAGTTGGAGCCGAATGCCTTCATTGGCGTGCCAGAAACGGTCTCAATTATAGGGTCGAAACAATGCCTTTGCAAGCAGTTGCGCTGCCACGGAACGGTTTTACTAAAGATACCTCTTGCTTTGCGCTCTGACGCTGCGAAAAAATCCAAGGCAACTCGGGAGCGGTCAGTATAACTTGTTCCCCTTGCCGAGAAGGCCAACTGTCTGAGAGGTGTTAAGATTTTGCAGCGGAACGGAAGCTGGATTGCTCCGCTCGATGCTCCTTCCTATCTTCAATCCAAACCACTTTCTCAATCCAACCCCAATTTGCCGCTGGAGCAAGGAAGTTACCTTCCAGGAATTTCTCAAATTGGGGATAAAAAGAAAAAACTTCTCTTTTTTTACGCTGCCACCGCCAGCCTTTTTCGTAACCTGCTTCATTTTTAACGGCTTGCGAAATGGGCAGCTTCGGTTATCCGATTGCTTAACCACCTTGTTCAATATGATCCATCGCACGGAATGGCTCAGTTACATCGACACACTGGGGCGGAGGTAATCATGGGCTCGAATGAGCAGGTCTCCTACATCATGTTGTTTTGCGCGCTAATGCTGGTGAAGAATTCCAAGGCGACGATGGAGCAATCGCTTTCGATTGTGCCATTGGCCGGACAAGCCAAATCTCTGACCGGGGAGTTGTTCTCTAAAGACTCCGGAAGATCATAAAGCCGGCTGTGGTGCTCCGCATGGCAGATCGCAGACGGATACCTCCAAACCGGCCCAGTTTTATTTTCTCTGTCAGTTAACCTCTTTTTCTTTAGCTGTTTAACTTCCTATAATTAATATATTTGTTTGTTTTTCTGCCGGCTCCAGCAGAAAAAGTTTTTTGCTTGGGACAGAGGAACTGTTCATGATTCCTTCTGCCTGTCTGGTGAGCTTTAACGGATCTTTGCCCTAGATCGCCCTATCCTGGGAGAAGATGTGCTGGAGCGATAGTACCTCCAATGACCTCCTGACAGTACTATCGTCCTATGCGAAATTTGAGGCCAAAGTTCTATTTTCCCAAGAGGGTGAGTACGAGTAACGTAAAACGGGTAAAAGAAAGCTGGGAGGGCCGGAGGGTATGGCAGGAGGAGCGTTACGGTTGTTCACTCTGAAACGGAACAGCTTCATGGCATTTTGCTTCATCACCGTGCAGGCGGTCTCAGCAGCTCCGGTGAAAAAGCAGATCACGAAAGTGACGGGTACTTGATATGAACACTGAACTTTGGTTGCCGAAAGCGAATTTGCCCTCCGAATCGAGCGGGGTAGACGCGTCCATTTCCCACACAAGCGGGAGAGTGCAGGATAAATCGCCGCTCGCGGAGGGGCATGTGCGCAGGCGATTCCATCGGCATGTTTCTTGGGCATGCGGCCGACTGCTGGGGGGGATCCTCCGTTGTTCTTTGTCTTTCCTGCTGCTGGCACTGGTTTGGTTGTGGATGGCGGGTACGGTAAAAGCGCAGAACCCGGTTTCGCTGAACATCCTGGATGCAAGGTCCGCTCCGGGGGGCAACGTGCAGATGGTGCTCTCTGTTGTCGATGAGTGGGGTGTTCCGGTGAAGGGGCTGGGCAAGGCAAATTTTGGACTATCGGTGGAAGGGGAAGAGGTAGAAAACTTTTCAATCGGGCCTGTCTCGAGCGCCCAAACACCCCTCTCCGTGATTGTGGGCATCGATGTCAGCGGCAGCATGAAGGGAGTTCCCATCCAGGAAGCAAAACGGGCTGCTGCCCGGTTTTTGGACCAGCTTGAAAAAGAAGATTTCACGGCGCTGATGGCTTTTGGGAGCTCCGTGAGGTTTCTGACTGACTTTACCCGGAGCAAATCCGACGTACGGGAGGAAATTGAAAAGCTGGTCGCCAACGAGCAGCATACCTGGCTCTATCAAGCGACTCGCGATTCGCTGGAAAAAGCTTCCCGGGCGCCCACCTCCCGCGTCGCGGTTGTTCTTCTTACCGACGGCAAGGACGAGGGGAGTCCCACAACAGAGCAAGACGTGATTTGGAGGATCGGGGGAGGGCAGGTGCCCCTGTATACGCTGGGTTTCCGCGACAATGCCCCGGTGGAGTACCTGAAAAGAATTGCAAGCATCAGCGGGGGCAGTTTTCTGTTTGCCCCGCGGCCGGAGGATCTTCCGCAACTCTACAATGCGGTTCTGGAGCAGCTCCAAAATCAATATTCGGTTGAATTTCACTTTCCGCAATCCTCCGGAGAATATAAGAGCGAGGTGAGCCTCAGCTATCAGGGAATGACGGTCAAGGCGCAAAAGGCTTTTCTGCACGCCAACTATGAGCCTCCACCCTGGTGGCAGGAGTTCCCGGTGCATCCAGCAACGCTGGTGCTTGTGGGGTTTACGATCATCCTCGGCATCGTGGCCGTGGTGCGCCGTCCGGCACGAACCGCAGCTTCTTCTTCTCCATCTTCTGCCGGGAACGAACCTCCTGTCAGCGTCATGTACCAGGGTGAGATGCATCCGATTGGCGGTCCTTGGAAGAACGGCAACAGTTCCATGACGGTCATGTTGCAGCCGGCGCCGGGCGAGGTGGGCTTGAAAATTGGCCTCACAGCGGAGTCGTTCTACTTTGCCTTGAAGGATTCGAAGAACCATAAAGAATATGCCGACGTGATCATTACTCGTTATGATCCCGAAAGAACCTTTAGCAAAGGGAATACCTACCTCCTGCTGTCGCATCCGACGATCCATCGTCCGGACCAAAAAACCAGCGGCCACGCCAGGATATTTTTGGACAAGGCCACAGGCAGGTATCAGGTGGAAGATTTGGGCAGCCACCTGGGAACCAAGCTGAACGACGCAATCTGCAATACCGTGGTGCCGCTGGAAGACGGGGACACAATTACCTTGGGCGGAGTTCCATTAGCCTACTATGACAAGAGAGCGAACACAGGAAGCTTGCTCTGAAGGAGAGGAATATGGGCGTTGAAAATGTCCCCCTAAAAAACCCCATGGACAACCCGGAGGAATGGATCGAGAAGGTCATTGCTGAACTTTCTTCTGTCGAGCCAGAGGAAGCCGCCGTGAGTCCAGAGTCCGCCGAACATTCCATGCCCGCCGGAAATGCTGAGCACGAAGAAGCCGGCTTGCATGGTCTTCCAGATTCTGCAGTAGCGGCGGTAGCGGAAGCCACGGGCAGCGCGGTCATTCCCGAAGTCATTCCGGACCCTATTCCTGACAGGGAGGAAGCCGCACTTCGCTTTGAAAGGCTGCGAAAAGAGCACTTGCCGAAAGGGATGTTCGCCCATTTCCTGTTGACAGACATTCAAGCTCCTGTAAGAGAAATGCGGGGGATTCCGCGCTACCTCCGGCTGGAGGCTTGTTGCACCGTAATCGGGAGACATGCGGGGGCGCGCATCTTTCTCGACGATGAAAAGACCGTGGAACCGATGCATGCCAGAGTGGTCTATGAGCAGCGAGAGAAATCAGCCGAGTTTGTTCTCTACCCCCTGAAAGGCGCTCCGGTCCTGGTAAACGGAAGGGAAATACCGAGCGAGGGCGTTGTCTGCAACAGCGGAGACGGGGTTCAGATCGGGAGCGCGCATCTGATCTTTTTCGCGAAGAATACAGCAGAATCTGCCGGCGCACGAACAGGCTGAGATGTCCTCGCTTCGATAGTCCTCTTCCCAATCGATACTGTGGTAGCGCCGCTTCCCAGCGGATCGCCCAGGCTCCGCGCGCGT
>JADFGZ010000017.1 GCA_022567475.1 Acidobacteriota bacterium | reverse complement strand
TTAGAGCCAGCATGAGCAAGAGCCGCGCCTGTTGAGGGGTCAGCGAATCTCCGCTGACGAAAAGCGGCCATCGTTCGCGGAAGGCGCGAATCTGGAAACGTCCTTCGCCCCCACGGTTCGTCCGCACAACAGTCACACCGGCTCGCGCCGCTTCCTCCAAGGCTTTGGTTTGCTCCGGCGCATCGGAGCTGGTTGGGTAGGAAGCCATCACGATTCCTGCCGCCCCTTCCTGAACCGCCGAACGAACCAAAGCGCCATCGGCATCCATGTAGCTGTAAAGCACGTAGACCTTGGGAAGATTTTCCAGCTGCAGCACATCGAATTCCGACTGGCTTTTATGCTTTCGCAAAGACGAGCGGTAAAAAGTAACTTCCCCATCGACATAACCCAGAATGCCCAGGTCGCGGGATTGATAATTGTCCATGAACGTATCCACTTTCACGACGCCACGGGCAGCGTTAATCTTGCCATTCAGAACAGCCATTGCCTCGTGTCCTCGAGACTTGGGGGAGGCCGCCACGCGAATGGCGTTCAGCAAATTCAATGGGGCATCCGAACTGAGCGACGTGTAGAGGCGGTTGGCGGCTGTGACAATGACCGGCTTGTCGCTCTTGACGGTCAGGCTGAGGAAGTAAGCAATTTCTTCAACGCCGTTGGAGCCTATCGTGACCACCACCCCTGCGATTCCGGGCTCCTGGCGGAAGATTTCGTTGATCCGCTGCGATACGGCCAGAAAGTCCTTCATCGTCAAGGTGTGCCCGCCTTTTCTGAACAAGTCCTCCACTTCTACCCTGGCTACCCCTTCGAGGTCCTGGCGGAAGTCATCGATCACCTTGTCAGGGTTGATGTAATAATCGGGCTCCCCGCCTCGTGCCGGGATGTGAGCGATAGTCCCTCCTGTCCCGACCACTTTCACTTTAGGCAATTCTCGATTCTCTTGCGCAAACAGAACTCCGAGCTGAAGGGCGACACATGCAAAAACAAAAAAGGGATTGATCCTCATGAGTGGGCCTCCATATAGAGAGCGAAGCGACTATTTCTCTGCTCTCAAAAACGCATTGTTCAGGAGCATCTCTATCAGACTGCGCACAGCCTGTAAACCGGAATTTTCGATTTGACCTTCCTCGCTATTTGCCGGGTCTTCCGCGCTTCCACCAAGTCGGGTTGCCCCGGAATCCCACCTGCGGCAACCCCATGCGGGAGGCGAACTCCGGTTGCGTGTGGATGATCTTGCCGCCCACTACCGTCATCAGCGAGTCGATCATAGCGATATCATCCTCGGGCACTGTCAAATAGTCCTGGCTCAGCACGGCAAAATCAGCGTACTTTCTCGGTTCAATGCTGCCTAGCAGGTCTTCCCGCAGGACATATTCTGAGCCCCAGCGCGTGTACATGTAAAGCGCCTCCCGGCGGCTGACGCGCTGTTGTGGCCCCCAGACCTTTCCCGTGACATCTTTCCGAGTGACTGCCACTTCCAAAGCCAGAAAGGCGTGGAAGCCGTGCTGGTCCAGTTGGATTGTCGTCCGCGCGCCATGGTCCAGCAGCCTCCGCAGGGGAACGACCACGTCCGCAGCCACCTCCTCGCCGTAGATGACCTTATACGCTCCGATATCTCCTCTCTCCCCCGCGTAGACATACTTGGGTCCGCAACTGAAAATGATGCCCAGCTTCACAGCCCGTTCGACGTGTCCGTCGTTAATGAACCGGCAGTGGTCGATGACCCATCGCCGCTCGGCGATGTCCGGGTACTGTTTGCTCAGCTCCTCCACCGCATCCAGGAATGAATTGATCCCCCGGTCTCCGCCCGAGTGCATCGCCGTGACGCGAAAGCCGTACTTGGCCGCCGACCGCAACACCTCAATATCGTTGTAGTCCGGATCGCTCAGCGTACATAGCCCGTGGGGTCCATAAAATTGGTGCAGCCACAGAGGAAAGTTCGGAGCCTCGCGCGGATAGGGCTTCTCCACGCAGGAGCCGGCGATCCCAGGCACGTGGTCGATATTGGAAAGGCCCATGCCGATCATCCACAGCTTGTCATCGCCAATTCCCCACATGTTTTTGCCCGTCCCGCCCTGCAAGCCCACCAGACGGCTCATCGTGGCATGCACGTTTGGGTTGCGGTTGGCCGTCTCCAGGGAAAAGGCCATCCGTTGCGGCATATCGCCCCTGGCATGGAGCCAGGCATAGGCAGCCAAGTGGTTCGGATAAAGCCGCGTCGACTCCGTGGTCACGCCCTGAGCCGCCACTTCTTCCATTTCCAGCTTGTACAGGGGGCCCAACTCCTCCGGAGGAATCTGCGGGAAAAATTCGTAATGCAACGTCCAGATCGCCAGCCCCGCCAACCGCCCGGTGGGAACCCCCTGGTCGTCGCGGCGCACACCCGGAATGTCGGGGTATCTCTCCAGCAGCGGCTCCAGGGCTTTCGTGTTCACTATCGCTTCGCTTTGCACCGACCAGTGCAAGACCACGGGGTTGTTCGGAGCTGCCTTGTCCAGGTCGAACCGCGTCACCTCTCCCTTTTGGAGTTCGACCACCACTCCCATGAGCCCGGACGCAGGGCTGGTAATAATCCACTCGCCCGGCTGCTTTTTCAGAGCAAGCGTTCGGATTTGAGCCAGCCCGTCGGCCTTGTTCGTCCATGGGATGGAAGGATCAGTCTTTCCAGGCTGCGGCTGTCCTTCGGGGAAAAAGTGCGATCCGTAGCCGTAGATGTGATTATGGGTTTCCACCAACCCCGGGATTACCGTCAGGCCACCCAGATCGATTCTTTGCGTGCTGGGTCCGGCGTACTCCAAAGCCTCTTCATTGCTCCCCACCACAATGAATTTCCCGTCGTAGATGGCGGCTGCCTGGGCGGTCGAGAAGTCATTCGGGTCCGGGCTGTCCGCCGTCAGGATTTTGCCGTTGAGAATCACCATGTCCGCTTCCAGCCCTGCGGCTCCGGCCCAACGGCCTGCTAGCAGAACAAACAACCCGACAATCACTATTGAGAAAGCCCGCTTCTTCGCGTTACTCATGTTCCCTCTTCCCTCTTCATCAAAATTAAAGATGGGTGGTTACGCTGTTGGCGCTTGCTGGAAACTTGCCAGGGTAAATAAGCATCTTCAGGCTCACCCGAATTCCCATGAACTTGATTACTGTTCAGGTAAGCGCCCTTGCATCCCCTTTTCGCCCGGTCAGGGTTTTCAGTTGCAGGATGGCTCAAGCTTGCCGCCATTCGAAAATGTTGGGAAGCAACACTTTCGTCAGCCGGATAGCGTCGTTGGCTCGCCGGGCCTTGACCTTGCGTTCCAGGTGAAAGGCCAATTGCTTCCGAAGGGACAGGTTTCCCGCCACCAGCGCGGGAGGCGCAGCGCGTAATTTTTGCGAAGGCCAATGGCGCTGCCGCTGGATCGAATTGAGTCAGCAGTAAAGGGCCTGGCGTTACTTTAACTGTCCCCCGATTTCAGGCGACCAGCCCACTTCCTGGCGCAACTTTTCCATCATAGGATGGTTGTAGGCGTAAGGATCAGCGGCGTAATCCTTCATGTAGTCGCCGGGAGCGTTGATCCCGGGGAAAGAAGGAATCCACTTTTCTGACAATATCTCATCCGGGTCGCCATATTTCGCCGCAATTCTCCGCACCTCCGGATCATCCAGAAACGTCAGGCGGCCTTTGTCAATCGCCCGTGTGGTCTTGCCGTCCTCATTGGTGAAATCCATGGTGGTGAAGTGCGTGTGGATGTGGCGGTGGCTGCCGCCCCCCTTGGTCTTCCCGCTATTCTCCCGGTACCATTGGGTCAGCGCCTCATGATACTCAAAGTTCTGGGTCACGCCCAACCCCCAGTGAATAATGCCGGAGCGGCCCCGCTCCCAAGAATGCGCCCGCAGCCGGATATCGGCCTCCAGGTCGCGCGCCCGCCAGGGGTCGGTGCCGATGGCGGCTTCCTCAAACCAGCCGCATCCCGGAGCGGGGAAGCCGGGGAAACGGATGCCTTTTTCCTTGCAGTCTTCCAAGACTTCCCTCCAACGCTTCCCGTACTCTCCTCCGCCCTCCACCTTTACAATTTCATTCTTTTCAATGGTGAGCTTGATGTGGGGGAAAGTTCCTGTGTGGTTGATGGTGCCGGCAAGCACTCCATTGGCGTCGGCCGTCTCCGGACTCCGAAATAACGGAATCGCGCTCAGGTGGCCCGCCTTCACCATCGGGTAGCCGGGCCAATGCTCGCGCAGCATGGAGACGAACTCCGGTTGCCAGTGCCATGTCATATCCGTGCCTTCCGGGTCGGTGGCGTGGATGGTGCGGCCATGGATCATGGTGTCCCACAGCATCTCGTCCACCCGATTCTGAACCTCGAACGGAAAGCCGGCCATGCTGAACATGAACTTGTCGGCGGTCACCCAGGGGATATATTCCCAGCGATAGTCCGCCCGGGGGTTGGGTCCGCCGGAGCCGTTAATGACTATGTCGTAGCCGGGCCCCCCCGCGTCGAGGTTCGCCTGGACGATCCCCTTTACCCCGCCCGACCGGACGAAGGTGGATTGTCTCGGACCGAGCAACCGCATCAGGCGGATTTCTTCGTAGCCGCGGTTGCCGGTGATCCTTCCCGGAGCATCGGCGCTGGTCAGCATAATATCCACTTTGCCGCCCAATTCGATAATGGCCTGCTCGATGGCTTGCAGCACGCGCCGGTCAAATTGGTTGCTGACTACAATCAACGCTCTCTCCCCCGGCTGGATACCGTAACCCGGAGACAATGCCATCCGGCGGCTGGGCTTGCGCGCAATCACTCGGGCGATGGGCATCAGGTCCGCGACCGTTGCATTGATCGCTTTTTTGTAATCGGGCACGCGGGGGGCCGGATACCCCGCCATTTGCGCCTGTAAGACTGTGGCTGAACTGAGCAGCAACGCAACGGCGACGCCGTACACGCTGGACTGTTTTACTCGCTTTTTCAAATCATGTAGTAGCATGGACAACCTCACTCTATTTCAGATGTCGGTTTTCCCACCGAAACGATTCCATCAATATAATGATGTATTGCCTGACGCCAATCAATAATCCCCCGAAGTCAGGCGCCCAACCCGCTTTCTGGCGGATATTTTCCATCCTGGGATGATTATAAGCATATGGATCAGCCGCTGAAGGACCCGCTGTTTCTTGCACCGAGGTAACACGAGGCACCTCCCCTCTATCAACCAGCCAGAAATATTGTTTAAATGCAGCTAGCAAACCTGCGAATCGGATCCTGAAAACCGGAATCGCTCAGCAAGACTAATCCGGGCCGCGGCCGCGGGTGGCATCCTCCGGAGTTCCGCGTTTCCACCAAGACCTGTCGCCCTGGTATCCCACCTGCGGCAGGTTGTTGCTGGCGGCAAACTCTGGCTGCGTGTAGGTGATCTTTCCTCCCATCACCGTCAACACCGGGTCGATCCGGCCGATCTCATCCTCAGGTATCGTCAAATAATCCCGGTTCAGCACAGTGAAATCGGCGGCTTTCTTTGGCTCGATGCTTCCGATCTGGTCTTCCCGCAAAAGGTATTCCGAGCTCCAGCGCGTGTAGGTGTAGAGCGCCTCGCGCCTGCTGATCCTCTGTCCGGAGCCCCAAACCTTTCCGGTTACGTCCTTGCGGTTGATCACCACCTGCAATGCCAGGAAAGGATGAAAGCCGTGCCGGTCCAGCTCCATGACGGCCGGCACGCCGTTGTCGATCAGGCTGCGGAAGGGAATGACCGCATCCCCGGCTATTTTCTCTCCGTAGAGAATTCGGTACGCTCCGACGGCCCCCTTCTCCCCATCGTAGAGAAACGTGGGCCCGCAACTGAACATCAGATTGAATTTCTTTGCCCGGCGAATCTGTTCTTCGCGAACGATCTGGCAGTGATCCACAGCCCATCGCCGCTCGGCAATGTCCGGGTACTGCTGGCTCAGCTCCTCCATCGCGTCCAGAAGCTGGTCGAGCCCCCCGTCTCCGCTGATATGCAGCGCCGAAATGCGGAACCCGTATTTGGCCGCCGCCCGCAACACGTCCATGTCGTGGTAGTCGGGACTCGTCAGGCGGCACACTCCATAGGGACCGTATAACTGGTGCAGCCACATGGGAAAATTCGGGGCTTCGCGCGGCCAGGGCTTGGTGACGCAGGAGCCGGCGATGCCGGTGACGCTGTCGGCGCTGATGGGAGAAATTCCAATCATCCACAGCTTGTCGTCTCCCGCGCCCCACATGTTGTTTCCCGTCCCGCCCTGCAGACCCACCAGACGGCTCATCGTGGCTTCGGTGGTCTCGCTGCGGGCGGCTGCTTCCAGCGAGTAGGCCATGCGCACCGGCAACTCATCCCGCGCGTGCAGCCAGGCATAGGCGGCCAAATGGTTGGGTTGCAGGCGCGAGGAAACAGTGGTCAGCCCCTGAGCGGCGATCTCTTCCATTTCCAGCTTATAGTAGGGTCCCAGATCCTCGGGAGGAACCTGCGGCCAGAATTCATACCACATCGTCAGGTTCGCCACTCCCGTCATCCGCCCGGTGGGAACGCCGTTCGCGTCGCGGCGCAGGCCCACAACGTTGGGATATCTCTCCAGCAGCTGATCCAGAGCTATCGTGTTCGCCAGACCCTCGACACTGACGTTCCAGTGCAGATACACCGGGTTGTTCGGAGCCACCTCATCGAGATCGAAGCGCGTCACCTCTCCTTTTTGCAGCTCCATGATGATTCCCATCGGTCCGCCCCGGGTCGAGGTGACGATCCACTCGCCCGGCTGCTTGCTCAGGGCCAGGGTGCGGATTTGAGCCAGAAAGTCGTCCCGGCTCGTCCACGTGACGGGGGTATCGGTCCTGCCGACTAGCTGATGTCCTTCGGGGAAAAAATGGGAGCCGTAGCTATAGATGTGATCGTGGGTTTCCACCAGCCCCGGAATAACCGTCCTGCCGCCCAGATCAATTCTCCGAGTGCTTGGACCGGCGTACTCCAGGACCTCGGCATTGCTGCCGACGGCGATGAATTTCCCGTCATAGACGGCGGCTGCTTGCGCGATAGAAAATTGATCCGGGTCGAGGCTGTCCGCTGTGAGGATGTTGCCGTTCAGAATCACCATGTCCGCTTCCAGCCCGGCGGCGGCCGCCCTGCAAGGATGCAGCAGCAGGCCCAAAGCAAACAACAGCAGTACGGAAACCGAAATCCCCTTCGTCATAGGCGTCTGGCCCTCCCTGGGGTCATGTAGATTTTTTAGGCCGCTCCGCCACGAATCCATTTCTTTCGCGGCGGACGCGGCCTGCCAAATCATTTAAAGATATCGGCAGAATATCTCAATATGGAGCGTAATCGCGTGGACGTAATGCCGACGCTTAAAACACGAGCTTGATCGCAAACTGGATTTGGCGTGACGTCAATCTCGTGGATGTGATCTCTCCTGCGTTCGACCGGCGGCCATGGATGCCTCCACTGGCCCGCGAATTAAATATATTGCTGGCGGGCCGGCTAAAGTTCGCCCGGTTGAACAGGTTGTGAAACTCCGAACGAAATTGCAGATCCACTCTTTCGGAAAGGCTGGTGTTCTTTTGCAACACAAAGTTAAAAGTAACTGTTCCCGGCCCAATCATAAAGTTCCGGGCCACATTTCCGACAAACCCAGGGTTGGTAGTGCCCGGTTCGGAATCGGGTGCGCCAGGCAACTTAAAGGCGGCAGGGTTAAAGTATTGATCGGGATTGCGCGCGTCATATTGAACGCTCGCCCCGGTCACCAGGTCCGGATAATTTCCAACGTAGCGCATCCAGCTGGGGGCAGCTCCGCCGCCGACGTTAAACGGAGTACCGCTCTGTATCGTAACAATCCCGCTGGTTCCCCAACCGCCGAACACCTTGTCCATCACGCCTTCCAGGTCGCCTGTCGGCAGGTCGTAGGTGAAGTTCGTCGTGAAAGCGTGCCGGACATCGAAGGAAGCAAGGCCAAAATCATGGCTCGCCATGTATTTCACTTGGCCCGGGCCGGCGCTAAAGTCCGAGCTGCCTGCCCAATTGGAGCCATCATCAATCACTTTGGACCAAGTGTAAACACTCCGGAACATTAACCCGCGGGTGAATTGACCAGCCCGACATTTTGTACCAGTGACAGTGAGAGTCTACATCACAGTTGAGGGGCCCCGGATTTTTGTACCAGGATCAGAGTGAGTTTTGGGCTGTTTGCAGGCATGCTGGGGCGGATATCTGGCCTGCCACTTCCGTCGGGATAGCTCAGGCTGCGGCACCCAAGAAAAACGATTCCGAAATCCCTCAGGAATGGAGAGTTGTTTGAAAAAGCTAGTTTTGGATGCTGACTTGACGGTTTTGGGGGACCCGGAAAGGGAGGCTGGGAGCCCCTGGCAGCATCGCGGAGATCATACTGCGCTGGAAGGGCTCAGATGGAGGCCAACGGGGGTATACTCTGACCCGCCGGAGAGCCAAAAATTAATTCCGGTTATACTCTTAGCCGCTGGAAGGCCAAAAAGGGGAATCTGGTTATCTATTGGCGGCTCTGGTATACAGTAATCAGGTGCTGAATTCGAAATTAACCATTGTCGCTTCTGTCACAGTCATCGTTCTCATTTATCTGCCACCTGTCTTGGCACAGCAGCTAAACCAGACGGCTTCTCCGGCCACCGGGTTAGCACGTCCTCGGCCAGTCGCGACAGCTCATCGAGTGACGGAAACCCTGTCTATCGACGGGGCCCTGGACGAACGTGTGTGGCAGGAAGCCGAGCCGCTGACAGACTTCGTTCAGGCAGAGCCGCTCGAAGGCCAACTCGCCAGCGAGAAGACAGAAGTTCGTCTTCTGTACGACGACAATGCGATCTACGTCGGTGTCTTCCTCCACGATAGTGATCCGTCCCAGATCATCATTACAGACACGCGCCGTGACGCTAATCTGGACGAGATGGATTCGTTCCAGGTGATTTTCGACACCTTTCACGATCTCCAGAATGGTTTCGTATTCGGCACCAACGCGGCGGGTATCGAGTACGACGCCCAGGTACGTAGCCAAGGCGGTTTCGACTCAAGCTGGGACGGGAGTTGGGATGTCAGGACGCAATCCGTTGAGAACGGGTGGACTGCAGAGTTCCGCATTCCACTGCGCACCCTCCGCTATGGGCCGCCGCCTCAGGTGTGGGGACTGAACTTCATGCGCAACATCCAGCGCAGGCGAGAGAAGTCCTACTGGGCACCGCTGGCGCGGATATACAACTTGGGCCGTCTGTCGTCTGCAGGCGAACTTCGCGACCTTGATTTCAAGGCTCCGCGCAACTTCAAAGTGTCGCCATACGTGACTGCTTCGGCCAACCGCAACTTCACACCAAACTCGAAGACCATCCGCCGCGGCGACTGGGGCATAGATGCCAAGTTCGGCGTGACAGGGAGCTTGAATCTGGACGCAACTTACAACACCGATTTCGCCCAAGTTGAGGTGGATACGGAACAGATCAACCTGACGCGATTCAATCTGCGCTTTCCCGAAAAGCGGCCGTTTTTCCTCGAAAATTCCGGTCTGTTTAGGGTCGGCAAAAGCCCGGATCTTGATCTTTTCTTCAGCAGGCGGATCGGAATCAGCGAGGATGGATCGCTTGTGCCGGTTAAAGGCGGCGTTCGCCTGAGCGGCAAGGCCAAAGGCTTGAACGTCGGGATGCTGAATATTCAGACCGAAGAGGTGGACAGTACGCCTGCAAACAACTTTACAGCCGTGCGCGTGAGCCGAGACTTGCCGAGCCGCTCGGGCCTCGGAGTCATCTTCGTCAACCGAACCGCAACCGGCAGCATGGCGGGAAGCAACAACTGGAACCGCACGTTTGGTTTCGATGGCAGGTTCGGAATTGGCGAAAGGGCAACGCTCTCAGGCTTCGCTGCGAGAACTGCAACACCCGGCATCGCGGGGCGACAGTACGCATATAACATAGATTCTGCGTACGATGACGGCAAGCACCGCACGTTCTTCGAATACGGTGTGACGGGCGAGAACTTCAATCCGGAAGTCGGCTTCGTCAGAAAGAGCGGCGGATACCGGCGCATGCGTGTGGGCTTTTATGAGACAATGCGTCAGCCGCGAGTCAGAGAAATGCACTTCCGGGAGTTGTTGCCGCACGCGTCCTACACGCGGTTCGATTACCTGGACGGCGGCGGGATCCAGAACGCCTCATTGCACGTGGACAACCATTTCGACTGGGAGAACGGCTACTTCCTCAGTCCCGCGCTCAACATCACCTGGGAAGGGCTGGATCAGCCGTTCGAGGTTTATCCGGGAGTCATTGTCCCGCCCGGTGTCTACAGAAGCCCTCGGTTCACGCTTCGCGTGAACACTGATCGAAGGAAGTGGCTCTTCGGACGGATCCAGTGGGATATTGGAGGCTTCCTGTCAGGCGATCAGAACACTCTGCTGCAGGAGGTGATTCTCCGAAAGGGCGGGAAGTTTACCGTAGACACGACATGGAAACGCAGCGACATCACCCTGCCGCAGGGTGCTTTCGTGACGAACCTCGGCAATATGCGCGTGACGTACAACTTTACGCCGTCGGTCTTCGCGCAGAGCTTGATCCAGTACAACGACCGGACGCAACGCTGGTCAACAAACCTACGGTTTCACTGGCTAGGAACTGCGGGCACCGGCTTCTTTGTAGTCTACAACGATACGGAAAGCCTGAACGGCCTCGGACCCGTGAACCGCGCATTCATCATCAAGTACGTGCGTCAGTTCGATCTCCTGCGCTAATCCCATTTTAGTTTCAGTTTCAGCCGCGTTTTACACCGTCCCAATCTCTGAAACTGATTACAACTTCCTGAATTCCCAGCACATACTCCACTTTCAGGATAAAGTTTAACCTTTTCGATGTTCGGTGGAAATCACGCGTTGCCTTGATTGCAGTCTGTCGTGAGAACACACACGGAAAAGGGCGGTTAGCCGGAATCTTGAGACTCAGCGAACCGTGCGCCGAAATCTCGGACTTGTGCACTGGAACCCGAATCAATTTTGACGTTGGAAGTCAGTTCAAAGTTAGCTCAGGAATTTTAAAACGGAAATGCAGGATAGGAACGGTTCTACCGCCTTAGGGCGGCTCAGTGGAGGTGTGACGGCGTAACCGGAAAAGTGCCCCATCCCGCGCAAGATTGCACTGCAGGGACGTGTCCGCGCGATTCCCTCTGATAAACGCCGTAGTGTTTACCGATCCGGTGCCACTTGGCCGATAAGTCGGCAAACCGGAAACTGAGCCGAAAACGTTTCCTTTGGTCACAGATAGCCGCGTCCCCAGTTTGGGATTGTAATTCAACAGGTTGGCGGGATCAAAATGCCTTCAGAGCCTTTCCGGACGGAATCACCCCATCGGAAGCTCGCTCCAGGTGGGAAGATCGGCCATAAATTGGCCCATCGGAAAAGTTCTGAAATCGTCCACTAGGGCGCGCCATGCAATCTCTTCCGCATCTCCGCATCTCTGCATCATTGAATTACCAGGCCGCGCCCTGCGGGCGGCGGGCCGTGAGACACCCCATCGCGCTGAAAGCGGCGCGTTGGGGACCCCTGAGGGAGCGGACAAATGGCTTTTTTCAACAACCTGTTAATTATACTAAGTTAAGTAATCTTGCAATGCATCATTAAGTCTGCTACAGTCGGCGCATGACGCCGAAAACTTTGAAAGCCTTGGATCGTCGCTTGCAACGGTTTTTGGAAGACCTCCTGGAACCCATGGGACGCAGTGAACGACGCCATTGGGCCCGGGTTTACCTGGAAGGTTTGCTGCTGGACGGAGAGCGCAAATCGATTGAACCGATGGCCGCACGGGTAGCCGGTGCCGATGTGCAGGCGCTGCGGCAGTTCGTGGGGCAAAGCCCTTGGGAAGTGGAAGAGGTCCAGAGGCGCTTGGCCCTCCAGGTGGTGGACCTGCTGAGTGAACCCGAGGTCTGGATCATCGATGAGACCGCATTTCCCAAAGCCGGGGAACATTCGGTCGGGGTCGGGCGGCAATACTGCGGGACGTTGGGCAAAGTGGCCAACTGCCAGGTGGCGGTGAGTCTGCACTGGTCCAGCGCCGAGGCCAGTTGTCCGATCCTGTGGCGGCTCTACCTGCCGAAAGAATGGCTGGAAGACAGGGAGCGGGCGGCGGAGGTGAAATTGCCTCCGGAGGTCTCCTACCGGAGTAAGACGGAGTTGGCCCTGGAGGTGATTGACCGGGCTCTGGCGTGGGAGTTGCCTCGCCTGCCGATAGTGGCCGATTCCTACTACGGCAACGATTTTGGTTTCCGGCAGGCCCTGCGGGAGCGGCGTCTGTCCTACGCGGTACAGGTGGAGCCGACGACGGTGGTTTGGACCGAGGATCCGAATCGGCCTTGGCCCACCCCGAAGCAGAGAGGACGGCCGCGGCAGTATCCCCCGCTGGAGGCTCTGCCGCAACCGCAGAACCTGCGAGCGCTGGCCGAGCAGTTGTCGGCCTCGGCCTGGCGAACCGTGTCTTGGCGTCAAGGAAGCCGAGGCCCGCAGCGCTCGCGCTTCGCCAGGGTCCCCGTTTGGGCGGCTCACGGCTGGCGCAAACAGCAACACCCGCCCCGGGTGGCGGAGTGGCTGCTGGTGGAATGGCCCCAGGAGTCCGAGCAACCCACCCAATACTGGCTGACCCACTGGGACGGGCAGTCGGTCGGGTTGCGCCGCTTCGTTCGCATCGCCCGAGCCCGCTGGCGGGTGGAGCTGGATTCCCGAGAATTGAAACAGGAGTTGGGGCTGGATCACTACGAAGGGCGTCACTGGCTGGGCTGGCATCATCATGTCTGCCTGGTCTCTATCGCCTATGCGTTCCTTCGCTCCGAGCAGGCACGCCTCAAAAAAAACTTCTGGTGTGACCTTGCCGATGGTGAGGAAGAGACTCCAAATCCTACTCATTAGACTCCTGGGATGCTGTCCTTGGTGTCAGACCCGGTTCGAGGATTCATCGTGATTACTTAACTTAGTATAACTAAGGCGCTGGCCGCCGTGCCCAATAAGCAGCAAGAAACGAGCCGCTGAGATTGTGCCAGACGCTGAACACGGCGCCGGGCAAAGCGGCAGTGGCGGAGAAGAATTGCGTCGCCAGAGCGACCCCCAGCCCGGAGTTTTGCATTCCCACTTCGATGGCAAATGTCCGGGAAATGCGCGCGTCAAGGCCGAAAAGCTTCGGAAGACTGTAGCCTGCTGCGAGTCCCAAGCTATTGTGCAGCATCACGGCAATCACCAGCGGCCAAGCTAGAACCGCTGTGAGACCGGCATTTAAGGCAACGACAATCGCAATGATGACCACGATTGCCGCCACTGAGATCAGCGGAAACACTCCGCGCAAGAATGCGAACCGCGCTCCGAAAAACCGGTTCACCGTAACCCCGGCAAGCACCGGCAATATGACAATTTGAAGAATTGACAGCAGCATGGAAATTACGGGAACCGGCACCGATTCTCCGACATAGAGCCAAGTCAGTGCAGGGGTGAGCAGTATGGCGAGGAAAGTGGAGACCGTGGTAAAGGTGATCGAAAGGGCTACGTCGCCACGCGCCAAGTAACAGATCACATTCGATGCCGTTCCTCCCGGGCATGCTCCCACTAGAATGAGACCCACCAAAAGGTCCGGCTGCAAGCCCATGGCATGGCCAACGGCCCAGGCTGCAAAAGGCATGATCCCAAACTGTAATGCCGCGCCGCTCGCTATCAGCAGCGGCCTGCGCGCCACTTCCAGGAATTCTCGCGCAGTCAGCGTCAAGCCCATCCCGAACATGACCACACCGAGAAGCGGTATGATGGCGGGGCGCAACGGCGTCAGGTTGTCCGGCCACACCAGCGCACCCGCGGTCCCGACTACAGCCCAAAGGGGAAACAGGACCACCAAAAGATCAACAAACCGCATGGACCGTAACCTGGCCGGGATTTTGCACCAACGGGGATGAGACGAGATTTCTGGTGAGACCTTCCTCTTCGCACAAAAGCGCCTGCTAAATCATTATTCCTTGTCGATGTAACTCGCGCCGCACTGTCTCCCGCTGCGCCGGGACCGCCACAATGTCTGCTTTGAGGCTGGAAACTATGGCGAGCAGTTCCTCTTTTTCCTTCTGCGGTATTTTGAATTTATCGAGCGACCCCGCCAAGTGTTTCACCGTAGCAGCCTGTTCCGCCCCGGTGATTTCGAGTCCTTCATGTGAGGTCTTCCTACTGCGCCCGATGTAAAAGCAAGCCCCACCGGCGGACGATTGCCTGTAAATCCCCGGCGCCGGTGGCCTCAGCTCATTTATTCAATTACTTCAATGTAACCAATCCTATCAGCGCCGGAGCCGGACCACCAAACTCGGTTCGGATGGCTGCGATCTATCTCGATCCTGCGCATGTCCGAACCCGCGTTCGGCAGCGGAAACTCCACAAAACTGCCGGTGCGCGGTTCAAACCGGCCAATCTTGTCCGCATAATGTTCGCCAGTCCAAATCAGGTTTCGTTTCGTGTCCACGTCTACCGAATAAGGGCCGGAGTCTTCCGTGGGAGTGGGATATTCGGTGACCTCCCCGGTGCGATAGTCAACCTTCATCAGTTTGCCTGCCTCATGTGCGCCTACCCAGAGGTTGCCTTCTGCGTCGGCCGCCATCCGCCTTAGGTCCGATCTTGGCGTGGGCACTTTGTAGCGAGAGAGCTGGCCGGTGCTGGGATCCAGTCTTATGACTTCGTCGAAGTACTGGGCAGCGTACCAAATCGTGTTTTCTCCGCCGACCGCCATTCCATAGGGGTGCGAACCCTTGGGGACAGGGTATTCGGTGACCTTGCCGGTGCTCGGGTCCAGCTTCACGATTCGGCTGGATGTGATTCCCGTTCCCCAGACATTCCCATCCAAAAAACGGATCGTGTTGATGCCGGACCTGCCTGAACTCGGGGGTGGGGGCGGCGGAATGTCGTACGTATTGAACTCCCGGCTATTGGGGTTGAAATGAACCATGCGGGTGTTGAAGCCGTTATCCATGGCCCAAACATGGCCCTGCGGGTCAACCGCAACCGCATTTAATCGGAATGGAAACTTCCCGGAGGGAGATGCAAAACGGGTATAAGTAAGCGAATTCGGGTCGTAACGGCCGATGTGACCCGTTCTTTCACTGACCCAGGCAATCCCCTGGGAATCTACCGCGATATCATGGGGGGTAACACCAGGCTGCAGATTAAACTCCATCGCGACGTACTGAGCCTCTGCGCCTTGGAGCAAAGTCCTGGGCAAGTGCCTGTTGGAGTCGGGAGCGGGGTCTGTTTCGCGACGCAGGAGGGGAGTATCGGGACCGAAATGCTCCGCCGCATAATCCACCATCACGTCCCTTTCCTGGTCTGATAGAGGCACTCGATGGTCTTGCATGTAGCCACGCATTGTTTCCACCGTCTCTTGCCACTCTTCCCGGGTTTTCCGTGTAGGAACAATCCGCTCCAAGCCATGGCAGAGCACGCACCGGGACGCGAGAAGTGTTTTGCCATCTCCTTCCGGCATCAACGGCGCGTAATCTGCGCTGGTCATCCTTTTCACCGGCGGAGTTATTTTCCGTGGAGCGTCCAACACGAGATCTCTCCGCGCTTTTTGCCCGCTGCGCACTTCTACCGGACCCGCAGGGTTGCTTTGATAACCGCCTCCGATCCCCTCGACCGTATACATTCCCGGAAGAAGAGGGGGGGTGCTGTACTGGCCCTGTTCCCGGCTGACCACCATGAAGGTAAGGCCCAAGTCTGCGTTGCTGACTTTAACAAAAGCTCCGGCAACGGTTTCCCCCGACGTATTTTTGACAATCCCCGTTACGGCGCCGGTGTTTTGCGCTGCTAACGTCAAGCGGCTGGAAGCAATTATGGCTAGAACCATAATCAGAATCACAGCCGCTCGATTTCCCTTTGCCAAATCAATATTCTTGAGCACGGCTTTCTCCTCTTATGCTTGGGATGTCTCGTCTGTTCCGACCTGGATGGCGCCTTTCTCGAATCGTAGAACAGGGGGAGACTCCTTGAGCGGGAATTTCCGTTTCCCATTCCGCCTTCGCCTCGAAGCATACACCAGCCGCCCCTGTCGCTCCAATCTTAAGATCGTGCTCAAATGACTGCCGGATTGCAAGCTGATCAATTGCTCGCTGTAGGCACGGATTACCTCCGCCGGATTGAAAATATTGGTGAAAGATTACACGAGGGAAGAGGGTAAAGCAATTGGCTCAGGGAACTGGCATGACCTCATATTTGATACGGCCGGGGTCGCTTGCGCATTCCGGAGATTGTGCGGCCAGCCTGCCAATTCGCTTTCGGCAGAACAGGACTGGCCGTTATTAGAACGTTTTTACTACTGCTGTATCCTGCACCGCACCCTAGAGGATGTCATCCCGAGGGCCGACGCGGTTTGTCGGACCGAGGGATCTGCTTTTCCTCCAAGTGGCGGGTCGTTCCAATGAGAGAAGAGCAGATCCCTCGCTGTGCTCGGGATGACAACTGGGGGGATACAGCAACAGGAAAACCGCTCTAAGTGATTGCCGAAGCGCCTGATCGAAAGATGCGGCTGCAACGAAAGCAGTTTGGTGTACAATTTTCCTACCACCGGCGGGTTCAAACGGGTTCAAAAAATGGAATCTCCGCTAAATGGACCTGATGAAAACTCTGGTGTGACGGCAACGGGAGGTTGGCTTAATGCGCGTAACGATCCTGGGATTGATCGGAGTCATGGCAATCGGAGCCGGTTTGCTACGGTCTGCCAGCCAGGATGCAAGCTCCGCATCGCCGTCCCTCGCACCACAACGCGCGATTCTCGATCAATACTGCGTCACCTGCCACAACGAAAAGCTGAAGACGGCGGGGCTGATGCTGGACAAAATGAACCTCGGGGAAGTCAGCGAAAATGCGGCTGTGTGGGAAAAGGTGGTGCGGAAGGTTCGGACGGGGCAGATGCCGCCCGCAGGCATGCCGCGGCCGGACAAAGCCGCCTACGATTCCTTGGCCGCGTATCTGGAGGCGGAGCTTGACCGCGCGGCCGCAGCCCATCCCAATCCCGGCAGGCCGGTCCTTCGGCGGCTCAACCGCGCCGAATATGCCAACGCGATCCGCGACCTGGTTGCCTTGGAGATCGACAGCACGTCGCTTCTTCCCACCGACGAGTCGGCCCACGGTTTTGACAATATAGGTGACGCCCTGTCGGTATCGCCGCTGCTGCTGGAAAGATACTTGTCCGCCGCGCGGAAGATCAGCCGTCTCGCCATAGGAGATTCCACGATCCGTCCCGTCTTTGAGACCTACGATGTTCCCAGATACCTGATGCAAGAAGACCGCACGAGCGAAGACCTGCCGTTCGGGTCGCGCGGCGGGGTTGCGATTCGGCATTACTTTCCGCTCGACGGCGAGTACACCATCAAGATCGGCCTGCAAAGAAACGCGCGGGATTATATCCGCGGCCTCGGCGAGCCGCACCAGCTCGATGTTCGCTTGGATGGCGCCAGAATCAAGCTGTTCACGGTCGGCGGAGACAATCGGGGCCGGTCTTCCGGAATTTTTTCCTCCGCGTCCCAGGGAGATCCTGAGCAGGAAAGATACGAGCGCAACACGGCGGAGGCGGCTTTGGAGTTTCGCCTCCCGGTGAAGGCAGGCGCCCGGGTGTTGGGGATCACTTTTCTGAAAAAAGCCCCGTTGCCGGAAGGTCCGCTGCAGCCGCGCCTGACGCAAATTGAGTTCTCGCCGTTTAAGGGAGGCATCCCGGCCATCGGCAGTGTCACCATCGCCGGGCCCTACAACGCAACAGGGACCGAAGATACTCCCAGCCGCCGCAAGATTTTTGTATGCCACCCCGCAAATGCGAATGACAATGACGAGGTCTCCTGCGCCAGGAAAATTCTCTCCACGCTGGCGCGGCGCGCTTATCGCCGGCCGGTCACCGACGCAGACATCCAAACTCTGCTCAGCTTTTACGAGGACGGACGGAGCGAGCGGGGCTTCGAAGCAGGCATCGGCATGGCGCTCGAAAGAATGCTGATTAGCCCCGCGTTCCTTTTCCGCATCGAACGCGACCCGCAGGGCGTGGCAGCGAACACCGCATATCCCGTCAGCGGTCTGGAGCTGGCCTCCCGGCTGTCGTTTTTCCTCTGGAGCAGTTTGCCCGATGAGGAACTGCTCGGGCTGGCGGAGGACGGCAAGCTCAAAGACCCTGCGGTGCTGGAACAACAGGTGCGGCGCATGATGGCTGACTCGCGCGCAAAGACTTTGGTGAGCAATTTCGCCGGGCTGTGGCTGCAGGTGCGCAATCTGCGTTCGGTGTCGCCGGACCCGGAGGCATTCCCCTATTTTGACGAGGAGTTGCGCGAGGCGTTCCAGCAGGAAACGGAGCTTTTCTTCGAAAGCATGCTGCGCGAGGATCGCAGCGCGCTGGAGCTGCTGAACGCGGACTACACGTTTCTCAACGAGCGCCTGGCCCGGCACTATCAGATTCCGAATGTTTACGGCAGCCATTTCCGGCGCGTGACGCTGGCCGGCGAGAATGAGAATCGGAGAGGCTTGCTGGGCCAGGGCAGCATCCTGACGGTCACCTCGTATGCCAACCGGACCTCGCTGGTTCTGCGCGGCAAGTGGGTGATGAATAACATCCTCGGCACGCCGCCCCCGCCGCCGCCGGCCAACGTCCCCTCCTTAAAGGAGCAAAGCAAGGATGGCAAGGTCCTCTCGTTGCGCGAGCGGATGGAGCAGCACCGCGCGAACCCCGCTTGCGCCAGTTGCCACAAAGTGATGGACCCGCTGGGATTCGCGCTCGAAAACTTTGACGGGATTGGCCATTGGCGAACCCGCGACGGCGACAGCCCTATCGATTCCTCCGGGGTGCTCCCCGACGGCTCCCGGTTCGAGGGTCCCCTGGGGCTCCGGAAGGTGTTGCGGGACAAAAAAGAACAATTCGTCCATACCGTGACCGAAAAGCTGCTGACTTACGCCCTGGGCCGTGGACTCGAATATTACGATGCTCCAGTGGTCAGGCAGATCCTGCGGGAGGCCGCTCCCGACAACTATCGCTGGTCCTCGCTGGTTCTAGGCATAGCCAGAAGCACGGCATTTCAGATGAGGAGATCGCAATCGCAATGATGATTTTCAACAAGGCCATCCCTCGCCGCACCTTTTTGCGCGGGGCCGCCGCGACACTGGCTTTGCCGCTGCTGGATTCAATGATTCCGGCATTCGCAAGCGCGGAAACCAGCCCGGCGATCCGCTTGGCATTCGTCTATGCTCCGAACGGGATGATTATGGAACATTGGACGCCCCGGACGGAAGGCACCGGCTTCGAGTTGCCCCTGATTCTGGAGCCGCTGGCTCCCTTCCGGGATCACTTTGCCGTGCTGAGCGGGCTCAGCCAGAATCCCGCTTTCCCGATGCCCGGCGACGGCGACAATGCGCCGCATGAACGCGCCGGCGGCGCCTACCTGACGGGCGTTCACCCGACGCGGGGAGGCTCGCTGGGAGTTTCGGTGGATCAGATCGCTGCGAAGCATCTCGGGATGCGCACCCAACTGGCTTCGCTCGAGATCGGCCTGCACGACTCCGCCGTGGTAGGCCAGTGCGAAAAAGGGTGGAACTGCGGCTACCTCCATACGCTTTCCTGGCGCACTCCGACGACGCCGCTGCCGAGCGAGAACCGCCCGCGGGTTGTGTTCGAACGGCTGTTCGGCGACAGCGACAGCACGGATCCGAAAGACCGCCTCGAGCGAATCCGCAAGGGCCGCAGCCTGCTCGACTCCGTGGCCGAGGAGGCGGCTCGTCTCTTGCAGGGGCTCGGTCCGCGCGACCGCTCCAAGCTTTTCGAGTATCTGGACGCGGTTCGGGACGTCGAGCGGCGCATTCAGATTGCCGAGCAACAATCCTCCCGGGAACTGCCGGTGCTGGAACGGCCTGCCGGCATACCGGAGATATTTGATGAGCACGCCAGGTTGATGTTTGACCTGCAGGTGCTGGCCTTCCAGTCCGACTTGACCCGAGTCTGCACCTTCATGATGGGCCGGGAACAAAGCGACCGGAGCTTTCGCGAGATCGGCATCCCCGACGCGCACCACCAGCTGACTCACCACCAGAAAGATCCTGGGAAGATCGCAAAGGTGCTCCAGATCAACATCTATCATTCCAAGGTGTTCGCGTATTTGCTGGAGAAGCTCCAATCCACCCCGGACGGCGATGGCTCCCTGATGGACCATTCGATGATCGTTTACGGCGGCGGCATTAGCGACGGCAACACCCATTCCTACCAAGACTTGCCCGTCCTGTTGCTGGGTGGAGGAGCGGGACGGATCAAGAGGGGCTATCACATCCAGTATCCCAAGGATACTCCGATGACGAATTTGTACATGAGCTTGCTGGACAAGCTGGGGGTGCCCGTGCAAAACCTCGGCGACAGCACCGGAAATCTCAAGCTCCTTTCCATCGCATAATCGCATAGAGGTGAAGGTGGCGGCGGGCGGTGGATGGTGGATAGAGGATGACGGCGGCATATTTTCGCCGGCAACTGTGAGAAGGGAGTAGGGAGTAAAGATATGAAGATCCAATTCCAACTTCTGGGCGTGTGGTTCCTCGCAGCGCTGCTGCCGGCGATCAGCCTGGCCGCCGACAGCGATCTTCGGCTGGTGGAGGCGGTCAAGCGAGGGGACACGGATGCCGTGCGGCATCTGCTGCAACAGCCGGTGGATGTGAATGCGCCCCAGGCGGATGGCGCGACGGCGCTGGCCTGGGCGGCGCACCGCAATGATCTGGAAACGGCGGAGCTTCTGCTCCGCGCCGGGGCAAACGTGAACGCGGCGAATGATTACGGCGTTACTCCTCTTTCGCTGGCCTGCACCAACCGGAACGCCGCCATCGTCGGGAGGTTGTTGCAAGCCGGGGCAGACCCGAACGCCGCCCAGATGACAGGGGAAACGGCGCTCATGACGTGCGCGCGAACGGGCAGCGTGGAGGCGGCGAAACGGCTGATCGAGCACGGCGCGGACGTGAATGCGAGGGAAGCTCAGGGAGGACAGACGGCTCTGATGTGGTCGGTTGCGGAAAAACACCCGGCGGTCGCGCGGTTGTTGATCGAGCACGGTGCGGAGGTGAACGCCACGTCGTACGGGTCGGATGGTTACACGCCGCTCCTTTATGCTGCGAATCACCTGGCGGCGAAGCCGGTTCGTTCGAAGGCCAGCGGCTTCCAACCGTTGCTGTTTGCCGCCCAGCAGGGCGCTATCGAATCCGCCCGAATTTTGCTGGAGGCGGGCGCCGACCTGAATAACTCGACACCGGAATACGGCAACGCCTTGGTCGTGGCATGCGCCAGCGGCCACGAGGCACTCGCATTATTCCTGCTGGAGAAGGGCGCGGACCCGAACGTGGCGGACGGCCTGGGAATTACTCCTTTGCACTACGCCGTGCGGAAAGGACTCTCCGACCTCATCGGTTTCCAATTCGAATTCCAATACGACACCTATTACCGGGAGCCATGGTCCAACCTGCCCCAGTTGGTGAAGGCGCTCCTGGCGGCGGGAGCGAATCCAAACGTTCAGATCAAGAGCAGCTTGACGAATTTCCCCTCCCGAGCGCCTCACGCCGCGCGCATGGTCGGGGCCACGCCGTTTTTTTTCGCGTCCGTATCGGCCGATGCCAGCCTCATGCGGATGCTAGCGGCCAGCGGCGCCGATCCGCTGCTGCCCGCCAGGGGGGATACGACGACGCTGATGGTTGCGGCGGGAGGAGTCTGGAAGGCGCACCGCAGTGAAGAGGAGAAAAAGGCCGCTCTGGAAGCCGTCCAGCTGGTTGTGGAGATGGGCGCCGATGTCAATGCGGCCAACGCGGCAGGAGAAACTGCCATGCACGCCGCAGCATACACGGGAGCGGACGCCATCGTTGAGTTCCTGGCGAAAAAGGGCGCCCAGGTGGACGTGGGAGACATGTCCGGAGAGACGCCGTGGACTATGGCGAAAGGGATTAGCCCGCGGCCGAGCCGGGCGGGGCTGTACGGCAACCACAAGAGCACTGCGAACCTGCTTGTCGAATTGGGCGCCACCCCGATGACGCCGGAAGAAATAGAGGATTTCCTGAAACGAGCCGAAGCAATTCCAAACCTGCAGAGGTACACGATACCGGACGGCCAAAGTTCTAGCGGCGGCGCGGGCAGTGGAAGCGTGAAGGAGAATTAAACCAAGACACCGAAGCGAGCCGGCATGTTTCCGGTCCCGGCACGATCTGCGGCTGCCTGCAGAAACTTCTCTACGATGTTTGTCCCCATCGTTAGTCCCCATCTCCCCGGACCACCCCGCTCCGAAGCAAATATCCCCATCAGATAAAGAACCGGTTTTGACCCAAAGCCGCAGCGCCCAAAACAGCTTCTCCCAATCTGAGGGCACGCGGCGCTTTCTGGCCTATTTTCTCTCCGGCGTTCATAGGCTGGAGTGCTTGTCGCCCAGCCAATTGTTGCTGCGGCGGGAACTACGGCGGACGAGGGATGGTCCGTTATCCGGCAGCTTCCGTTCGATGGCAAAGGTATCAATCGGGAACATGAAGTTTCAAGTTGCTGGTGACTTTGAAAACGCCGCTAGAAGTCAAAGGAGTAGGTGAACTTGGCCTGGAGGGTGCGGTCCTTCTGGCCACGCTGACTCCCCCCCACTCGGCGGCCTTCGTTGTAAATCAGGAAAAAATCGTCGCCGGGCCGGAAGATGTAATTCAGGCGGAAATGGAGTCCTGCAAAAGATTTACTTTTGTCATACTGGAGGATGGTGCTGGTGAGCCATTGCTTGTTGAACGCATAATTGATGCGTGCTTCCACGGTGTGGTTGACGGAAGTCCCCCCGGGAAGCGTAAGGTCACTGATCTTATAGCTGACGTTAACCGAGAGGCTCTTATTCAACTTCAGCACTGGCGAAATAGACCATTTATACAAATTCCCCTCATAGTAACCATAACTGTGAGTGAAGGACACGCTGCCCGCGAGCTTGCGCTTCTTATAACCCTGGAATCGGATACTATAACTGTTCCACGAGTAGTCTCTTGCAGGAATCTTGATACCCTTAATCTTGGCTCGTTTATTCACTACTCTGTCAAAAGAGTGCTGGAGCGGGACAATGCGGAGGACGTCACCGCTCTGGAAGGTAATTTGGAATTTGTAGTTGTCGATCCGTTCCGCCAGACGGTTCTTCTGGTTCACAATGTAATCCCAACGCCCGGAGAATTCTATCTGGCGGATCCACCGGATGCCAGGCCGAGGGCGGAATTCTAAAGAGGGAGTGAATCGGCGGATGTCTCTGCGACGGATATAGCCCAGGTCGTCCCCCCGGAAATTCGGATCGATCGACAGATATTCCATCCCCACCAGCAGAAAATCGCTATCCCATTTCGCATTGGCGCTGGCTACCCAGTTCTCTTCCACTCCGCCGGGCTCAGCGGACTGGGCCAAGAAGCCGTCGATCGTGAAATGTTTACGGAAGACAAATTTGCCGTCCATCCCATAGACCCGGTTGAAGTCGCTGCTCCCCGCTTTCTCGCGGCTAACCAGAAAGGCCCCCACCGTGGATCGCGACAACACGTCCCGTTTCACCCGCAGCACCCCGTAGTTACTGGCGGGAATGTCTTCCGACGGCAGGGCCTCGGTCTGGACGTTCAACATCCCCAGCGTGAATCCCTGGAGCTTCCCGGTGATTCGCCCCCCGGCCGTAATCGGCACCGTGGCTCTTCTGCTGGGAGACAAACCGATCCGTCGGCTGTGGAACAGCAGCAATTCGCGAGTTTTTCCCCGCTTCGCATTGCCGAACTGGAAGGCCCCGGCTCCTTCCTGGAAGAACTCTCTTTTTTCGGGAAAAAAATTCGGGAAACGGGTCAGGTTCACCTTCAAGCGATCGATTTCGCCCTCGATAAAATCGGTATTCCATGTTATGTCGGCGGTCAGGCTGGGCGTGATCCGGTATTTCATTACTTCCATCCCGAAGTCGGAGGGGTTGCGAAACTTGCTCCCGGACCGGTCAGACGATTGTGAAAATCCCCCCACCACAAAGGGCTTCACCCGCAACCGCATCCCCATTTCGGTGTCTTCCAGCCCCTCCAGATGCCCCGCTTGGGAGACATGTTCCAGATTGAAACCGCGCTCGAAACCGTTCCAATACGTTAGCTCATTCTTTCGCCGGATGACTCGTTCCAGGTCTAACCCCCACAGTTGCTTGTCTTTTCCACCCATCCGCAGGCTCTTGAACGGGATGGCAAACTCCGCCGTCCAGCCGTCCGGGCTCACCTGAGACGCCACCTCCCACTTCTCGTCCCAGCTTTCGTTTACATTGTTCCCTTCGCCATTGTTCCCATCGTCGTTCGTTTCGTCGGTGCTCAGAGCGTCAATGTTCCCTTCATCGGTGCTCAGAGCCTCATTAATCCCTTCGTCGGTGATCAGGGCGTCATATTGAGTGCCCAGGGGATTGGTCCGAAAGAGAAACGCATTGCGATGGTCGTGAAAGGTATCGAGCACGATGGTGACGGTGTCGTCGCTTTCCAGCCTGTCGTCCCGCCGCTGCTCGGTGGCTAGTATCCGATCGGCACGGCGGTCGGAGGAGACGACTCCAATGTATAAGGTGGTCGCGTTGTAGAGGACGCGGAACTCGGTCTTTTCCGTCGAGGGTTCGCCCTCGTTCGGGTCTTTTTGCACAAACCCCTGGGAAACCGGGGCCTTCTGCCAACTCGGTTCGTCGAGGATTCCGTCTATGACCACCGGCGATTCGGTCCGCGTCGCTGTGATGGTTTTTTCCCCGTGTGTTTCTGTTACGGTCCGCTCAGTGAACTGGGCGTGTCCGGACGAGGAAACCAGTGCACAAAGCAGCGGAAGGGCCAACGGATGAAGCCTTCTTTGCCGACGGAAGTTTTGCGCCAACACAACCTCACTCCCATCAAACAAACATCACCTGCAAGGTCTCTTTCTAACGGGAATTTCCGGTTTCACCTTCCCCTTTGCGCATACGCCCGTGATCAGTTCCTTCTTTGAGTAGATGAAGACCGCCTGAGGCGCAGTTGCGTCGGACTTTCGTCGCTGGAACTTGCGCTTGAACGAGACGGCATGCGCAGATTCTGCTCCTGATGGATGAGGGGAGTCAATGGCAATGCGGCCAACGCGGCAGGAGAAACTGCCATGCACGCCGCAGCATACACGGGAACGGACGCCATCGATGAGTTTCTGAATCCTCCGGCATCCAGCGAGATTGCAGACCTGGATTCTCCCCAGGGAGCCTTTGAGGTCCAGCTAGAAAGCCCTAAGTACCGGTTTGCGGAAGGGGATTTGCTGACGCTGGCCGTTCAAAGCGAGCGCAACGGTTATCTCTACATTTTTGACATCAACGCGGAAAAGAAAATCACCCAGCTCTTTCCCAATCAATTTGCTCCTGAAAACAGCATTCAGGCCGGCCAACTGCTGACGATTCCCAGCAAGAGCGATCCCTATCAGTTCCGGGCCGGCTCCCCGTTTGGGAAGAGCGTAGTGGTTGCCGTCGTCACCACCGAGCCGTGGAGCAGGGCCGATCAACTTCAGATGCCCGATGATTTTCGTCCTATTACCGACAGCCAGCAAGCGGGGCTGCGGGAGCAACTCCGGCTTCTGCACGACGCCGCCCGAAGCGGCAACGGCGAAAATCAGTGGGCCAGCCAAAAAATGGTGCTCGAAATCGTCCCCGCCGACTATGTCCAGCCGCCCGCCGAAGAGTGGGAAATGGAGATGGAGGAGGAGGCAGCGGAACCGGAAGAGACCGCAACGGTGACGGAATCAACGCAGGCAGGCACAACTCCGTCGGAAGCGACCGCAGGCACAATGGAAGTCTCGCACGAAGCGCCGCCCCCTGTATCTGCTTCCCTGCCCCCGGCAGCGGACGCAGCAGCCAGTGAGGCGGGGGCAGAATCCGCAACTGCGGCTGCGGCCTCGGCATCATCCGACGCTTCCCTCCTCGCTCCCCTTCCCGCTTTGGTTGACATCGAAGACGAGGGACTCAGTTGGGAAGATCAGCTCGACCTGCCGGGCCGGAAACCTGCTTTGTTTAGAAAGCTGCAACAGCTGGCTGAACGATACTCGCCCGTTTTCTGGCAGGATGTCAGCGGGGACTTCGACAAAAAGTTTCAGCCTTGGAAGGATTTTGTGATCCGCTACGACTTTGACCTCACCGAAGAGGGGCCGAATTGGCCCGAGCCGCCGCGCTTCCAGGACGAGATCAAGCGGGAACGGAACCACTTTCTGGATGAAGCCTTCTCTCCCAACTCCTTCTTTGAAATCGAAACAG
>JADFGZ010000205.1 GCA_022567475.1 Acidobacteriota bacterium | reverse complement strand
GGTTCCGACAAACTCCCCGAACAGGCGGCGCAACTCGCCGGCATCGAGACGGGGCTCCAGCCGGGGAGAGGTGGGCGTCCCTGTGCAGTCGAAACTGTCGGTGGAGTAGCCAAACCGGATGGTCCCTTCATAGCTTTTCTCCCGATCCCGGTAGAATCGAGCCAGACGGGTGGCGCTGCCCACAAGCAGGACCAGCACGCCCGTGGCAAAAGGGTCCAGCGTCCCTAAATGACCGATGCGGGGTTCGGGTAGCAGGCGCCGCGCGCGTTGCACGGCGGTGTGGGAGGTAATTCCTTTCGGCTTGTCCAGCACAACGGCGCCGTCCATGAAGTAGCAGCCCCCTTAGGATTCCTCCCGGACGCGCCGGAGCAGTTCTTCGATCTGCTCCTCCGATTCCAGTGTCCGGTCCAGTTGAAACTCAACCGCCGGGGTGTGCCGCAGGCGAAGCCGCTGCGCCAGTTGATAGCGCAGGAAATTTTTCGCCGCCGCCAGCCCTTTCAGGCTTTGTTTTCTCTGCTCTTCATCCCCCAGGATGCTGACAGATACGCGGGCCACGCGCAGGTCCCCGGAAAGCTCCACGCCCGTGATGGTGACAAAGCCAACTCGCGGGTCCTTCAGCTTGTGCTCCAGCAACTCGCTCAGTTCCTGGCGGATGAGATCGGCCATTTTCTCTGCGCGTCTGGTGCGTTCTTGCATTGCCGATCCTCGTCTCCGGTCTCCGCATGTCCCGCCGCTGCCTCAGAAGAAACTCAACTCCGTCCTCACCAGGTCGCCGCCCAACACCTTCTCCGATTCCCGCTGGACACCCTCCATGACGGTCTCCAGGTTCTGCTGGTCGCTGGAGATGGAGACCACGCCCACGACGGCCCGTTGCCACAACTCTTGATGATCCAACTCCGCCACGGCCACGTTGAATCGGGCCCGCAGACGGTCCTTGATCTTCCGCACCATAAACCTTTTTTCTTTCAGGGAGTGCGCGTATGGCAGATGAATTTCCAGAGTGAGTACCGCGACTGGCATCTTCTCGGCAGGCTCGCATTCGCGCGGAAATTCCGGCCGGAGTCCGGGCCGCGGAGGCGCGCGGGCTTCGCCGGGCCAGCCCCTTCCTAAGCTAGGGTCTGGGCAGCCACTTTTTCAACGGTGAAGGCTTCAATGACGTCGCCTAATTTGACGTCATTGAAGTTCTCCAGCATGATGCCGCATTCATAGCCGTTCTTCACCTCAGCCACGTCTTCTTTGAAACGGCGCAGCGAGGAGATGCGGCCCTCATGGATGACCACATTGTCCCGCAGCAACCGCACGGAAGCGTTCCGGGTCAGGCGGCCTTCCGACACCTGGGACCCCGCGATCACTCCCATCTTGGCAATGCGGAAGGTTTGGCGAACCTCGGCTTTTCCCAAAGCAACTTCCCGGTGGGTCGGCTCCAGCAATCCCAGCATGGCCTTCTTCATTTCGTCGGTCACGTTGTAGATGACGGTGTGGAGACGGATATCCACCTTTTCCTGCCGCGCCAGATCGGTTGCTTTTCTCTCCGGCCGCACGTTGAAACCGACGATGATGGAATTGGAGGCGGATGCCAGCAATACGTCGGAAATGTTAATGGCCCCCACGCCTGCGTGAATCACTTTGATCTTGACCTGTTCTCCTCCGAGCTTGGACAGCGACTCCGACAAAACCTCCACCGACCCCTGCACATCGGCCTTCAGAATCAGCGGCAGTTCCTTCATCGCGCCCGCCTTCAACTGATCGTGCAAGTGTTCCAAAGTCAAGCGGGAGGACTTGGCGAGATTAAGCTCTCGCAGTTTCCCTCCGCGGTACAGGGCGGTTTGCTTCGCTTTGGCGATATCGGAGACCACCTGGAAGTGCTCGCCCGCCTGGGGCAAGGATTGCAGGCCGAGAACTTCTACCGGAGTGGACGGAGGCGACTCCTGCACGGGCATGCCCAGATCGTCCAGCATGGCGCGCACCTTCCCGAAGACAGCGCCTACCAGGAAAGAGTCTCCCACTCGAAGGGTGCCGTTCTGCACAAGCACGCTGGAGACCGGGCCGCGGCCCTTGTGCAGCTTCGCCTCTATAACGGTTCCCTGGGCCGGGCGCTCGGGGTTCGCTTTGAGGCCCTGCATATCGGCCACCAGCAAGATCATTTCCAGCAGCAAAGCGATGTTCTTTTTTTCCTTGGCGGAGACCTCGACCATGACGGTGTCGCCGCCCCAATCCTCGGAGACCAAGCTTTGCTCGGAGAGCTGTTTTTTGACGCGGTCCGTCATGGCGCCCGGCTTGTCCACCTTGTTGATCGCGACCAGGATCGGCACCTTGGCCGCGCGGGCATGGTTGATCGCCTCGAGCGTCTGCGGCATCACCCCGTCATCGGCCGCGACCACCAGCACCACGACGTCGGTAATCTTCGCCCCGCGAGCGCGCATGCGGGTAAAGGCTTCGTGTCCCGGCGTGTCCACAAAAACGATCTTCCGCTCGTTGACCGTGACGGCATAGGCGCCAATGTGCTGCGTGATCCCTCCGGCTTCCCGTGCAGCTACATTCGTTTCCCGGATTACATCCAGCAGCGAAGTCTTCCCGTGATCCACATGTCCCATGACCGTGACCACGGGCGGGCGCGCCACCAATTTTCCAGGCGTTTCCTCCAACTCCACCTGCTGCATGACCTCTTCTTCAAAGCTGACGATGGTGGTTCCAGCCCCGAAGCTCTTCGCCACCTGCTCGGCCAAGCTCGGATCCAAAATCTGGTTGATGGTGGCGAATATGCCCATATCCAGCAACCGGCGAATCAGGTCGCGGACTTTGAGCCCCAGCTTTCCCGACAAATCCTTAACCGTAATGCCTTCGGTAATCGTGATTTCCCGGTCGATGACCACCGGAGGCGGCGGCTTGGGAGGCGCCACCACGCGCAGAGAGCGCTCGCGAGCTTGCTGTGCGCGGCGTTCCCGCTCTCCCCGCGCCGGCGCGCCAGGAGAGCGGCCTCGGACCGGATGCATGCCGCGCCGCGCCGGCTCCCCTTGCATCGGGGGCCTTCCCGGCGCAGGAGCCCCGGAGGTTCTGGAGGGCCGTGCTGCAGGGTGGATCGGGCGCTTAGAGTAAATAGGCTCTCCCGGCTTGGCCGGCCCCAAAGGAGCGCTTCGTTTTCCGGCCACCTGGCCGGCGGCGGCTGGCCTTTCCGCTGGCCTGGGCGGCGGCTTCTGCTCCAAAATGGGACGGCCAGGAGGCGGCTGCACAGGCTTCGGCGCGCCTTGTGAACGGATGGGAGGGCGCAAAGGGGTTCGGCGTCCAGGGGTTCCTTCCGGGATGGCCGGTTTCCGGAGCGGCACGGCGGTCCGCGCTTCTCCGGGAACCTCGCGCGCCTGTACTGATTTGGCCGGTTCCACAGGAGCGGGCTTGCTCGCTACGGGAGTCACCACGTCAGGAGCCTTGGGAGCCGCTTCCGGTTCGGTGGAGGCCGCTTTCTCAGCTTCTTTCTCTTTCTGCTGAAAGTGGGCTCTTACTTTTTCGGCCAGATCATGTTCAATCGAACTGGAGTGTGATCTTTTCTCCTCGACTCCGGCCTCCGCCAGGTAGTCGATGATCGCTTTCGCTTTAACCTCCAGCTCCCTGGCCAATTCATTAATTCGCATCTACCACCATTCTGACGCCCTGTTGTTTCTCCTGCACCTTAGGGTCTTGAAAACTTGATCTAGCCGCTTTCTGCTTCCCCGTCGCCCTCACCCGCGGGAAGCTGCGTCTGCTTCTGTTCCTGCTTCTGCTCCGGACCGGAATCGGGCGTCCCGGACCCGGCCTCTATGCCGCCCTCATCGTGATTCGCTTCCTCTGGAATCGCTTCCCCAGCTTCATCCCCCTCGGGAGCTGCCGCTTGTTCCGCCGGTGGAAGCGGCTCCTGCTCCGCTTCGGAAACGTCCGCCGGCGCCGGAGAGCCAGGATCGGGCGATCCTCCGGCCCCCTGCTCGGGGGTTGTTTCAGGGGCTGTCTCGGTGGCTGTCTCTGATGTTTCCTCAAACTGCGAGTAATAATTATTCACCGCCAGCCGGATTTTTTCTACCATTTTTGGACCGATTCCCGGTATTTCCTGCAATTGTTCCGGCGTCATTTCGCCCAGCCGCTCCACGGTGGTGACATCATGTTCCACCAGCTTTTCGGCGGTCTTCGCTCCAATGCCCTCGATCTCGGAGACCGAGGTTCCGCCGGCCACCAACTGCGCCATCTGCGATTCCACTTCCTGCCGCTTCTCTTCCTCGCTCTTGATGTCAATCTTCCAGCCGAGCAGCTTGGCGGCCAGGCGAACGTTCTGCCCCTTTTTCCCGATGGCGAGCGAAAGCTGGGTGTCGTCCACGACCACTTCCAAGTGCTTCTCGGCCGCGTCGATCACAGAGACCCGGTTGATTTTGGCCGGGCTGAGGGCGTTGGCGGCGAAGATCACCGGATCTTCGTCGTACTCGATGATGTCAATCTTTTCTCCCCGCAATTCCCGGATAATCGACTGCACCCGCATTCCCTTCATCCCCACGCAGGCGCCGACACAGTCCACGTCCCGGTCCTTGGAAAGGACGGCGATCTTGGTGCGCTCTCCCGCCTCGCGGGCCGTGGAACGGATCACGACCGTGCCGTCGTAGATCTCCGGAACCTCCGTCTCAAACAAACGGACGACCAGATTCGGCTTGGCGCGGGAAACAATGACCTGGGGTCCCTTGGCGGACTTTTCCACCTGGATGAGCACCACCCGCGTGCGCTCCCCGACCTGAAAGCTTTCCAGCTTGGACTGCTCCCGGCGAGGCAGCCGGCCTTCGGTTTTTCCCAGCTCGACAATGAGGTCCGGCCCCTCGGTTCGCCGGATGGCGCAATTCAAAACTTCACCGATCCGGCCGCTATACTCGTTGTAGACATTCTCCCGCTCGGCTTCTCTCACCTTCTGAAAGATGACCTGCTTGGCCGTTTGGGCGGCAATCCGTCCCAGCACGTCGGTCGGCTTGGAGACCCTGACCTCGCCTTCGAGCACAGCCTCCGGGTCCAGCTCGCGCGCATCCTCCAGGCTGATCTCCCGGTTTGGGCTGAGGACCTCGGCCACCACCTTCTTCAGGGCGTACACCTCCACTTGGCCGGTCTCCCGGTTCAGCTCGGAATGCAGCTCATCCCCTGCCTTAAAATACTTCCGCGCCGCAACCAGGATGGCGTCTTCCACCGCGCTGATGATAATCTGCGGCTCGATGCCTTTCTCCCGGCTCAGTAGGTCGATGCTTTGAAACAACAAGCTGGACATCTTTTACCTCGAATCCATTTCTTTTCCGCTGCTTGCGCCCGGCCTGCCGAAAAATTCCGCGACTAAGTTCGCCTTCTCAATCTCACCGTACTCAAAGCTCATTACCTGGCCGTCCCCAATATCCACCCGTACGGTTTCCTGCTCCATCCCCAGGAGCAGGCCTCGAAAGCGACGCCTTCCCTCGCGGGCCACCTTGAGCGCCAGATTGATCCGGCTGCCGGCAAAACGCTGGTAATCGGCTGGCTTGACCAGCTTGCGGTCCAGGCCCGGCGAGGAAACCTCCAGCGTATAGCGGTCCTCGATCATGTCCTCGACATCGAGCAAGGCGCCCACCTGGTGGCTGACCACTTGGCAGTCCTTGTGAGTGATGCCCGCCGGTTTGTCCAGGAAAATGCGCAAAATCGCGGAAGGGCCGTGACCGTGCAACTCCACGTCCACCAGTTCCATCCCTTCCGAAGCGGCCACTTGGTCCACTATCTCCCGGATGCGTTCGAGCAAACTCATTGTTCCCCAATAAAAGTTCCCCAATAAAAAAGAGGGCTTCCGCCCACTCTGCTGCTCGCCAACTCTACCGCCCTTACTATACCGCTATTGACACGGCATGACAAGGGGGATGGGCCAGGCAAAGCAAACTGCCGGCGGAGCAAACCCTGAACGCTTCCCGTGATAGCATGGGAGTTCCTATCGTGACTTTTCCTGCGGTCAAACTTCCATGCGAATGAATCCTAAGAGCAGTCTCCGCCCGGCCTATTGTATCGACTCGGACGCCAAACCAATCGTTCGCAAGGCATCCGAATTGACTGCCTCCATCCGCAGCGCGCCGGAAAAAGTCCGGCGCATCTTCCGTTTTGTGCGCGACGAGATCCCCTATAACTTCGCCCCGGCTGTCAGCAACCGGAGCCATTTCCGGGCCTCGCATACGCTGGAGCTGGGAACCGGTTTCTGCATGCAGAAGGCGGCCCTGTTTGCGGCATTGTGCAGGGCCAGCGGAATTCCCGCCCGCATCGGGTTTCAGCACATCCGGGACTATCTGATCGCAGGAGATTTTCTGCGCCTGCTGGGAACCAACGAGCTGTCCCCGCACGGGATGAACGCGGTTTACCTGAACGGGCGATGGGTCATGGCGGATTGCACGCTGGACCGCGGTTTGGTGAACCGCAAGCGGTACCGGCTGGTCGATTTTGACGGCGCGCGCCATGCCCTGCTGCCGAAAACAACCCGCACGGGGAAGCCTCACTTCGACATCCTGAAACAATACGGTTTTTATAACGACACGCCGCTGTTCGCGTCGAACTCCATGCTCCAATGGGTAAAGGAAATCCCGCAGAAGGAGTGGCACCGGCTGGTCCACCGCAAAGACGGCTCCATGTAGGCCGCGCCCCATCCGAGCCGCGACCGCCGTTCACGCCAAATTTACATTGACGCTCTTGACCTGCGTATAGCTCAGCAACTCCGCCAGGCATTCTTCGCGGCCCAGCCCGCTCTGTTTGTAGCCTCCGAAGGGGACCCCGGCGAAGTGCCTGCTGCTGTCGTTGATCCACACGAAGCCGGCCTCCACCACCGAAGCCATCCGGTAGGCCGTGGGGAAATCGCGCGTCCAGATGCTGGCCGTCAGCCCGTACATCACGCTGTTGACCATCGCCACTAATTCTTTTTCATCTTTCCAGGCGAGCACCGACTGCACCGGGCCGAAGATCTCCTCCTGCGCCAGGCGCATCCTGTAGTCCACCCGGTCGAAGACGGTCGGCTCGACAAAGTATCCCCGCTGGAGCGCCGGATCAGACGGCTTGCCGCCCCCGGCCACCAAACGAGCGCCTTCCTTCTTGCCGAGCTCAATGTAGGACATTACCTTGTCGAACTGTTGCTGCGAAACCAGGCAACCCATCTGGGTCGCCTCCTCGTGCGGCAACCCCATGCGGACGGCCTTTACCTTCTCCACCAGACGCTCCAGGAACTCATCGTGCAGGTCGCGGTGCAGGAACAGACGCGAGGTCGAGCCGCAGGACTGGCCCTGCGACCAGCAATAGTTCATGCCGTTGAAGGCGGCGTTCACGGCCTGCTCCAGGTTTGCGTCCGGAAAGACGATCATGGGGTTCTTGCCGCCCAGCTCCAGGGAGATGGTCTTGAGCCCGTCGGCAGCGGCGCGCATGATCTCGCGGCCGACCTCGACCGACCCGGTAAACGCAATGCGCCGCACCGCCGGGTGCTTGACCAGCGCTGCTCCCGCGCGGGGGCCGTCCCCGGTGATGATGTTGACCACGCCGGGAGGGAAAATTTCTTTCACGTCGCAGGCCATCTCCAGGGCCGAGAGAGGAGTCTGCTCGGCGGGCTTCAAAACCACGGTATTGCCCGCCATCAGCGGGGCGGCGATCCGGGCCGCGAACAGGATGGGGTGG
>JADFGZ010000204.1 GCA_022567475.1 Acidobacteriota bacterium | reverse complement strand
CCACCACCGGCAGCAGCTTCAACGAATTGGGGAGGCAATTTGCAGCTTCCGCCATCCGGAATGTCCCCGTCCGGAGGATTCAAGATTTCCACGACGATCCGGGATATATCGATTCCGTGGTGGAAAAAATAAACTCGAGCTTGGAAAAGTTTGCCGTCTCATCCGCTCATCCGGGCGGGCTGCACCTGGTTTTCAGCGCGCATGGCCTGCCGATCAGCGTAATCAAGGCCGGAGACCCCTATCAGCAACAGGTGGAAGCCACGGTGCGGCTGCTCCTCGAACGAGGCGGATGGTCCTTCCCTCATACGATCTGCTACCAGAGCAGGGTGGGCGCGGGGCGCTGGCTGGGCCCCACCCTGCACGCGGTCATTGCCCAGTTGGGCGCGCAGGGAGTGCAGAACGCGCTGGTTGTTCCTGTCTCGTTCGTCTCGGATCATATTGAGACGCTGCATGAGATTGACATCGAAGCGCGCGAGGAGGCGCTACAGGCCGGCTTCCGGCAATTTGAGATGATGCCCGGCCTGAACGATTCTCCGAAGTTTATCCAGGCCATGGCGGATTTGGTTTTGAAGACGGTCGGCGCGGAAGTTCCCCGGTGAGATTCCCCGCGAGGCGGGCTCTGCTGCTTCCCATTTCCGTTGCACTTGGCTTTTGCTTGCTCCCATTTGCTCGCAAAGGGTGTTCTCTGGTAAGATGCGGTTGCCGCTTTCCCGAATGGCTTTATGGATTTAGGATCGGAACCGAGAACATGATCCCGGGCGGGCCGGGAGCTTTCGGCCCTGGATACTGTCCACGGTAGTTCACTCAGCCATGTTCACACGACGCGCCAGGCTTCTTTGGTTGTTGTTGGCATTTTCCGACCTGATTCTTGTCGCTGTTTCCTTTGAGATTGCCTATCTGATCCGATTTCATATGCCGCAGATGCGGCTGTTTTTTCTTTCCTATGGAGTGGCAGCCGGGCTGCTGGGGACCGCGCTGGTGATTTGGGCGGGCACCGGCCTGTTTCTGGGGGTTTATCAGCGGCTGGAAAGCTTGGACGCCCGCCACATGATCCGCAACACCATCTACCAGTCGTTCTGGCTGGGAGTGGCGCTGGCGACAGCGATTTATCTTTTCCAGCTCGGCGAAATCAGCCGTTCCTTTGTAGCGCTCTTCCTGTTTCTGAACTTCCTGTTCCATACAGGTTACCGGCTCACTGGCCGCAAGCTGCGCCGGGTTCTCCAGCGCGATCTGGCGGGCGGCCGCCGGTATCTGATCGTCGGGACCGGTCCCAAGGCGGTGGAGGTAGCTCGCTTGATCGAGAAGAACCAGGAGCAGGGCGATCAGGTTCTCGGTTTTGTGCGGGAGCCGGATGGAGCCCCGCCTGCCGAGGAGCCCCTCAGCCGCCGGTATCCTTTGCGGGAACTGGAGGAATTTCCCCGGTTGCTGGAGGGCCATATCGACGAGATCATCTTCGCCGTTTCCAAATCCTGGCTGGAAAAGATGGAGGACCTCTTTTTGCTTTGCGAGGAGCAGGGGGTGAAGACGCGAGTGTTGGTGGATTTTTTCCCTCACCTCCACTCGGAAATATCGCTTGAGAAGCTCGAGCACTTATCCTTGCTCACCTTCAGCAGCGCGCCGGAAAATGAGTATCTGTTGTTCCTGAAACGGGCGCTCGATCTTGGACTGGCTGCTGTGATGTGTCTGCTCACTGCCCCGTTGCTGGTTGTCACCGCGGTGCTGGTGCGGGTCACCTCGCCGGGGCCGGTGATCTACCGTCAGCAGCGGTGCGGCCTGAACGGCCGCAGATTTTGGCTCTACAAATTTCGGTCCATGCACCGGGACGCTGACCAGCAGCTGCACCAAGTGGCGCACCTCAATGAGATGGACGGCCCGGTCTTCAAAATCGCCAAGGACCCGCGGGTCACTCCGGTGGGAAGAATCCTGCGCAAGATCAGCCTGGACGAGCTGCCCCAACTGTTCAACATTCTCAAGGGGGACATGTCCTTTGTGGGGCCCCGGCCTCCGTTGCCTCAAGAGACCGCGCAATACGAAACGTGGCAGCGGCGGCGGCTGCGCATGAAGCCGGGCTTGACGTGCCTGTGGGCGCTGGAAGGCCGCAACCAGCTCAATTTCGCGCGGTGGATGAAACTGGACATGGAATACATTGACAACTGGTCGCTGGCCTTGGACTTCAAGATTTTGCTGCGAACCATCCCCCGCGTGCTCTCCGGTCGCGGAGCCAGTTGAAAAGCCGGTTGGAACAATGAGCGTCGGCTGTCCCCTGCTTGCAAGTTGAGATTGGCATCATCGCTCTGAAGGAAGCCTTCCAGCAGTACGGCGTGAACGGCGAAGTTCGCATTTACCCCGATGCCGGCCACGCCTTCTTCAACGATACCCGTCCGGATGTTTACAACGCGCCCGCCGCGCAAGACGCCTGGACCCGCGCTCTGGGTCTGTTCAGCCGCACCCTGAAAAGTTAACCCTCTGTGTACAAGTGGCAGGCGACCTGGTGGCCTGCGCCTTTCTCGATGGTGGGAGGCATCTCCGTCCGGCACACATCCATAACCTCGGGGCATCGAGTGTGGAAGGGGCATCCGGCGGGAGGATGGAGCGGGGAAGGCACGTCGCCGGGAAGCGTCCGGCGCTTCTTTTTCTCTCGGGAGTTTTCTTCGGGTTCCGCAGAGGGGACAGCCGCGAGCAGCGCCTGGGTGTAAGGGTGCAGCGGGTTTCCGAACAACTCTTCGCCGGGAGCCTGCTCCACGATCTTGCCCAGGTACATCACCGCCACGCGGTCGCTGATGTGCTCCACCACCGAGAGATCATGCGCGATGAACAGGTAGGACAGGCTCAGCTCCTTTTTCAGATCGGCCAGCAGGTTGATGATCTGCGCCTGGATGGAGACGTCGAGCGCCGAGACCGGCTCATCGCAGACGATGAACTGCGGCTCCACCGACAAGGCCCGCGCAATGCCGATCCGTTGCCGCTGGCCTCCGCTGAACTCGTGCGGGTAGCGATAGAAATGCTCCGGGTCGAGGCCCACCCGCCGGAGCAGTTCTTGCGCCTTTTCCACGCGGTCCGCCTTGGAATAGAGCCCATGGGCGATCATGCCCTCCATCACAATTCCCCCCACCGTCATGCGCGGGTTCAGGGAGCCGTAAGGGTCCTGGAAGATGATCTGCATCTGTTTTCGGATCCTGCGGAGTTGCCCGCCGGGAAGGCTGAAAACAGGGGTTCCGTCGAAGAAAACGTCCCCCGCCGTGGGTTCCAGCAGCCGCAGGATGGTGCGTCCTACAGTGGTCTTACCGCACCCGCTTTCGCCTACCAACCCCAGGGTCTCCCGGCGGCGGATGTCGAAGGAAACTCCGTCAACTGCTTTGACCTGTTCGGAAACTCTGGAAAAAACCCCTTTCCGGAGGGGGTAATACTTGCAGAGGTTCCGCACCTCCAGCAGCTTTTCACTTTTCTGGCCGTTCTTTTGGCCGGGTTGTATTATTTCCGCCATCCAATCATCCTTCGCTCATAGCCGGTAGCCACGGCGAACGCTTTTTTCCCTCGACTTCTCCCTCGGCTTCTCCCTCGGCTTCGCTCGGGACAAGGCTCGGGACAAGCCTCGCCGTGGGCCTTTCCCGAGTTTACAAACCCACGGCAAATTGGAGTTGCCAATTTGCCGTGGCTACCAGCCTTCGCGCCTCTGCGGCGTCTTCACGTTCTGGAAAGTTCCAACTGCCGCTTCTGCACCCGCAGGCAAGCCGAGCCGTGTTCCTTGGCTACCTCTTCCAGCGAGGCTGGAGTCTGACGGCATTCCTCGGCAACGAAGGAGCAGCGGGGATGAAAGCGGCAGCCCTGGGGAAAATCAATCGGGTTCGGGACAACGCCGGGAATCACATCGAGCCGCTCTTTCTTCATCCCCAGCCGGGGCCGCGACTGGAACAGGCCGAGCGTATAAGGATGCCGGGGACTGGCAAACAACTCGCGCGTCGCCGCGTATTCGGCGACCTGCCCCGCATACATGATCGCCACCGAGTCGGCCAGGTCGGCCACGATGCCGAGGTCGTGGGTGATGAGCAGGATGGACATCCCGAACTCTTCCTGCAGTTCCTCGAGCAGCTCCAGAATCTGCGCCTGGATGGTCACGTCCAGGGCGGTCGTCGGCTCATCGGCAATCAGCAGCTTCGGGCGGCAGACCAGCGCCATGGCGATCATCACGCGCTGCCGCATCCCGCCGGAAATCTGGTGAGGGTATTGATGGATCAGCGTCTCGGGCGAAGGGATTTTGACCCGTCGCAGCATCTCCACGGCCTGCTCGCGCGCCTCATGGCGGTCCAGGTAGCGGTGCAGCAGAAGCGCCTCCATGATCTGATCGCCCACGGTAAAGACCGGGTTGAGCGAGGTCATCGGTTCCTGGAAGATCATGGAGATTTGGTTGCCCCGCACCTGCCGCATCTCCTCTTCGGAAAGACTCGACAGCTCGGTTCCCTCCAGGCGAATGGAGCCTTCGATCATCTTTCCGGGCGGGGAAGCGATGAGGCGCAAGATCGAGAGGGCCGTCACGCTCTTCCCGCAGCCGCTCTCTCCAACCAGTCCCAAGGTGCTCCGGTGCGGGATGGTGAAGCTGACGCCGTCGACAGCCCTGGCAACTCCCCGGTCGGTGTAGAAATAGGTCTTCAGGCCCTGCACCTCGAGCAGCGGGGCTTTTTTCCCTTCGAGCGGCGCGGCGCCCGGCGACAAATTGGCCGGCATGGCTCCGGAAGCGTTCATAGTTTTAACCTCGGGTCGATGGCGTCGCGAATTCCCTCGCCCACCAAATTGTAAGCGGTCACGGTGGAAAAAATGGCCAGGCCCGGAAAGATGGTGATCCACCAGTAGCGGAAGTTTTCCCGCGCTTCGCTCAGGATGCCTCCCCAGCTGGGAATCGGGATGGAGATGCCGAAGCCAAGAAAGCTGAGGCTCGATTCAATCAGGATGGCCGAGGCCACGCCGAAGCTGGCGGCCACCAGGACCGGCGCCAGGCCGTTCGGCAGGATGTGGCGGAAGATGACCCGCGCGTTCGACACTCCCAGACCTTTTGCCGCCAGCACGAACTCCTGGTCGGCCAGCCGCAGGAACTCGCCCCGGACCAGCCGCGCCTCGGTGGTCCATCCCGTGATTCCGATGACCACCATGATATTCCACATGCTCGGCTGCAGAAAAGCCAGCACGGCCAGGATCAGGAAGAAGCTGGGGAAGCAGATGACGATCTCAATCACCCGCGATAAGCCGATATCCACCCAGCCCCGGAAGTACCCCGCCAGGCTGCCAATGAAAACGCCGATCACCACGTAGATGCCGACCGCCACGAAACCCACCGAGAGAGAGATGCGGGAGCCCCAGATCATCCGCGTCAGCAGGTCCCTGCCGTTGCCGTCGGTGCCCATCCAGTAGCGGGAGCTCGGCTTTTGGTACTTGTCCTCCAGATGGTCTTCGTTGATCCCGTAGGGCACGGGCGGGAACAGCGCCAGGGTGCTCTCAATGCCGCCCTCCCGGAGTTGCTGCTTGTAGTCTATGGTCTCCAGAACCGAGGGCCGCAGTGCCCAGAAGCCTGCCAGAACAACGGCAGGGAGGAAGGCCAGAATCGCCGCCGTCCTCCAGGCGTCCCGCAAGTCGGGCGGCAGGGCGCGCCTGGTCAGGGGCAGCAGGAGCAAGGCCACGGCCAGCGTAAGAAAAAAGACGTCGATTGCGGTCAGCGAAGCGAAGACGGGCCAGTAGAGCTTCTGCTCAAAAGTCACGGCTTCCGGGTCATATTGCCGGGCTATCTCCTGATAGTTTTGCTCCAGCCGCTGGAGTTGTGAGGAGTAGGCGGCGCGGTCCCCGGCGAGGGCGGCCTGGACGGCCTGCTCGTATTCTTCCAGGTAGCCGAGCAACCGCTGCGCCCCAGCCTCAGCCAACTGGCTGGCCAGATACCCCAACAGGTTGCGAATCGTCTGGAGGCGAGCTTGTACATCGGAAGCTTCGCCGCCGGCTCCGCTGCCGCTGTTCCCGCTGGCCTCCTGCAAGGCCGCTATCATTTCGCCGTGGCCCGCCAGCTTCCATTCCTGGAGACGATCCCGGTAGGCGTCCCGGTAGGCTCCCTGCAGGACAAGAGGTTTATCGTTCGCCAGGAACGGCGCGCCGATGGCGATAGAGAACAGCGCCAGCACGAAGAAAAAGGAGACCACGGCCAGCCGGTTCCGGCGGAACTGCCGCAGCACCAGGTCCCAATAGCTTTCTCCCTTGGGCGGGCCTTGCAACTGGGTGGATGTGGAAACGGGGCTCCCCTGCATGGTCTGTTATTGAGCCTCCAGGGAGATGGTGGGGTTCACAATGGCGTAGAGAACGTCGGAAAACAGCAATCCCACCAGTGTGAGAAAGGCGGCGATGGTCGTGACCGCCATCACCACCGGGTAGTCGCGCGAGAGGATCGCTTCAAACCCTAACTGCCCCATGCCGGGGATCGTGAAGATGCTCTCGATGATGATGCTGCCGCCGAGCATCGCCGGGAGCAGAAAGCCCAGCAGCGTCACGATGGGAATCAGGGAGTTCCGCAGGGCGTGCTTGAAGATCACCACTTTTTCGCTCACGCCCTTGGCCCGCGCCGTGCGGATGTAGTCCTGGCGGATGGTCTCGAGCATCCCGGCCCTCATCTGCCGCGAGACGTAGGCCAGCCCGGCGTAGGTGAGGCAGAAGACCGGCAATACCAGATGCCAGAGGCGGTCCAGCAGCCATTCGGAAGAACTCATCTCCGAGGCCCCCAGAGAACTCAGCGCCGTGATCGGGAACCAATGCAGGTGGTCCCCTCCGCCCAGATAGAGGATCAGCAGGGTCGCCATCCAAAAACTCGGCATCGAGTACAGGATGAACAGGAACAGCGTCACGGCTTTGTCGGAAAAAGAATACTGATGGGTGGAGGAGAAAATCCCGATGGGAACGGCGAACAGATAGACCAGAAAGATGGAGATGATGTTCAACTGCAAGGTGACCGGAATCCTCTCCCAGATTCTGTCCATCACCGGGCGGTTGTCTTTGTAGGAGCGTCCAAAGTCCAGGGTGACGATCCTTTGGAGCCAGAGGAGATATTGCACCGGGATGGGCTTGTCGAGGCCGAACTGCGCCCGCGTCTTCTCGATGATCTCCCGCGCCAGTTGCTCCTCGCCGATGGTGCCTTGCGGGCTGCTCCCGATTCGCATGGCCGCCGGGTCGCCGGGGGCCAGGCGGATGATGCCGAAGGTGACGATGGTGATCCCCAGTATGGTGGGGATCATCAGCAGGAGCCTTTTCAGAATGTAGGTCTTCATGGCGCGGTTCCAGGCATTCCAGGGAACGGCAAATCCGAGCCGCGACCGTAAGACAACCCCAGTACGCTGACAGCGGCGTGCTGGGGACCCCGTAAGGGAGCGGTCCACAGCGTTCGTGTCCGCTTGCTCACGCGCGCGGCTCGGACTTTGGTCCTCTCGCGGTCTTGCCCAGACAGAATCATGATGATGAGGCGGGGCCGTCCTCCGCGAGGTACCATTCCGTCAGGTCGTAGCCGGGACGGAGTTTGTAGAACTTCACCCCACGAAACTTTTTATCGTAGATACCCAGGTTCGGCACCATGTAAAGAAAGAGATAAGGCTGCATCTCGTGCTGGTGGCGGTGGAGCTCGAAGATGAGTTTCCGGCGGGCCTCATCGT
>JADFGZ010000016.1 GCA_022567475.1 Acidobacteriota bacterium | reverse complement strand
CCACGGCTCGGGACGCTCCATCGAGAAGTTTCACTTGCTGGATGCGCTCACCGCATGCGGCGATCTCTTTGACCGCTTCGGAGGACACGCCTCCGCTGCCGGCTTTGCCCTACCTGTGGGGAGAATTGAGGAGTTGCGACGGAGGCTGAACGAGTACGCCGCCGGACGCCTCGGCCCTGATGAGTTGGAGCCGGAGATGAACGTGGACGCGGAAATCCGTTTCGAGGATATCTCTCCGAAGATGGTCGAGGAGCTGGAGCGTCTGGCTCCCCATGGATACGGAAACCCCCGGCCTGTCTTTTCCACGCGAGACGTCCAGGTGTCGGGCCGCCCGCGCCTGCTGCAAGGCAAACACCTCAAGATGAAAGTCTCCCAGCAAGGCCGCGTCTTGGATGCGATTGGGTGGCGCAAGGGGGCATGGATGGAGAAGCTGACCAACGGCGGCTCCGGCCCCAGTTTCAGCTTCGACCTGGCCTTCCGCCTGGAACGCAACTACTATATGAATCAAGAGAGACTGCAATTGGAGTTGTTGGATATAATTACCCGAACCGGCTCCTGAAGCTGGCGGATGGAAGCCTGCCGAAAGAAGCTTCCTGATTGAATTTTCGCAAGCGGTGTGATGAGCGAATCACCGCAACTGGCGACATCCGGCTGGGTTAGAATAAGTAGGTAAGGGGGTCTGCCGTGAAGCATCGCAAAACCCATCGAAGTCTCCGAGTTTTCTGTTTGAGTTTGTTGCTGCTGTCCAGCGCGGCCTTTTTGGCCAGTGCGGCCTTTTCTCAGCAGACAGATTCGCCATCCACCGTTCTGCAATCTGATGACGCCGGGGTCATCAAAGTAGATGTGTCCGTCGTAAACGTGCTCTGCACGGTCCGGGACGGCAAAGGGCGGCTGATTTCCAATCTGCAAAGGTCGGACTTCGAGCTGCGCGAGGACGGCAAGCGGCAGCAAATCCGTTACTTCACGCAGGAGACCAAGCTCCCGCTGACGCTGGGGCTGCTGGTGGACTCGAGCGTCAGCCAGCAACGCTTGATCCCGGAGGAGCGCCGCGCCGCCGCCGCATTCTTCGAGCAGGTGCTCGGCAAACAGGATGCGGCCTTCCTGATGAGCTTTGACGTGAACGTGGACCTGCTGCAAGACCTCACCGGCAGCGTGGACTTTTTACGCCGGGCCTTGGGAGAGATTCGGATCAACGGGGGAGGCGGCATGCCAGGCCCGTTCCCCAGCGTGCGAGGGGGCGGCACCCATCTCTACGATGCCATCTATCTGGCCGCCCGCGAGGTGCTGGCGCCGGAGGTGGGCCGCAAGGCCCTCATCTTGATTAGCGACGGGCAGGACCAGGGCAGCCGGGTGAAGCGCGAGGAGGCCATCGAAGCGGCGCAACGCAACGACGCCATCCTGTACGGGATACTCTTCGTCGACCGCAGTTTTTATGGCCGCGGCAGCTTCGGTTACTCGGGCGAATCCACCCTGAAGAAGCTGGCGGAAGAGACCGGCGGAAGGGTATTCAACATCCGGAGTGATAAAGACTTGTCAGGAGCCTTCGAGCAGATCTCCAGCGAGCTGCGCAGCCAGTACAGCCTGGGATACTCTCCTACCAATGCGGCGCGCGACGGGAGCTTCCGGAAAATTCAGGTGAAAGCGACACGGCGAGGACTCCGCGTGCGGGCCCGCAAAGGTTACTACGCCCCGATGGGAGGGTAGATTCCCGCTCCGTTTCCTCCGCCGTCGCCTGCAACCGATCGGCGACAGCCTCCTTGAGGAGGTTGTTGCAAAACTGGTCGATGGGTCCGCTTGCTCACGCGCGCGGCTCGGATGGATTCACCAACAACCTAACTTTACACCAACCCTGAAAGTGGTTCAGGAAACCAGCACCACCTTGCCAAAACTGGCGCGGCTGCTGATCAACTCGTGCGCGGCGCGGGCTTGTGCGAGCGGGAAGGTGTGCCCCAGCACGGGGCGAATCTTGCCCTGGGAAAGCAACTCCATTACCGCCCGCATCGCCTGCCGGATCACGTCCGGACGCGCCACCGTAAGAAAGCCGTAGCTGAAACCGGCGACGCTGATCGCTCCCGCCATCAAGTCGGGGATGCGGGCCGCCGCCACCTGGGCGGAAGAAGTTCCGTAGGCCACCAGCCGTCCCAAGGGGCGCAGGCATTTCAGGCTCTTATCGAAGACCTCGCCGCCGACCGATTCCAGAACCACATCCACGCCCTTCCCGTCGGTATGTTTTTTTACCTCTTCGAGAAAATCCAGGCTGGAGTAGTTGATCAGAACGTCCGCGCCCAGTTGTTTTACCTTGCCGAGCTTCTCCTCCGTGCTGGCTGTGGCGAAGACGCGCGCGCCCATGGCGCGGGCCATCTGCACGGCGGCGGTGCCCACCCCGCCTCCGGCCGCGTGGATCAGCACGCTTTCGCCCTTCGCCAGCCTGCCGTTGACGTGCAGGGCAAGGTGGGCGGTGACGAAGACTTCCGAAAAGGACGCGGCTTGTTCAAAACTGAACTGCTCCGGCACGGGCAGCAGCAGCCACCCCGGCATGACCGCCTTCTGGGCGTAGCACCCGGATGTATCGCGCAAAACCGTGCCCATCACGCGCTGACCCGGCTTCCAATCCGCGACGCCCTTGCCGGTCTCTAAAATTACCCCGGCGGCCTCGAAACCGGGCACAAAGGGAAGAGGCTTTTGGGAATACTTGCCCCGGCGGGTCAGGATGTCGGCATAATTCACGCCCGCCGCCTTCACCTCCACCAAAACCTCGCCCTCTTTTGGCCGGGGCTCGGGGACATCCTCGTAGCGCAGCACCTCCGCTTCTCCGAACTGGTGAATCTGGATAGCCTTCATGGATTTGATTGGGGGTCGGAATTCAGAAGTCAGCAGTCAGAAGTAAGGAGACAGCAGCCAGAAGCAGATCTTCCGCATTCTATTCTGACTTCTGTCTCCCCTCGGCTCCGCTCGGGACAAGTCTGACCCCTGGCTTCCAGAGTTCTGTGCGCTCTGTGCCTCTGTGGCCGAGAGTCTTTTCAGCGCTCGACGGCCATCGCCACCGCGTTTCCTCCGCCGAGGCAGAGGGCGGCGATGCCGCGCTTCGCGTTGCGGGCGATCATTTCGTGGAGAAGCGTGGTCAGGATGCGCGCGCCGCTCGCGCCGATGGGATGGCCCAGCGCCACCGCGCCGCCATTGACGTTGACTTTCTCCGCATCGAGCCGCAGCTCGCGGATCAACGCCACCGCCTGCACGGCGAAGGCTTCATTCAGCTCGTACAGGTCCACCTCGTCCCGGTTCCATCCCACCTTTTTCAGGAGTTTCTCCACCGCTTCGAGCGGCGCCATCATCACCAGGGCCGGAGCGATGCCGCTCACCGTCTGCCCCATGATGCGCGCCAAAGGCTGCTTGCCCAATCGGGAGGCCGCGCTTTCCGATGTCACCACCAGGGCCGCCGCGCCGTCATTCATTCCCGGGGCATTGCCGGCGGTAACGGTCCCATCCTTCTTGAAGGCCGGCTTCAATTTTCGCAGCGTTTCCAGGCTCGCCTCCGGACGCGGACATTCATCCGTGCTGAACAGGACGGTCTGGCCCTTTTTTTTCGGAACCGAAACGGGGATGATCTGCGACTGAAAGCGGCAAGCCTCGATGGCCGCCACCGCTTTCCGGTGGCTGTTGAGGGAGTACTCATCCTGCTCTTCGCGCGTGACCCGGTACTTTTCGGCAACCACTTCGCCGGTATTGCCCATGTGCATGTCTTCAAAGGCGTCCCAGAGGCCGTCGTGAACCGCGGCATCCAGCAGCTTCCCGTCGCCCAGGCGAAGTCCTTCCCTGGCTCTCGACAACAGGAGAGGCGCGTTGGACATGGATTCCATGCCGCCCGCCACGGCAATCTCTATGTCGCCCACCTGGATTCCCTGCGCGGCCAAGCCCACGGCCTTCAGACCCGACCCGCAAACTTTGTTGATGGTCAGCGCGCCCACTTTTTCGGAGAGGCCCGCCCGCAGAGCCGCCTGCCGGGCCGGGTTTTGTCCCTGTCCCGCTGAAATTACATTGCCCAGGATCGCCTCTTCCACCTGCGCGGGCTCCAGCCCTGCCCGCTTGACCGCCTCCCGCACCACAATCGCCCCCAACTCGGTGGCGCGCAACGGCGTCAGCGATCCGAGAAACCGCCCAATGGGAGTGCGCACCGCGCTTAAAATGACAGGCTGTTCCATATTGACCCTCCTGCGGGAATACCCGGAACAGATGATTTTAACACACGCAGGCTGGGGACCGCCCGGCTGTAGCTTGGCGGGTGGGAAGGTCCGTTTCGGTTAGGCGAAGCTGCAAGCGGTGCGGCGTCAGTCTCCGGCGTAGCGCTTCTCGGCTTCGTTGTACTCGGGGAAACCGACGATCTCGCGCAGGTGGGGGAAATCGGCGATGCCCGCAGCACTCTCGCCCCGCTTCAGGGAAGCCAATGCGTTTTCCATGGATTGAATGCCGGCGAGCATCAGGGTCAGGGGATAGAGAGCGATCTTGTAGCCGATCGCTTGCAGTTTTTGCGGGCTGAGCAGGGGAGTGTCTCCCTGCTCCACAAGATTGGCCATTTTGGGGCCGGGCACGGCCTTGCAGAATGCGCGCATCTGGTCCTCATTCCGAGGCCCTTCCAGGAACGTGATGTCCGCGCCGAGCGACGCAAACGTTGTGGCGCGATGAATCGCTTCCTCCAGCCCTTCCGTGGCCAGGGCGTCGGTGCGCGCCATGATGAGGATGTCAGCCCCGGCGTTTCGCTCGTCCACGGCGGCCTGAATGCGCGCAAAGGCTTCTTCCCTGCTCACCGTCTGTTTGCCGCGAGTGTGTCCGCAGCGTTTGGGCGACGCCTGATCTTCGATCATCACGCACGCGAACCCCGCCTGCGCGTAGCCGCGCACCGTGCGTTGCACATTGACGGCGTTTCCGTAACCCGTGTCTCCATCGCCGATGACGGGTATGGAGACGGCAGCGCAGATGTTCCGGCCCTGATCCACCATCTCGGCATAGGAGATCAAACCGGTGTCCGGCATTCCAATCCGCGAAGCGGAGACCGCGAACCCGCTCATGAAGGCGACAGGAAAGCCGGCACGCTCGATGAGCCTTGCCGAAAGAGCGTCATAGCAGCCCGGTGTTGCCAGGATGTCGGGACCACTGAGCAGCTCTCGCAATCGTTCGGCAGCACTCATAATAGTCAACCCTAGACATTTTCAAAGCTGGTGTAAAGCGCGTTGTGAGTGAATCCATCCGAGCCGCGACCGCCCTGCGGGCGCCGTGGCCTTCGGGCGGTGGGCTGGAATGACACGCCGGAATGGTTTTTCAACAAGCTGCTGAACGAAATATCCCCTAGAAAATCTCCGGAAAATAATACGTCAGTATGGCGTTGAGCCGCATGTCCGCCACGATCAACTCCTTGTTTTTGGGGTCCAGAACCGCCCCGCGCGGTTTCTTCAGCGTGCTGGTCGGTCCTGTGGGGATCTTCCATCGCGGCGCAACATCTCCGTTATCGTCCATGCTCCAGACTCCAATAAACGCGCCTTCGGGCTCCATGTCCTCAATGGGGCCGGGCTGGGTGGCGACGATCAGCTTGCGTTGCGGATTGATCGCCAGTTGAGTGATCCGAACAATCCCCGACTTCGGCCCACGGATCACGCCGCGAGGTTTCACGTTGCCGTTGTCGGTGCGGTGGAAAACCAGAAGGGCGCCGTTGGGAGCCCTTCCGGTTCGGTCCGTCTTATTGAGTCCGACAATGAGCAGGTCATGGACAGGATCGACGGAAAGCGTGGCCGCGCTCCGCAACTGCGTGTCCGGTCCCCGGATCATCCGAATCGGGGCCACGTCGCCATTGCCCTCCCGGGGATACACCAGAATTCGATCGCCTTCGGGAACGAAAATTTCGTTGTGCACCGCATCGACATCCAACCGGTCCGGACTCTCCAACATCGTGCTGGGGCCCTGGATGATGCGGATCGGCGCTTCCTCTCCATCCGCCCCGCCCCGGAACACCAGAATCGCCCCGGCAAAGGGATTGGTCACCAGGAATTCGTCATGGACCGCATCGTACCGGATGTCGTGCATGGTGCGGCTCAACTTGGTCGCTTGTCCGGCAATCGTCCTGGTGGGGGCGTCGCCCCCCTTCGCCAGCCTGGCGAAGGTCGCAATCTGCGGGTGGGCCACTCAGTTGGGCACCAGAATCTCCTCCCGCTTGGTGTCATACCCCACGCCGCCCGGGTTCCCGATCATCAGGGACGCCTCGTTGGCCGGTCCGCCCCGGATCGTCCGCAACGGCTCCACGTCGCCGCTTGCCGTGAGCGGGAAGGCGGTGGCCGAATGGTTCCCCATGTTGGCGACCCACAGCTCTCCATTCTTCAGGTCCAGCGCGATGCTGGTGGGGTTTTTGATGCCGGTCTTGGGGCCCTTGATAACGCGGGTCGGGGCCGCATCGCCCTCATCGGTTGTGCGGAACACCAGGATCGAGTGATCCATGTCGTTGGCTACATACAGCTCTCCGCGCTCTTCATCGACCGCCAGGTGCATGGGCCAGTTCAACCGGGTCTGCGGGCCTTCGATGATCCGCACCGGCGCGGTGTTGCCCTCCGCATCCCGTCCATACACCGTGATCGAGGGCGGCTCAAACTTGCCGGTGCCTCGGATAAACCCCCGCATGCGCCGGGGATTCTGCGCCGCGGTCTCTCGGAGATCGCCCTCCCCTCCCGTGTTTCGATACCTCACATTGCCATGGTTGCTGACAAACAGGAGATTGTTCTTTGTGTCCACCGCAATCCCGTGCGGGTCTTCCAGTTCCGTATCGTTTCCGAACAACCGCCGCAGCGGAGCCTCCTCCCCTTCGGCCAGTTTGCGGTAAACCACCACCGCGTTGCTGTGCTGGACGGTGAGGAAGATTTCCTGCTGCCTCTCGTCCACCGCAATGCCGAAGGTTCCGTGCGGTGTCGCCAGATACCGGTCCGGCGCCACATTCCCGCGAGCATCCTTGGAGAATACGGCCATCCAATCCTGGGTGTCGTTGTTGATCACGTAAGTTTCCAGGGTCTTCGGATCAATGTAGACCCCGCACATCATCTCCGCCTTCGTCAGGTTCCCCCCGATCACCCGTTTCGGCTCCGTCATCCTGGCGTTGGCGGGGGTGTTGTCGAGGCGGTCGTATTCCAGGATTTGAAACAGGTTCTCGTCCGTCACAACCAGCATGTTGCTTTCCGGCTCCACCGCGATGGCGCTGTAGGCCGGGTTGGGGTCCCGGATGGTGCGCAGAGGGGCTCGGTTCACATCGATGGAGACCCTGTCCTGCCCGGAGGACTGGCCTGGGTTACTGCCGGTGGCTTCCGCCTGTAGAAGTGATGCCGTTAAGAAGGCGCCGGTGCTGGCGGGCATCCATTGGCACATTTCCCCGCCCATTGCTGGCCTCATTACAGGCCCCATTGCAGACAGTGACTCATACGAGACCAATTGAGCGTAGCCTGTGGGACTTCGCAAAGCCGCCCGGGATGCTGCGGTGAGTTCAGACCGGCTCGACTCTTCGGTAAATAACACACCCATGGCAACAGCAACCGCCAGCGACAACAACGAAATCACCCCGGCCCATTCTCGGACGCGAAATCCGCGCGACATATATCCACCTCAAGTTTTTAATCCGCCAGGAATGCAGGTCCCGAAGCGAGGGCTCGATAGCCAGAGCAAAGCCTCTTCGGGACGGCCTCAATCTACCAAAAATTCGGGCCAGCGAGAAGCTGAACTTGCAGCCAGCCGGTATTCAGCCAGTATTCAGGAGGATCCATGGTTCTGCTATTTGTAGGTTCTGCTATTTGTGTTGGTATGGAGAGGAAATCCTCAGTATTCGAACCGCTCGCCCGGTAGCGGCGGCGTAGTTGCGGGAGTCTTGCGGCGCTTACTTGCCTGTTCATAACCATAGGCGATTTGCAGGATTTTCAGGTCGGTGTTGTGTTTGCCGAAAATCTGGATGCCGATTGGCAGGTTCTCCCTGGTGTAGCCGCCCGGCACAATGACCGACGGCAGGCCGGTGTGGGACGTGAGGTTGTTCGTCGATTCCGGCGGACGGGGGCCATCCAGACGCTCCGGCGGATTGGTGCGATACGGCAGCGCGATGGCGTCGAGCGCGAACCGATCCATCGTGTCGTGGACCAGCTCGATGAACATGGCGCGGGCACGGTAGCGCGCGAGGTAGTCGGGGCTCTCATCCGGCGGCGGCAGCTTGAGCGCCGCGACCATGCCGCGGGAGACCTTGTCCGCGCCGACCTTCGCGATCATCTCCTCGACGGTCCGGAATTTCGCCGCAGGACCGAGACGCGCCAGGTAAGCGTTGGTGTAGGCGATCTTCTCGTACTCCGCCGTGCGGTTCCACCTGCCGAGGGTCTCTGTTTTCAGGTCCAGCCCCGTGAGCACCGGATCGACGACGTAGGCGCCGGCTTGGCGCATGTCTTCGAGCGCCTGCTCGAAAATCGCGCGGCCCTCCTCGTGCATCGGACCCTCGTAGATCATCTCGCGCAGCACCCCGATGCGCTTGCCCCGGATATCTGCGGGCGAGAGCCGTTTCGACCAGTCGTCCTGGGGGAAGTGGTCCATGGCGCGAAACGTGATGAGGTCCTCGGCGTCCCACCCGGCCATGACGGAAAACATCGCCGCGATGTCGTAGACGCTGCGGCCCATCGGGCCGGGGCGGTCCTGCGTCGCTCCGCGCGGAATAATGCCGGCGCGGCTGACCATGCCCTGGGTGCCGACAAAACCGACCACGCTGCTGTTGGCCGACGGATGCTGCACCGAGGCGCTGGTGTCGCTGCCGATGGCGAGGGTGGCAAAATACGCGGCCATTCCGGCTCCGCTCCCGTTGCTGGAGCCGCCCGGCGAGTGCAGAAGATTGTAGGGATTCAGTGTCGCGCCGATGGGGTGCGTCTCGTCGAAGCCGTTGCCGAACCAGTTCACCGTGGACGCCTTTCCCAGCATGACCGCGCCGGCCTGGCGCAGGCGGGACACAATCGTCGCGTCGCGCTCCGGCACGGGCGCGCCGAACGGGATGAAGCCCGCTGTGGTCGGAAGGCCTGCGACATCCACCAGGTCCTTGAAGACGACGGGCACGCCATGCAACTGCGAGCGCGGCCCGCTGGCCTTTCGCTCCGCATCGAGAGCGCGCGCCTCCTCCAGCGCCCTCGGGTTCAGCATAATCATCGCGTTGATCTTCGGGCCTTTTTTGTCGTAGGCCTCGATGCGGTTGAGGTAGAGCTGGACGAGCTTTTCCGACGTCAGCGCTCCGGCATCCATCGCGGCCTGAATGTCGGCCAGCGTCGCGGTTTGGAGATCGAACGTGGCCGCGCGCGCGGCTGTGCTGCAGCAGAAGAAGAACAAACAGGCCAGAACAAATGGCAGACGTCGAGTTTTCGCAGCTTGCTTTTTAACATCCGGGGACATAGCTGGTGGGGACATAGCTGGGAACATGGCAAAGCCTTCCTTGGGCCGGGATTTGCGATTTGGGATTCCGGTTTCGCAGAAGAGTGTAAACCATCAGGCCCGGGCTTGCTTCAGGATTTGTGAAGGGGACAGGAAGGCAACCCGGAGTTTCTGTTGGTTGGTTTGTTACGGCCTGAGGATATTTTTGCAAGCTGTTCAACGCACCGCTGGCGTGCCGGAATGCGGGGTGGCGTAGTAAAGGCAGCGGGTGCCGCCGGCGAGTTCGAGGCTGCGTTCCACGCGGAAAAACTGCCGCAGGCAACTCTCAAAAGACGTGCGGCTATAGTCGTCGTAGGTGTCGTCTTTGTTGATCAAAAGCTTGCGAACCATGGGATCGTCTTTGCCCACGAACTCGATAATCAAGGAAGTCCCCAAGCCAGCCAACCAGGCGAGGAATGACTCTGCGGGGATGTTGGCGCTGATCACCATGTGGTGAATCAAAGCCAGGCACAGAGCCAAATCCGGCTTGCCCCGGTCCGGCAGGGACTGGCGCTCGCTGCCCGCCCATCCCTGGCTGGGAGAAATATTAGCCAGGTCCATCACCAGCGGGAGGATGTTCGGGCATCCTTCTTTCCTTAGGTTTCGATACAGGGCTTCCACCGTAACCGGGTCGGCATCCATGGCGACCACATAGCCAGCGTGCTCGGCGGCTACCCGGCTGAATTGGCCGACGTTGCAGCCCAGGTCCCACACCAGACGGTGTTTCCGGCCAGCCACTATTTGACGGACGAAATCCTCCTTTTGTCGCATGCCGGCATCGCTATAGCTGTGCGTTTGCGTGTAGTCCGCCCAAGCGGAGTCACTTGCCTTCACCTTCAGCTTGCGGATCACGCGGCGCAAGCCGCGAAGGTTGTTGACGATCAAACTTTTCGGCAACCCGGCTGCCTTGATTTTGCTGCGTACGCTGGTGCGAGCCGCGGCCAGGCGCTTCTGCATCAGTGCCTGCAAATAGACGTGCGTGAACACTCCGGGGCGAAGCAGGTCCAGCGTTCCGAATAGCCGGGAGAAAGTGGCCGGGTCCAGGCCTTCTAATTCGCTCCGCAGCCAGCTTTGAAACGGAACTTGTTTGTAGGCTTGGAGCATCAGAGGAAAAAGGAACATTTTGCAAAACTGGTTGTAGCCGATCCAGGGTTCCCCGGGGTTGAGCCGGGCAAACGAGAGAACGTCGATGAAGATGGGGCGGGCTCCGAGGTACTGGACGTTGAAGGCCGAGGAGTCTTTGAGGATCAGATCGTGCGAGAGGCACCTTTCCAGTATGTCGAGGTGCAGGAGGGCGGCGTCCTGGAGCATCCCAAACGGCCACTCGTAAGGGTAGGAGACAAAGGGAACGCGCTCGTGCTCGACCACGGCTATGCCTGCGCCTACGGCCTGCTCCGGAAACGCGGAGCGCACATCCGCCGCTACCGCATGAGTGGGGATGAGCAGACGATCTTTCTGCAAATCCTGAAACAGGGGCGAAGCCGAGAAGCAGTTCCAGTCCTCCAGCGAATGCTGCCCGATGGCGCGGAAGACCTTTCCATCCTTCCGAAAGATAAATCCCCCCGGGTCGCGGAATGAGCCGGCGTCCACCTGGATATCACTTCCTTCTGGAATCGGGGCCTGGCCGTGAGGATGGGGCGGGAAATTCGAGCGCTGGCTATTGTCGATGGGGTGGTTCATTACGACATGGGGAAGGGAGTCAACCGCAACGGGATACGCTGTAGCAGATCATAATGATGATGACGCTGCATTCACCGCGGAATTCCTTGCACCAGAGCTTCCAGGCGGTCATGAATCACTAATCACTCTTCTGGTCATCTTTCCCGAGGCCAAGCAGGCTGAAAAGCTTTTGCTTGAACAGCCGGAAAAATACGAATGCGCCGGCCACGCCTCCCAGCAGCAACTGTAGCAGCAGGCTTCCCGCGCCCGGGTCGATGTATGCGTGGGCGGCTAATGGGTTGGCCAGCAGAGCCAGCAAGGCAAGAATCATGTGAGGGTAATGCTTCATTCGGGCACCTCAAAGCAGTCGAAAAACTGGTGTTTCCTCTTTGATTGCGTACGGCGATTGCGTACGTCTATTGCATACGGCGATACCATACGGCTCCCGGCGCGGTGGAAAACCTTTCACTCTCTCTGCATCGCCCGGCTAAGGGATGGACAGAGCATAGCATAAATCCGCCAACTCCGGCCTAGGTTGCTGCGAAAACGTAGCCGCAGGCCATAGGAAGCTCTCCGTCGCCGCTACTCCAGCGGTTCCAGCCCGACATAGGTGAATATCACTGACAAAAGGCGGCTATCGTTACCAATCTTTGCTGCTTTTCCCATAGCAAATTCGATAACATTGACCTTTCTGCGGGGTAAGTCGTGCGGCAGGGGGATGACGTGCCTTTTGCTTCCAGCCAGGTCTTGCTCATCCAATTTGGCGACGATCAGGTTATTGACGGAAACTTCCATTGATTGCCCTGTGATCTTGGGAGTCGTGTAGGTGTCGAACACAAGCTGAGCCCTGCCCTCAGTCGGAAAAGAAAGATAGGCGCGGGCTAGCGCGCCCTCAACCCAGCGCGCTGGCCGGCTGTGGTTCTCCAGCTTGCTGAAACCCAGAGCGAAACGCGAGAAGCGCGGGTGATCCATTGTCAAGGCCGCAGGAGCCTCTTCTAGATGGGATGGGGAAGGCAGAATCCAGCCTTCGCGGCTGAATAGATCGCCACGAATGCGATAGCGCACAACCTTGGGAAGCGCCTCCAGATCATTTTCAGCTGGGCCTCCCTGTTCAAGATCATACCAAAGGAATACGCGCTCACGCTCGGAGGTCTCATTAAGACTAAACATGGGAATACCCGGGAATTCGCCATCCAGTCCAAAAGCACCGTTGATCGTCGCCGGGACGTCACCTATGCTCACTGGGGCACGTGAGAATCTTAGGGGTCCCCGCATTTTTGGCAGTTTCACCAATATAGCAGGGTTTGCAAGCCCACTCACATGTGGGAGTATAACCCTGCCCCCCACAGAGTTCAACGATGCGGTGAGCTGTGGGCTGCCGTGATCGCTGTGCAGGATGATCATAGTTTCATCATAAATGCCCAGTTGCTTGAGCTTTTGGACCAAGCGCTCAAGTTGCAACAAGGAACAGGTGACCTGGGCGCGTATGTTTTCGTAGTTCTGTTTTCGCGTTCCAACGTAGTTGCAATTTTCGCCAAATAGCACTGGCCCATGCCCTCCAGCAACATGGAAATAGTTGTAAGAGCCAGGACGCTCATCGGTTGTCATGTTTTCGAGAAACAGATCAAAGATGGCTGAATAGGTACGCGTTCTTGTCAATAGCTGGGACAGAAACCACCGTTCGTCATTATGGATGTAACGACGAATCAGAACCGGCGTGACCTGAAATAAGGAGATATCCAAAAGGTCAAGTCCGGTCCGTCCCGTGTGGGCGGCTTTTCCCGAGTTGATCGTGCGTCCGTGGAAAATGTCCCCAGCCGCACAAGCCGTGTAACGCCCTACACAATAGCGATTGTTCACTTGATAGCCGAACGCCTTGAAGTCATGCGCGGCCAGCGTGTTAACGAGGGAATGTTCATTGAGCAGCGTCCTGTTGTACTCACGAGTGAAAGGCAAAGATGGAACAAAGTCCGTCTCAGGGTCGGGGCCCCGGCCTGTCATGAAAAATGCAATCGAAGCAAAGGTGCGTGGATAGCGTCCGGTAGCACGGCTAAAAAAAGTGAAACCATCGAACACTTCAGAGTATCGATCGAAGTCAGAAGCCAAAATCTCGTACATCAGAGCACCCTGGGTGCCATCCGGCACAATGTGAATGACGTTGCGCTCTCTGGACAAGCGATAAAAATCGCTAAAGTAAGGGGAGCCGCCTTCATCGCTTCCTGCGGATTGTTGAATCACATCTAACTTGGTAATCGTCGCGTGAAGGAACCCGATGCCATGAAATAGCAGTATGAAGAGTGAAATAGAGTAGAAAAGCTCTTGGCGATGCCTGAATACAGCAATCAGAATCGCAATAGCGAGGATTACAGTCAATTCTACATAGGAAAGCGTGCTCAGCGGTTCCCAATCAATCAAATTCCCGTCAAAGGGTCCATGTCGTGCAAGACCAAAAAAAATCCTGGATTCAATGAATGCCACAGCGCTGAGAAAAGTAACGGAAGCCAAGAATATGTGCGAGGAAAGCTTGCCAGCGGCCAAGTATAAAACCGCGATCAAACCGGACGAGAGGAGCAGGAACAACAAAAACAATGGCGCAAAGCTTACTGAGAATTCGATGATGTTGTTCAGAAATATTTGCAGCGGGATAAAGAAGCATACTGGCAGCACTAAAGCAGAAACGATTGCAATCGCCCGCCAGTCAACGCGCCTCATCATCCGTGTATGCCCCGCTTCATGCGATTGAGCAAGTGGTTCGGCTCCTGAAGTAATTCCCAGTCTTCTCAGCGCCTATTTACTGAGAGGAACTCTGGACAGCCGCCTTTTCTCGCTATGTATGAATGTATCCCGTGCGCAAAACCCTGCTCTGTTGGGAACCGTATGCCAACGATAACAGGAAAACCATGCCTGTGCAAGCACCGTCCGAGCGGCGTATCTTATGATCCGTTTTTCTAAAATACTTTTCGGTTCCGAATCGTTTCCGGCAGCGGGGATGAATATGGGGGCAGGGCAAAATACGCTTCGCGTTCCGCCTCAAAGGTAAGTCTGTTCAAAAAACTTCACGTCAGCGGCAGCTTCAAACCAATCTGCGAGCCGCTCATAAGTTTGGGACTTGGGAGGGGCCGGAGGCGGACGGAAACCCGTGAGTTCTTCCACCACCGCCGCGTTTTCGAGAGCGCCGTGCAGATAGGTTCCCACGCACCGGTTGCGGCGAATCCCTTCCGGGCGTCTATCAACGGTTGCAAACGAATCCGCCTGTGACAGCTTCTCCGTCTCGCCCATGTGAATTTCGTATGCACGGAACCGGATTCCCTTCGCAGTAACGGCTTCTACGACCTCGGTGGTTTTCTTCTCATGCAGTGTTGTCACCACGGGCAGAAGACCTAAACCGGGCACGCTCCTCTGTTCGGACTCCACCCCCAGAGGGTCCTCGATCCGCTCTCCCAGAATTTGATATCCGCCGCAGATGCCAATCACCAACGCGCCCCCCGCGTGCTGTTCCCGAACCCAGCCGTCGAGCCCTTGGCGGCGCATCCAGGCAAGATCGGAGACCGTGTTCTTGGTTCCCGGCAGGATGACGACGCCGTACTGGCGGTTGCCAGGACGTTCAATCCATTCGGCCCACCGCAGCAGCCGAAAGTCGGTGAGATTGGAGACGCGAGGCAGGCGGAGGATGGCGATGGCGGTGGCGACGCTCGAAGCATCGGAAGGAAGCTGCTTCGAGGAACCGAGGGCTGGAGCATCGAATGCGGGAGAATCGAGCACGACACTGAGCGCCACACTGTCTTCTTCGTCCAAGCGAATCTCGCCGGCGTAGGGGAAAACGCCGAGACAGGGTTTGCCGGTCTTGGCTTCCAGCAGACGGGCCCCGGAAGCAAACAGCGCCGGGTCGCCGCGAAACCTGTTTACGGCGAAGGCCTTCAGAAGCGTGGCTTCAGATGGTTCGAGCAAAGCGATCGTGCCGTAGACAGCGGCAAAGACGCCGCCGCGGTCGATGTCGGCAACCAGCAGCACCGGGGCCCGGAGCTTCCGGGCGAGGCCCAGATTCACGAGGTCGCTCCGCCGGAGATTCAACTCCGCCAGGCTTCCGGCCCCTTCGATCACGATGAACTCGTAACGGGAAGCGAGGCGGTCAAAAGATTCCTGCACCTTCGACGCCAGAAACTCATGGTGCTCATAATACTCCCGGGCCGAAAGCGTCTTCCAAACCTTTCCCTGGAGGACGACCTGCGATTCGGTCTCACCGGAGGGCTTGAGCAGAATCGGGTTCATATCCACCGAGGGTTCCAGCCCGCAGGCCTCGGCCTGGGCAACTTGGGCCCGGCCAATCTCGCCTCCTCCCGGGCAGGGGTAGGAATTGTTGGACATGTTCTGCGCCTTGAACGGGGCTGCGCGAACACCGCGCCGCCGCAGCCATGCGCAGAGGGCGGTCGCCATCCAGCTCTTGCCAACGTGGGAGGCTGTGCCTCCAATCAGGATTCGCTTCGCAGACATTTGCGGGTAACCGGATCGGCGCCTGCCGGAACTCGTCCACTTTCCGTTACGCCGCCCCGATGGCTGCTTACTTCGGCGGCTTCGCGGCGGCGATGGAAGATGCCGATGAAAGATGACGATGAAAGATGAAAACGCTCTCGCCGCCCGGCGTCCGCGCCTGCTCGGCCTCGACGCCAAAGACTTTCTCGATGGTTTCGCTCGTCAGTATCCGAGCCGAGTCGTCCACCGCGTGCAGCCGGCCCTGATGAACGACGGCCACGCGGTCCGCGAACCGGCTCACGGCGTTCAGGTCGTGGATGGCCATCGCAATCGTCTTGCCCGCTTCCGACAGACTGCGGCAGAGTTCAAGTATCTCCAGCGCATGCTCCACGTCGAGGTGGGAGGTCGGCTCATCGAGCAGGATAATGTCCGCCTGCGTGGCCAAACTTCTGGCCAGCAGAACGCGCTTTTTTTCACCGCCGGAGAGCTCGTTCGCAAAACGTCCGGCCAGATGGGCGACATCGGCGCACTCCAGGGCGTCCTGGATCGCCTGGCGGTCCTCGCGACCCTCGCGGCTGAAACGGCCCAGGTGGGGGTGCCGTCCCATGGCAACCACGTCTTGGACGGTAAAGGCGAAATCGAGGCGCTCGTCCTGGGCCACGAACGTCACTTGTTTCGCAATCTCGCGCCGGGAAAGCATGTGGAGCGGCTGGCCGTCCAGCCGTGCCTGCCCTTCGCTCGGACGCCACAGCCCGGCCAGCAGGCGGAGAATCGTCGATTTTCCGGAGCCGTTCATGCCGATGAGCGCCGTCAACCGGCCAGCCTCCAGCCCCAGCGTAACGCCGCGAACGAGCCAGGCGTCTTCCATCACTATCCCTGCCTGTTGCAGCTCTAAACGGTTCATAAGTACCCGATCTCCTTCCGCCGCCGCCGGAGCAGGTAAAGAAAGAAGGGCGCGCCGAACACGGCCGTGATGATCCCCAGGCGAATCTCCGTGGGGGGATGGATCGTCCGGGCGATCAGGTCGCAGGCGATCAGGAAGGTGGCTCCCGTCAGGGCGCTTGCAGGCAGCAACACGCGATGCGAGGGTCCGAGAAGGAGCCGAATCATGTGGGGAACAATGAGGCCGACGAATCCAATGACGCCGCTCACGGCCACCGCCGAGCCGGTGAGCAGCGCGACGGTAGTCAAAATGATGCGCTTGGCCGTTTCGACCTCGACGCCGAGCGTGGCGGATGTTTCCTCGCCCGCCAGCAGCAGGTCCAGATCGCGATGGAACCACAAGGCGGCCAGAATGCCGGCGGCAACAAACGGCGCTGAGATCCAAACGTGGATCCATGTGCGGCTGTCGAGTCCGCCCATCATCCAGAAAATGATGTTCCCCGCCACCTCCCAGTCGACGAAGCTGAGCGAGATCAGCAGGGAGGAAATAGCGCCGATGAGCGCGCTCAAGGCGATTCCAGCCAGAAGGAGCGTGGCGGTCGGCGTGCGCCCGGCGCGCGTGGCAAAACTGTAGACGAGAAACAACGCCAGCAATGCGCCGATGAAGGCAAACAGCGGCAGCCAGAGCGCCGACCGTGTCGCCAGCGCCGTCACAAAAGCGATGACGGCTCCGAGCGCCGCGCCCGAGCTGGCCCCGACGACGCTCGGTTCCGCCAAGGGGTTGCGGAACAGCCCCTGCATCTGGACTCCAGCCACGGCCAGCGCTGCTCCGGCGATGGCGGCCACAACGACGCGCGGCACGCGGATCAGCCAGACAATCACCTGTTCCGCCTCACTGACGCCTGAGAGATCAATCCACCCTTCCGGCAGCAGCCGTGCGGCTACAACGCGCAGGATGACCGTCCAGTCGATGTGCGTGCTGCCGATGGCGACGCCCGCAACCGCGCTCAGAACAAGAACGGCGAAGATAAATATAAAGTACGGGGCCACCTTCCGGCGGAGCCTGGCCACGATGTGGAACGGCCCAGTGTTGGGGAGCCCAGTGTGGGGGAGTAAATTACGGCGCTCCCGAGTCGCGGCAATCTGATCCATGTTCTGAGCCATATTCTGATTCCTGTTCCGTTCCCTGCTCACCGTGTCAGCGCGGCGGCCCGCGCTCCTCCCCGGGCTCCTCCCTGCTCTAGGGGTACATGGCCTCAGCCAACTGCCGCATCAGATGCACCGCATGGTGCGACATGCTGGCGAAGAAGCGATTCTCGACCACCAGCACCTGGCCTGTTTTCCCCGCGGTCGTCGCAGCCACGCCCGCGTCGCCGAGCAGCCTGTTCCGAAGTGTTTTCTCTTCTCCGGGATTCGCTCCGGAAATGATCCAGTCCGGGTTCCATGCGGCGACCTGCTCGCTGCCGATCTTTTCATAGGAACTCAGGCCTTGCTCGCTGCCCACGTTGATCTCACCGAGCTGTTCGATCATGTCTCCCAGCAAGGAGCCCTGGCCGTAGCTATAGGAGAACGCCGTGAGCACCAGCACCCGGAGCTTCGGCGCATCTGCGGGCCGCAGGCTCCGGGCGGCGCGGACCTGCTCCTCGATCCAGGCAATTTTGACGGCGGCGGCTTCGTCCTCGCCGGTCAAATAACCGACCAACCGCAGGGCTTCTTTGACTTGTTCCAAGTTCTCGTAGAGGGTCCTGACCCGGAAGACCGGGGTGCCTGCCGCCCGAAGCAGATCCACGTGGTCAGCGCGGGCGCGGTGGGATGCGAAAAACAAGTCCGGCCTCAACCGCAAGACCGACTCCGTGTCGGAGGCGATCGCCACAGACAGTTGGCGAACGATGCCGGCGATATTGCTGTAGCTGGAGTCGATGGCGAACTGGCTGACGGCGACTATCCGTTCGTGAGGCACGGTGGCAAAAAGAAGATGGTCGGTCGCCAGCGCTTGCGAGGCGATCCTTTGCGGAGGCGCCGGAAGAATCAGTTCGGCGCCGCTGGCGTCGGTCGCGGTTCTGGGAAACTCGCGCCTTCCCGTTGCTTGTTCCCGACGGACCGTCTGACGAACCGGGGCAAGCCGGAGCTTTCCGCCATAGTCCCCGATCACAGCGATCACCGCTGCAGCGCAGGTGATTGCCGCAATCAAACCGAGCAGCCACGCCCGGCTGATGTTCGCGGAAGGATTGACGTTCCTATTGCTCATGAGAACCTCTGCCGAAATACCGGCCTCCCTCAGACCAATTTCAGAATTGTTGTAGAGCGCTTCACAGCCCTGCAAGGGCGGCAGAACCTAGCCCAGGGCGTGAGCCCTGGGACAACGGGAACCGATATTACCCCAAGCCCCAGAGGGGCGAAAGACGCTCCGTCCCTCTTCTTTCGCCCCTTCCGGGGCTGGTCCGGCGTGGCCTTCCCCACCCACGGCTGACGCCGTGGGCTAAACTCTTGCGCCCCTCTGGGGCTTCACGAGCGTTCTGGAAAGCTATACAGCAACTATGAAATTGCTCTAGAAGCTGAACTTCACCCCGCCGATGGCCCAGATGCCCGGTGCGTTGAAACCGCCCTCAAAGTAGTTGTTGTCAAAAACGTTCTCGACCTTCCCGTAGAACTTCATCTGATGTCCATTCGCAACCGGGACGGTGTAGCTCGCGACCACGTCCGCCTTCACGGGCCCGTCAAAGACAAAGCGCCCGTCCGCCCCGAACAGGCGCTGGGAGTAGTCGCTGACGGCGAACAGGTCGAAAGCGACATCGAAGCGCCGTCCCACACGCTGGGTCGCCGTAAGGGTAAACATGTGGTCCGACTGGCCCAAGACCTTGAAAAAATCCGTCCCCGGCACGGTCGGCGTGCGAGAGTCGGAATTCGTGTAGGTATAGGAGAAGTTGAAACTCGTCGCGGATGCCGGCGCGACGGAGAGGCTGAACTCCACGCCGCGAGCCAGTCCGCCGCCGCCGTTGCGATACCCTCCGAAGCGGCCAAACGGGTCGGTCGAGGCGTCGATGACGCCGAAGTCAAACAGGATGATCTCTTGCAGGCTGGTGTAGAAGAACGTGCTGCTCAGCCGCAGCTTCGAGTTGAACAACCATTGGTCAATGCCTGCGTCGAAAGCGATTGACCTTTCCGGGCTCAAGCGCGGGTCGCCAAAAAAGCTGAAGGAGTTGGAAAAAGAAGAGAAGAACCCGCCGAAGCGGTTGAAGGCGGACGGAACTCGGTAGGCGTTGCCGATATGTGCCCGGAGCTTGGTTCCGGTGGACCGAAAGAAATAAGCGACGGCGGCATCGCCGGTATAGGCAGCCGGCGGCGATTCCAAACTGACATCTGCATAGGGGTTCGCGTTGCCGGTAAACCGGGGAGTGTCCAGATCGAACGACTGCATGCGGCCGGAAAGAGCGATCTGCAAACGTCCGTCGGCCAGGCGGATTTGATCTTGCACAAAGAGGGCGTGACTCCGCTGTTTCAGTTCGATCCCGCTGATGGGTCGCAGGGCGGGATCAGGATTCTCGTCGGTCGTGGCATTGACGTGCTCCTCGCGCTCGAACTCATATCCGACCGTCACCAGGTTGAATTTTCCGATGCGGTTGTCGGTTCGGAGCTGAATTGTGTCGATGCGGCCGTTGAAGAGGCTCTCATTCGAGAAGATGGGATCGAATGAGCCCTGGCCCGCCGGGCCGTCGCGAAAGGCGCGGTTCGTATCGACGCCATGATAGCTGATGACATAGGAGCTGTTCGGACTGAGCCTGTGGTTGAATATGACGGCCCCGGAAAAGAAGGAAGCCGCCCGGTGATTGTCCGGGTCGTTGTAGGCAGGGATAAACGTGGCGTTCCCCGGACTGAACGGCTCGCCCCGCTCGAATCGTTCCCGTTCCTGATCAGAAAGTCCGATGGCGGGAATCACGCCGCCGGCGGGATGGTTGGCGAGAATTGCGTCGGTAAACGTGGGGCTCTCGTTCAAAGCCGCGAAGGCGCCGCTGGCCCAGACCCGTCCGCTCAAGGAAACGTTCGGCGTAAAATTGTACTTTGCGAATCCCTGGCCGCTGGTATTGCGGTAGGGATCAAAACCATCGACCCCTTCGGTGACGTTGAGGTGCGTAATCCCACCGCTGTAAACAAAGCTGTCCAAATCGCCGATCCCGCCGCCGATACGCGCCGCGCCCCGCAGCATGCCGAGCTGGCCGCCCTCGGCCGAAACCTCCCCATGCGTCTTTCCGCCACCCTGCTCCGTCACCACGTTGATGACGCCGCCCATCGCGTTCGTGCCATAGAGCGACGCCCCCGAGCCGCGAACGATTTCAATCCGGTCTACATTGACGATCAGCATATCCTGGAAAAACGCCGTCGCGTCTCCTCCGATGCTGGCCGCGTCCCGGAAGCGCAACCCGTCGATGAGAACGGCGGTGTCCTGATTGCGCAGGCCACGGCTTTGGATGGTTGTGAAACTGCCCGGCCCGCTGTTCTGCCGCACGCGCACGCCGGGAACGTTGCGAATGGCCTCGGCAAGGGAAAACTCCGCGCGGCGGCTGATCTGGCTGCCGTCCACAACGTCTGCGGCCTTGGCCACCTCGTCCAGCGGCAACGGCGTGCTCGACGCGGTGACGAGCACTTCGGTGCGCAGGCTGCGAATTTTCAACTCGATGTTGTGATTGAGATCATCGCCGGGCCATATCAATATACCTTCCGAAACCGCCAGCATCGAACTCTGATCTTCGGCTTCGAGCAAGTACTCTCCGGGAGCGACGGCTTCCAGGCGATACGCTCCGTTTTCGTCGCTCCGGGTGGTGATGGTCGCGCCGCCGCCGCGTGAATAGAGGCGCACCATCGCTCTGGGCACGGCACCCCCGTCGGGATCAGTTACCCTGCCATGAACACCGGTTGCAGACTGCCCCCATAGGAGCGCCGAATATAGGAAAACAAGGCTGCTCAAACCAAAAATCGTTCCCACAATGCGTTTCTTCATTTGCATAGCTCTATCCACCAAATCCCTTCGTGTGAATGCCGGACGGGTGTTACCGCGTATGGCTGCCATCTTCGCTGCAACTTCATGGTCACATCTCGCAAACCCGTCAGGGTTTTAACTTTTGACTGAGGAGGCACGTCACCGAGGGACACGCGTTACCGCGCGGGGTTCACCGTGGCGCTAATTCGCCGTGGGAACAAACCATGGAAAGGGGTGCAAGAGCCAGGGACAAACCGGGGCGCTGAGACAAGTATGCTTGCCTTCGGTCGGGCAGGTGTCTCGGCGTTGTGATTCTGATTAGGGCTGGCTGCGGCAACTCATCCGTCTCCTCGCGGAAAACATGCCTCTTCCACCCTGGGCAGGTGTCCTGGCTCGTGGCTTCAGACGGGATATAATTCCCATCAACGCTGACCCAGCCTTCCCCGGATCCGTGATCCGAGTGGCTTTGTTGGGTCTAGCTCACCACTCACAGTGGCGGGACCGCTCCGGTTTCTCACCGGAATTCCCTGTTGGGCCCAAAACGGGCGCCCAAGGTCAATCGACGCAAGGCTACCGTGAGACCGATCCCGGTGTCAAGGCCCAAACTGAATTTGAAAATTTCCAGCGCGAACCCGAACGTGGTGCATCATACTGGACTCCAGCCAGTCGTCCCGAATCGACCTATGGAATCAACCTAATGGATCAACCGCTATGGATGACGCCACGATGACCGACAAAGCTGGTCATGAAATCATCTGCCAGGGCCGCAGTTTCGTTGTCCGCCGTGCCGGACGGTTCCTGCTGGGCGAGCTTCAGGGACCTCACCGCGTGCTCAGCACCTCGGCCCACGGCGGCGGACAGAATGAATCCGTTCGATATGTGGTCAATCATCAGAGTTGCGAAGGCGCGGGCCATGCCGCGCGTCAGGTCCTGCTCGGCGAGCTGGGCCAGCTCGGTTACCACAACCAGGTCTGCCGGGAGCTGGGCCTTCCTCCCGACGAGGTGGCGCTGATGGGAACGGCGGCGAACATGCGCTACGCCGTCCACCGGAATGAAAGTTATGAGAAACTCGCCGTCGACGCCGTGGTCACGGCAGGGGTGGAGGGCAACGCCGTTCGCGCCGGCGACCCGGCCCATTGGGTTGAGACCGACAGCGGATGGCAAAAGCTCCACGCCTACGCCGGCACGATCAACACCATGCTTTTTTTCAACTGGCCGCTGACTCCGGCGGCTCAGGCGCGCGCGGTGGTCACGATGACCGAGGCAAAGTCCGCCGCGCTGCAAGAGCTGGCCGTATCGAGCCGCTACTCCGAACACCTGGCAACCGGCACGGGCACGGACCAATACTCGATTGCCGCGCCGCTGGACACCGACAGAACGCCGAAGGAATCGACCAGCCAGCACGGCAAGCTCGGCGAGATGATTGGCCGCGCAGTGCTGGGGGCCACCAAAGAAGCCCTCCGCTGGCAGAACGGTCTGGAGGCGTCCTACACCAGGAGCATCTTTCATGCGTTAAGCCGCTTCGGGTTGACGCGAGACCGACTGCTGGAGCGAATCGCCCCGTTGTTGTCACCCCAAGACCTGGCCCTGTTGCAGCAAAACGACAAGGCCGTTTTTTACGATCCGCAGGTGGCTGCCTGCGCCTACGCCTTCGCCGCCGTGCTCGACCGCGTGAACTACGGAACACTCCCTTCCGGGCTCGCCAGGGAGGTTCTCCGGCAGCAAGCGGCGAACATCGCCAGCGCGCTGGCCGCCAAACCCGACCGTTGGGCGGACTATTGGAGGCAGCTTTCCGTCGATGAACAAAACCCGGCCGCGGTGGTGGTTGAAGCCCTTGCCCTGGGATGGAAAACCAAGTGGAGCTGAGCGTTCTCCAGCCCGGCGTGCTGCTGTTGCTGGCGGCGGTGGGCGTCGATGCGATTCTCGGAGATCCAACCTACAGATGGCATCCCATCCGCCTCCTGGGAGCGTCGCTCGGGTGGCTGGAACGTCTCCTGCGCGCGGGCGGTTTGGACGGGCGGTTTGGCGGGGTTCTTCTTTTCCTGCTTTTATCATTAATCTGGGTGGGGGGCACAAGCCTGCTGGCGCTGCTTCTGGCAAATGTGAGCCGCGCAGCCGCTTATGGGTTCCATCTGTTCATGCTGTTCCACATGATCGCCCTCCGCGACCTGCTGAAGCACGGCATGGCCATTGACCGCGCCGCGCAGTCCGGCGACCTTACGGCGGCCCGCGAGGCCGCTGCCAATCTGGTCGCCCGTGACACCGGCTCCATGGATGCTGCGGCCTGCCGGCGAGCCGCCATCGAGAGCATGAGCGAAAGCCTCGTCGATGGGTTTATCAGCCCGATCTTCTGGTACGCCTTGCTGGGATTGCCGGGGGTGGTTCTGCTGAAGCTGGTCAGCACCATGGATTCGATGGTGGGCTTTAAGACGCCCCGCTACCTGCTGTTCGGATGGTGTGGCGCTCGCGCGGACGACCTGCTTCACTTCGTCCCGGCGCGCGTGACCTGGGCGCTGATGGGAATTGCCGCTGCGGTGATCCCAGGCTGCTCCAGCCGGAAGGCTTGGCGCATTGGCTGGCAACAGCACGCGGTGGTGCCGGGCCCGAATTCCGGATGGAGCGAAGCCGCCGCCGCCGGAGCGCTCGAACGCCGGCTCGCCGGTCCCATATGGCTTCGCGGCCGGTTGGTTACGGAGGTCTGGCTGGGCGAGGAATCCGACACGGAAGGCGGCAGCCATCAAGACTTCATTCGCGCCGGAAAACTGATCGTAGCCACCGCCGCTGTCTTTGTTGTCGGTGTTGCCTGCGCCTTGGTCTTTGTGTGAGGGCGCAAGCTGACCTCCACTCCGAAAACTGATCCCGCAAGAAAGTGAATTTTTCCGGAAAAAGCTAGAACGTCACCAAAGTTTGCAAGTAACCGAACTGAGAGGCCTGTGACCCCTGGGTGCCGCGCGCAAACGCTCCCGGCAGAAACACCGAGTACCCTGCCAGCATCCTGACCTGCTCATAAAGGGGAAAAGTAAGCGTCAGGTCAATTTCGTGCCCCAGGTCGGTGCCGAGCAGCCCGGTGGGGTCGAATCCCAGCACCTTGCCGCCCGCGTTCTTCCAAGCGCCTCGCTCCTCGGCGAGCAGCAGGCGATGATAGCTCACCTCAGCGCGGACATTGGCCCGGGGCCGGAAGGCGAAGTAGGGTTTGAAGTCCTGCATGTTCCGCCACCCCATGTAATCCCCATAGCCATAGTGGAGATGGTTGGTGGGGAAAAGGTTGTGGAACTCTTCGGAACGGCCGTCCTGCGGGTCGCTGTCTCCGGTGGCAAAGTCATACTCAAAACCAAACTCCGGCGAGAAGCGCGCAGCAAACCGGTAACGGGCGCTGGCAGCCACCGCTGCGGCCCGGTGCGTATCGGGACCCCGCTGGCCCGCTTGGTAGGCGCTCTCCATGTCGTACCCAAAACCGCTTTGGAAAGCGGCGAAGTGCCGGAACCCGAGCGTTACGATCCGCGTTGCCTCCGGAAGAGAAGCAGCGGTTTCTCCACCAATCTCCCGCCCATCCCGCAGATACAACACATAGGGTTCCAGGCCAATCCCGGAGGCGCTGGGACCGATGCGGGTATACAGCCCGATCAAGTCCTGGCTGCCGTCGCCACGGTTCGAGTTGCGGCGGTCGGCCACGCGGCTGAACAGAAAATCCGAGGACCACTGCGGCGCGGCATAGGTCAGCTTCAAGGCATCGAATGACCGGCCGATGTTGTTCCAGCCAAACGCGCCGACGAGCCTCTGGTTGCCGTAGCTCACCTCCTGGCGGCCCAGCCGCAGGCTCAGCCGCGGATGCAGGAACTGGTCCAACTGAAAGTAGGCCTGGTGCAGGTCAATGTTGAACTCGTTCGACGCCGTAGAGGCTTCCTGTCCCCAGAGACGCGAGTCCTGCAACTGGACCAGGCCGGAGAGGTTCTCGCTCAGCCGCAGGCGGGCATTGAGCCGGACGCGTTGCAGCACGACGTTATTCACCGGATTGGTTTCCGTGAAGTTGCTGCGGGATTCGGGACGAAATCTGATTTGGGCGCCGAACGTGACCCGCTGCGGAGGAGCTTCCGACGGCGCGGCTGGGGCGGTTGCGGCTGCCTGCAGCGGCAGAGACCCGCTCCCGGCAGGGCCGGCGCTTTCGAGGCTCGCCAGCCGGTCCCGCAGGCTCTGGTTCTCCTGTTCGAGCGCAGCCTGCCGCTGTTCCAATTGGGCGAGCCTTTGAATCAGCGAATCATACTCGTTGCCCTGCGCCAGCCCGGAGGTGGAAAACAAACCGGTGACCGAGATAAATATAAAGATGCTAAAAATCGCGAATTGCTTCCAGCAGGTTGGGTGATTCATTTTTGCCTCGCTATTCAGGATGGATCAAGTTGGAATGGAGCATCCCCACAGGCGCAAGTTTCCAGGCGAAGCTGCCTGGGACACTAGATCAGGTTCCTATGGGAAGAGGGCCGGGGCGCCGGTTCAAGACCGGATACCGTATTTTCTCATGTATTTTTCCTCCAGCGAGTTTAATTATGATATTGGAGGCTTTCGCTTAAATAGGGATCATTTACCGGAACCAGAGGCGCCTGCCGCACGGCGCGAAGAAACACGATCAGGAACAGCCCCACTGCTCCAAGGATCGCGCCTACCTCCCAAATTCCAAAAACCGGAGCCGAACCTACAAGGGGAGGGAAAATCATCAGATAGACATCCCACCACCGGCCCGCCAGCATGACGATGGCGACCTTGCCCAATACCGCTGGATTTCGTTTGGCAGACCGGGGCAGAAGCACCAGGAAAGGAATCACCCAGTTGAGAAAGATATTCAGAAGGAAAACAGGTTCCCAGAACTTGTGGAGCCGGTGAACGAAGTAGATGGTCTCCTCTGGAATGTTCGAATA